>CAIYES010000066.1 GCA_903925275.1 uncultured Bacteroidales bacterium
TATTTTCCAAGTTGGTCGGTATACAGAATCCCTCTGTCCAGATAGGCATTGAAATACTCAGGATTTTTTTTAATTGCGTTTGAATAATCGATCAATGCTAAATCATATTTTCCCATTTTTTTATAAATGAAAGCGCGGGATGAATAGAAATTTAATTTTTTTGCATCGTTCGAATCAATTTTCAGGCCGTCAGTTAAATCCTTTACTGCTTTGTCGTACTCCTTTTTTTCATTGAACATGGCGGCCCTGTTATAATATGCCTTAACGCAGACCGGATTTTTTTCGATCACATCGGTCCAGAAAGTAATACTGTCTTTCCACACAAGGGTGCGGTTCCAGGTTAAAGAAATCATTACCAGAATGATGATGATCCCGGATAGGGTTAGTATGTTTTTATATTTTAATGCTGAATTGGACCGGTATTCCCAAAATGCAATGGCAACGATGCAGCTTAAACCAATATAGGGAATATAGGTATATCTTTCTGCTACTATCGCACCACCAACCGGGAGAAACTGCAAAACAGGGAAGATGGTTGCAATGAAAAATAACAGCCCAAACGTGATGTATTTATAATTTTTCCAGGTTATCCAGACAACAGCAATCAGGAACAGGAAAATCAGGGGAGATAAGTATATATAATAAGGCATCGTCCCTTCTAATGATAACGGATAATCGTATACCCCGGTTTGGTAGACAGGAACCAGGAATTTTGCAAGGTAAACCCATAAACTGTAAGGTGCATAGAAGAGGCTCTGGAAGACCGGGATTCCCAGCGGGTTAATATAATCGTTTGCTTTTTGGGCAAATATGGCGACAATACCGAAGATGAGAGACAAGAGGAAGAACGGGATTTTTTCAAACACGACTTTCCATTCAAATTTTCTGGTTGCAAAATAGTCTGTCAGTATCAATACGAAAGGTAATGTTACCGCTTGTGCTTTTGAAAGGCAGGAAAGGATAAAAAAGATTAATGCAAGAAAATAATAAATTTTTTTGCCTCTTTGCAAATAAAACAAATAGGTTAACAAAGATAGAAAGTACCATGCAGTATAAAGTACATCTTTCCGTTCTGAAACCCAAGCCACAGATTCGACATGCATGGGGTGAAGTGCGAAGAGCAAGGCAATTGTGATGGCCACATTTGAATTCTTTTTCAGCAAATGAAAAAAAAATGTATAGACAAGTGTAGCATTGACAAGATGCAGGAGGAGATTGTGAACATGGTAGCCATTAGCTGAGAACCGGAAAAAGTGAAAATCAAACAAGAAACTGAGTAGGATCATCGGGTGATAATTTCCCATGAAATAGGTGGAAAATATTTGTTTCACGTTGACCCAGTTAAATGCAGTGATCATTTCATTGTTCATAATATAAACAATGTCGTCCCAATTAACGAAATCATGCTGTAGGGAAGGATAATAAACAAGAAAAGAAACAGATAGTAAAAAAAGGAGTTTCCAATTCAGCAATTTCTCTTCTTTTACTGTACTCTTCTTTCTGATGGCCATAGATAGGTCATTTTGACTTGTACATTGGGAGCGAGATCATTCTGGTTTTATGGAAGAAATAGCCCAGAGAAGTTCTGAGAACCCCCAATCCATATTTAATGCTTCGACGCAGGTTGATGGAAGATGCCTCCTCAAAATATTTTGTCGGACAAGTTATTTCAGCAATTTCAAATCCTGCCATAAAAATCTGGGCCAGCATCTGATTATCAAATACAAAATCATCAGAATTGGCATGATAATTCACTTTTTCCAATACTTCGCGTGAAAATGCACGATAACCGGAATGGTATTCGGAGAGTTTTTGATTGATTAAAAGGTTTTGGACCCAGGTAAGAAAACGGTTTGATATGTATTTGTATTTGGGCATTCCTCCTTTTAAAGCACCTTTACCAAGGATTCGGGAAGCAATTACAACAGGATAGAGACCGCTGGCAATCAGATGTGCCATAGATGGAATCAGTTTCGGGGTGTACTGATAATCGGGATGCAACATGATAACAATATCCGCATTTAAAGCAAGAGCTGTATCGTAGCAGGTCTTCTGGTTGCCTCCATAGCCCCTGTTCTTGTCATGCTTGATGAGGTTCTTAACCCGGAGTGTACTGGCAACCTGAATGGTATTGTCGGTGCTGGCATCATCAACTACCACATACTCATCCACCAGGTCGAGCGGGATTTCTGCTATGGTTTGCGCAATTGTTTTTTCAGCATTGTAAGCCGGAAGAACAACTATTATTTTTTTTCCTAACAACATGAAGGCAGATTATTACTGAATAAAAATTAACAGAGCGAACAGTAAACAGTGAAAAAACTGAAATGCTTTTTTATGTACAGATGATTGCTAACAGATGAAAAGGAGTTTAATCATCTCTTTTATTTGTCGGTAAAGATAAAAAGTTTTTAACATTCAGAAAAAAAGGGAAATGAATACGATCAAATCCCCTTTATAATTGAATAACAGACTGTTTGAAATTCCATGAAAGGAATAAATATTAATTTCAATATTG
The DNA here is from genome assembly GCA_903925275.1 of uncultured Bacteroidales bacterium. Lineage (GTDB taxonomy): Bacteria > Bacteroidota > Bacteroidia > Bacteroidales > FEN-979 > CAIVAT01. Next base: position 2,519 of record CAIYES010000066.1, read on the forward strand.
TAAAATGATAAAAAAATGATAGATTTTACATTGTACCATTATACATATTCATAATTTTCTGACAATGGCTTACAACAGAATACCATTACTTAGTGGAGCTGGAGGGATTCGAACCCTCGTCCAAACAAGTAGCAAAAATGCTTTCTACATGCATAGCTTCTGATTGGTTGTCGGCATCAGGCTGGTCAGAAGCGAACCCACCCGATTCGTAGTTCCTGTTTGTTCACCCGGTCAGCGGAACAATGCCCGGACTATCTCAACCTTTGCGATGCCTCATCCGGAACACCGTTGAGAAAGGTTTTCCGGGAGACAAGACGCGCCTAATTTCTAAAATTAAGCAGCTAGTCTGTAAGAATAATTGTCGCCAGTTATAGGCTGTGTGAACTGACTTTTTACGAGGCCTGCTCACGAACACTCGGCATGCTTACAATCCCACTTCCCTGCTGTCAAAACCGGTCAGCCCCGAAAATGAAGGCAAAGATACGAAAAGAATGACAAAGGACAAGTGGCAAATGACAAGTGACAAATGACAAGTGACAAATGACAAGTGACAAGTGACAAGTGACAAGTAATAGGTGATGAATTAGGCGGGCTATACTTCCGGGAAATTAAGGATAGTATTCACAAACAGCGAGATGTCGTATTTGGTGTGGAAGATATGGTAAAGTTCTGCAATTATGGGAAAATGGTCTTCAACAGCCATTGTTTTTGAAATTTCCTGGTAGAATACCATTGCCGCGGTTTTTCCCTCCAGTACCAGTTCGTGAGAAACATGTTCGGTAAAAAAGCCTTTACCGATAAGCAGCCCGAGGGTGCGGTTGCGGCTTAGGTCGTTTAACGCGGTGAGTGTGAAGTCGCCATACCCGCAATAGTTGAATAATGTATCCTCCCTGCCGCCGAACCACTTTAACACACGGCGCATCTCGCGAAACGCTTTGGTAAGTATCAAAAACCGAAGGTTAGGGGAGTTAAATTGTGCATCGACAATTCCCAGAACGACAGCATAAATATTCTTTAAGATGCTTAGAATTTCCACCCCACGGATATCGTTTGAAAAATCAAGATGAATGTTTGTCCCTGTAAATATCTCCTTTATCCGAGAAACATGTCCGGGGTTCTCAAAACCTAATGTAAAGCCGGTTGGTATATGGTTGATGATTTCAACGGCAAAACTTGGACCTTTCATGGTGCATACCGGATTGGGGAATTCTTCTTTCAGGCAGTCAAAGATTGTTTTGCTTTCTGAACCAAATCCCTTGGCAAGGTTAACAAACAAGGCACCTGAAGGAAGGTGGCTTCGTACAGTTTTCAGGTACCCGATCATAACCACTGAAGGAATAGCGAGAAAGATGACTTCACAATTTTCAAGTAACCTGTCATTGTTTGTAGCATGAAGACCAGGGTGCAGATGCAATGCCGGGAAATACTTCGAATTGATATGATTCTCGTTGATGCCGTCAACAATCTGTGTTTCGATCGAATGCAGGAGAATAGGCTCTGTCCCGGTTGAAGCGAGGATATTACCCAAGGCTGTGCCAATAGTACCTGCGCCAATGATGGCAATTTTATAGTGTTTATTTAGCATAGACTCTATTCTTGGTTGGGTGAAAAAAGGATCCGGAAGCAGGCTCCTCCATTGTTTGTGATCTCAAGTTTAGCTTCAAGTTGTTGTATTAATATCCCTATAATTTGGGTTCCCATGGATTGTGTGGCTTTCATCGTAAAATCTTCAGGTAGTCCGATGCCATCATCACAGATGGTGATGCTGTAATTTTGTTCATTTTCAGGAAGAAGTTTTACCCAAAGATTTCCTGTTTGTTTGCCGGGGAAAGCATATTTGTAGACGTTTGTAATAAGTTCATTAATAATCAGCCCCATGGGAAGTGCCATTTCAATGGCAAGTAAGCAGGGCCGGATATCAGTATGCAGGCAGATGCGGTCGTTGTTGAAGGAACTTGAAATAATAAGGGTGAGATGCTGAAGGTAATTGTCAAAAGGGATAGCGCTTATTTCCTGGGTTTGATAGAGTTGCTCATGAACCAGCGACATAGTGCGGACCCGAAGTTGCAGATCAGTTAGCGAACGGTTGAGTTCGGAGTCGCCTGCCTGGTCGCGCTGCATATTCATGAGGCTGTTGAGAATGGTAAAATTATTTTTTACCCTGTTATGGATTTCACGCAGCAGATATTCTTTTTGCCTGGCATTTTCGGCAATTTCCTCCTCATGCTTCATTCGTTCAGAAATGTCGCGTACCACTGTGATTAAATCTTTTACTTCGTTCGTCAGAGGATCAAGGATCGGGTTAATATTTGATTCTGCCCAGAATACAGTACCATTTTTTTGCCTGACTTTGTAAATATAACGTGTTGTTTTCTTCGTATGGTACATTTCAAGTAACCGCTGGTTTACAGCGACATGGAATGCCGGATCGACCAAATCAAGCGGACTCTTCATCTGAAGTATTTCGTTAGATGAATACCCATAAAACTTTTCACAGGAAGGGCTGATATATTGCCGTCTTAAATTGGCATCAAGCAAGGAAATTACGTCGACCGTGTTTTCAGCAAGGAAACGATGCAACTCTTCACTCCGGTTAAGCCGTCCTTCCGCTTCTATACGCTCATATATCTCCTGCTTCAACCGATTGTTCAGGACTTTCAGCTCATTCTTTTTTTTGCGGTGGTCGCGGGCGAGTGTATCGACAAACCAGATCAACGACAGCAATATCAGGAACGCTACTTCGAAAAAAAATGTCTGGATTCCACGATTGTTGATCTGCAGTTCCTGGATAAGATTTTCCTGACGCATGAGGTCATTTTGTGCTTCGCTTGCTCTAATATTTCGGTTAGCCTCAAAGACCGCAATTTCAGAACGGGTTTGCTCTTTGATCTTTTTATTCCTGTATTCGACGCAGGCTGTATAATAGTTAAGTGCATCCTGATACCTTTTCTCAGCATTTGCAAAATCAGACAGCTGGCTATAAATTGCTTCCAGCAAATAGGTACTGTTGATTTGCTTAGCCAGATTTAATGCATTACGGAGGTAAAAAGTGGCAGAATCTTTTCTTCCAAGCAGCCAATATGCTTCTCCTACATTGAGAAATGAAGAAGCGATCAGCGATGACTGGCCGATTTTTTCGCGAAGGTGCAAGGCAATCCGGTTATACTCGAGATTTTTCGGATAGTCATTAAGTGATTGATAGATATGGGCAATGCGCGTATAAGTGATGGCGATTTCGGTAGGATCCGGTATCTGGGAAAAAAATGAAATGGCAGTCCGGTAGGCAAAGTCAGCTTTGAAATATTGTTTTGTTTGAACGTAAACATCTCCAAGGTATTTATATACTGCGCCTTCAGCCATCACGTCTTGTGCTTTCTGGAAACAAGGGATGCACAGGTACAGGTTGCGGATGGCCAGATTGAACTCACCTTTGGCCAGATAATACTTTGCCTGGTTGAGGAACACCTGGCCATGCATGACTGGATTAATTGATTTTTGTGCTAAACGGGACATTATGACAAGATATTTTTCGGCCAGATCATAATCTTTGATCAGCAGAAAAAATTGGATTACGCGGGAATATCCGATTACAAGGTTTTCAACATCATGGGTATGATCATAGATGTCAATTATTTTGAAATGCACTTCAAGTGTTTTTAAATACTCTTCTTTGGTCAAATGATATTTTGACAACAATGTGAGTGCGTCAATCTGACCCTTTGTATATTTTACCTTACTTGAAAGTGTGAAGGCTTCGTTAGCTGAATATTTTGAGAATTCCGGGTTGTTTTCAAAGGAAATCTCGGCATTTTTGTTCAGGGAATTGATATGCAATATGGTTGAGAGGGAATCATTTCCTTCATTTACTTCGGATGAAAAAGAAAAGATCGGGAAAAGAAAAAAAATGAAAAGAATCCATGATTGTTTCATTGGCAGTTTGTTTCAATGGAAGAACAACGTAATGAAAGCAAAATTATCAAAACAAGTTGAATCGACGTCAATTCAAACAAATGTAGTTAATAACTCAACGAATTCCGGATAAAATTTTGAACAATTGCTTGTTTTTTCCCAGCTATGACGTGCATTTATCCGAAAATTTTCCAAATCCGTTTTTGAAAGGAATGAATCAATTTCATCTGCAAGCAGTTTGGCTGATATATTCACAGGAATAAGTTTTCCACAGGAAGAATCCAGAATTTCCGATGTTCCGCCGACATCTGTTGCAATTACAGGAATCCCAAAAGAGAGTGCCTCCATAACTGAAACGGGGACACCTTCAGAACTGCTGGTATTCAGAAAAAGATCTATATGATTGGTTGCATAATAGTGCATCAGTTCAGCATGGGATACCCAGCCTTTCAGTTCTGCACGAAAACTGTTTCCTGCTTTGTTGATAATGTCCTGGATGAATTCTCTCTCCGAACCTGTACCAAAGTGAGTCCAAACGATTGGGTTTTTTATATAATTCAAACTTTCGGCCAACAGGTGAATTCTTTTAACCGGTACCATGTTTGAGCACGATACAATATGGAATCCGGGGATGTCGTATTGA
>CAIYES010000067.1 GCA_903925275.1 uncultured Bacteroidales bacterium
CCCGCCTTCGGTCAACAGGATAAAACTGGATAAGCAAACAGGAATCCCCATCCGGCTCGTTGTTGAAGCCTTTGATATTTTCCAGGTGGCCGGTGTATCGGTAGCCTTGTGTTCCCCATCCGGTGAAATCCTGGAACAGGGGGATGCCTGCCAGCTTTTCCCCTGGATTGGATTTCATTACACTGTGCATGATCCTTCGTTGCTCAGGCCGCGCGTGATTTGCCAGGTAACTGCATGGGATTTGCCCGGCAACATCACAGAGAAAGAACTCACCGGTTTTTTATGAAAATAGGGGCTGGATTCGTATTTTTGTATCCCTTGTGCGGTGTTGATTTGCCACCAGCCTCTCATGGCCCCGCCATGGAATCTTGAACATCACCCGTTTTTTTCAGGCTTTTCTCTAAGGTGGCTCTAAGGTTTCTCTATGAGGGCTCTAAGTTGGCTCTTAGTTTCAGGATAAGACATTCCGGGTATTATTGTACGTGAATCAATGTCCTATACTGAAAAAACTATACAGGTAAGAAGGTTTGTACTGAATTGGCTATACATGTTTTTTTAGTTGAACTGAATTGACTATACATGTTATTTTTATCGTACTAAATTAGCTATACAAATTCAATTTTCAAACGGTATTAGCTTTACATTGAGTAAATTTGTTTCATCAGGTGAAGCGGACGGCAGCTCTGCTGAGGAGCAACTGCTGAAGGAATAACCTGGTCCGATAGCGTAATGCAAGTGCCAGCCCGAAGAGGACCTGGCACTTTTTTCATGCATACGCATTCGGTTCGATGCCTTACAAAACCTAAACATGGAGCAAATCCGGTCGTTTAGCATACATTTTGGGTTTCCATTTTTTTTTAAGCGGGCCGACCATTTCATGAGCTTGGTTGGGTGTGAACATATTGCAACTCAGGTGAGGGCGGAGTTCATTATACGCCCTGATACTTCTGTCAATAGCAGCTATAGCGTCGGCTCTGGAAGAAAACCTTTTATCCAGTTCAAAGTCTCCCTTGAGTATCCCATTGACTCGTTCAGCAACCGGGTTTTCATAGGGATCCCCGTTTTCAGTCATACTAATGCCTATATCGGCTTCTTGCAAAAGGGTTACATAATCCAGACAACAATACTGGGTTCCTCTGTCAGAATGATGAATCAGCTTATTTTCAGGCTTTTGTCTGTTGTTTAATGCCATTTTCAACGCCGTTATTGTCCCTTTCGCTTCAAGTGTCGGATGAAGACAATGGCCCATGATTCGTTTGGAATAGTTATCAGTAATGAGGTTCAAAAAATTGAAGTCATCGCCAACAACAATATATGTGATATCGGCAACCCATATTTTTTCCGCCTCTGAGACTTGAAGTTCTTTGATTAAATTGGGATACTTCTTCATCCAATGGTTTGAATTGGTCGTTCTGGTATATCGCTTCTTTGGCCTGACAGTTAATCCATGATCTTGCAGTAGCGCATGTAACCGGTCCCGCCCCATTTTTATATCGTTTGACTGCAACGGTTTTCTGAGCATCTGGTAGAGTTTTCCTGTCCCGATCCTGGGTATTTCCCTTCGGATCTCAGCCACCATTTCCAACACCAGTATGTGTTCATCGTCTCTTTGCTTTAAAAACCATAATCTGTCATAAAATGCATGTCGGGTTCTTCCAAACAGCATGCAAAGCCTTCCGACTCCGGTATTTGCACATGTTGCTTTCAACATTGTCACTGTTTGGAACCACATTTTTTTCGGATCGGAATATTAAACTCCTTTTCTGCAATGTCAATCATCGTTTCCAAGGCGATGATTTTTAGTTTAAGTTCCTCTAAATGTTGAGATTCCGTGCTGGATGGGTTGCACTCGTCGTTCTTTTTCATATTGTCTGTGGTTTTTACACTGACAATATCGTTGGAATATTTCTTTCTCCAGTAATAGAAAGTACTTTCATTGATTTTGTACTTCTTAAGGGCTTCCAAAATGGTCAAATTGCCTGTTTCTATTTCAGCAATAATCTGACGTTGCTGTATATTGGTCAAACGTAGCAATGGCCCAGTGATGGTTTCGCCCTTTCCATAAGTTCGGACCCATTTTTTAAGGGTTTGACCAGTGACCCCGTATTTCGTCATTGCATCCTTGACGCTGATACTTTCTGATTCAATTTCTTCAACAATTTTTTCTTTGCCTGTTCCAGAAAACACTGGGCGAACTTTCCCTGTTGCATTTGGTGGGATTTTTTTTGCTTTCATTTTTATACAGTTTTTGATCTTTTACTGTATAGCTATTTCAGGATAAGACAACCAAAACTAAATCACCCCCTTTTGAAGCGTGAACTTTAGCCAATTCTAATCCTATTCCGTCAGATGCTCCTGTTATCAATGCTGTATTTTTCATTTTCTATTTGTTTTAGTGTAAGTTTCCATGTCTCTTTTTAGAATGATGCATAACACTTCTTTCTCACCGCCATATCGCGACAATTTTTGACTTTTGGCGCAATGATACCCGCCATAATCTGTAAATGTATGACAAAACGTGAATAGATATTCTCTTAACCGTATAATTATCCAATAATGTGAATGAATAAAAAACCTGCCGGATCGCTCCGGCAGACTCAACTAATCAACACTTATGTAAACATGCTTAGAAAGCTTTGTTTATTAACCCCCAACCAGTGGATTGGAATCCATCA
>CAIYES010000068.1 GCA_903925275.1 uncultured Bacteroidales bacterium
CTTATCGCCAAATTAGAAGCACCGCACTAAAAGGGACAAGTCAGGTGATTTAGACCCTAATAATCTATAAACCTGATTGATTCATAAATTTTCGCTTTGTGGCTCCCTGTGAGGTTTTTCTGTGGTTCTCAGTGCCAGACAGTATTTTTAAATACGCTGTCAGCACTCTTTTTTTATTACAAGCGAAATAAATTATTAAAATATTTAACTTTGTATTAAAATATTGGGCACATGTCAACAACAGCTTTGCAGATTGAGAAACCAAAGCCGGTTTCCCAACATAAAAATCATGTTAATTCCATCGTTGTTCAGTCACCGCAAACCTCTCTTTTTCCCGGGAATGTTATCCGGCGTAAAGCAAATGATGGTTTTAAATGGATGAATGATAATAAGGATATCCAACAACGGAAAGAGGGGTATCATGCTCAATCAAGCAAACAGCTAATCATACAACCTAAATTGGAGATCAGTCAACCGGGCGACAGCTCTGAGAGAGAAGCGGATGAAATGGCCAATAAAGTGATGTCTGTTTCTGAATCAGTCGTGCCGGGTAATACGCTTAATGCGGAAAATATGCAATCCAGTCATGTTTCCGGAACAATTTCCCTGTTGAAGGAACCAATCGTAAACGAAACATCCGGTTCAATATCAGAAGAAATAATCGGTAATTCCGGAAATAGCGGAAATCATTTGCCGGGCGAAACCCGCTCATTTATGGAAAGTCGCTTCAATGCTGATTTCAGCAATGTGAAAATCCATACCGATTCCAATGCGGTTCAAATGAATAGTATGCTGAATGCACAGGCGTTTACGCATGGAACTGATATATATTTCAACAATGGGAAATACAATCCGGAAAGTTCATCGGGAAAACATTTGCTGGCGCATGAACTGACGCACGTTGTACAACAGAATGGCAAGGTTCAGCGCAAAGCCGTTGTATACAACGATGTCAATACCGAAAAAAGTGATATCGTCACGGCGCTGGATGTTGCAGCTAAGATGACCGACAAGGCTCAGATCCATATTGGCGGAGACAAACGTGACCGCTATAAACGCTGGTTTGATACTAACTATGATCCCGCCAACCCGACATCAGTCACAAGGTTTAATCAAGTCAAAAAGGGGTGGGTAAAAATGCATTCAGTATTTAAATCTAAAGACGTTGAATTTAATTGCGCAACCAGGAATCAGGCAATTTTTGCACAGGTAAATACGGGAGACAAGCATTATTTAATCGAACTTGGCAAGAGTTTCTGGAAAGCCGCTTTGACAGGAAGGGATTCAAGAGGCGGTACAATTGTACATGAAATTTCACACGAAGAGGTATATACCAATTCTACGTTTAATGATTTTTACGGTGCTGCAACCGCACAAAAGCTGGCAAAGGATGACCCTGATAAGGCTGTTAAAAATGCCGATAATTGGGAATTTTTTGCCGAAGATTCATACTAAAAACTCTGTCAGCCTTGATTTAGCAACAATTTCCTGATTTCATTCCCATTGCCCTTACCGCTTTCACCAGGTATCTCCAGGTCTCTTAAATCATCCATGGCTCATGTGATACAACATATTTGTAATCAATGAGCTGAAAAGTTACGGCTGCAAAGCGATTGAATAAAAAATGAAAAAGAAAACAAAGACGAAAGTTAAAACTGCAATCCCCCGGGTGTACTACCTGTTGTTACCACTTATCGTTACAGCGATCTTTTTTGCACCATTGCTGGGGTTTGATATCCTCAACTGGGATGACGCAGGATATATCGTTGAAAACCCCTTGCTGAAAAATTTCTCAGTTGTTAAGCTGTTTACGACTTACTGGATGGGCAATTATCACCCGCTTACCATGTTGCTATTTACCATTGGGTACAAGTTGGCTGGATTTCACGGTCTCTATTTCCATCTCATCAACCTGATTTTTCACTTGATTAACGTTTACCTGGTTTTCCGCCTGGTTGAAAAACTGGTTCCAAACAACTGGTTTGTGGCCATGCTGACGGCTTTGCTATTCGGCATTCACCCTATGCACATCGAATCGGTTGCCTGGATTTCCGAATTAAAGGATGTGTTATACACAACTTTCTTTTTGCTTTCGTTGATCAGTTACATCTGTTATCTTAACCAGGGCGGGAAAATCCGTTACATGGCATCCTTGTTTTTTTTCCTTTTGTCCCTTCTGTCCAAAGGGCAGGCGGTCGTTCTTACCCCTGTAATTATTCTGGTGGATATTCTTTGGAAAAGAAAATATACTATGGCCGTGATAGTCGAAAAAATACCGTTCCTGGTCCTTTCCATTTGTTTTGGGTTGCTGGCGCTTAAGGCGCAACAATCGGTTTCGGCCTTGAGTTATGGCATGGTTGATGCCCAGCAGAATTTTCTGTATGGCTTTTATAATTACATCTGTTATTTGCAGCGGGTTATTTATCCCGGAGTATTGTCGGGGATACACCCATACACACCGACCTCCCCGGCCTTGTTATATGCGTTTACATTCCTGTTCCTGCTCTTTATCGCGGCAGGCTTGTGGATAAGCCGCAAAACCGGATCACGCACTTTTTTCGGACTTGCATTTTTTGTTGTCACCATTAGCATTGTGGTGAAATTCATCCCGGTAGGGGAAGAATTATTAGCCGAGCGTTATACCTACATTCCTTATATCGGGTTATTCATGCTGGTGGCGCTTTTGTTTTCATGGCTGCTCCATGAACCGAGGTATAAAACAGCAGGCGTTATCATATTGACGGTTTACATGTTCAGCCTGATCGTTCCCGGGTTCAGGTATCTCATGACTTACAAAAACAGTGAAACCTACTGGCTGAATACGATAAAGAGTTACCCGCTCTATTGGCGCCCCCATTACACGGTAGCCCTCTATTATGCTGAGATCGACCAAAACAACAAGGCCGTTGATCATAACACCCTTGCCATAAAGCTCGTGTCACAAAGTGACCGGAAAGAGTTAGCCAACCTATACTACAACAGGGCATCCATTTTTGTCAATAAATTGTCGGATTTCTCAAGAGCGCTCGATGATTACCGGAAAGTACTTGAATATGACAGTTTGAAGAAAGACATATATTTTTATATGGGATATTGCAACACGCGGTTGGACCGGATGGAAGAAGCATCTTATTATCTGAAGCGGCACATGAAGCAGGATTCAACCAATGGGCAGGCATATTACCTGTTATCGGTCTGCAACACCCGGTTCAACCGCTACCAGGATGCGTATGAGAACCTGGGAAAGGCTATTCAATTGCAGCCTGGGCTGAATGACGCCTATTTACAAAGGGCTATGGTGTGTATTGATTACCTTTCGAAGCAGGAAGAAGCGCTTAAAGACTTGTCATTCCTGGTGAGCCAGGGATACAAGCCTGAAAGAGTCAACCTCTATCTGGCCATTTGTTACTTGCATCTGGGACAAAACAGCGAAGTGATAACCTGCAGCGACAAGGCTATCAGTCTGGGGGGAGAAAAGGGCAAAGCCTTCTTTTTAAAAGCCCTGGCATATGATAAGATGAAACTTCCTAAAGAGGCGTATAACTGCGGACAAGCTGCAATAACAGCCGGTTTCCCGGTTGATGCCAACCTGATGCAGAAGTGGAAATCAGCGGGAGGGTTATAAGCGGGTGTTACAATGGTGTAAATCGATTCTCTAATTCTTGTGCATACGATGCTTGCAGAACTTCAACACGTTTCCAAAACATACGAACAGCAAGGTTCAGACATTCACAACCTTATACTGGACCAGATTTCACTTGCGATTTATGAACAAGATTCGCTGGCCATTGTCGGCCCTTCCGGTTCCGGAAAAAGCACGTTGCTCAATATCCTGGGAACACTGGATCATCCTTCATCCGGTAAAGTAATCATCGATGGAACAAGTGTGGATGGACTGGGTGATGATCGCCTGGCCCATATCCGCAATCAGTTTCTCGGTTTTGTTTTTCAGCAGCATTACCTCCTGCCCCAATTGACCCTCATCGAAAATGTTCTCCTTCCTACATTGCCCTTCAAAGACAAAGCAAAACAACAAAACGCCACCCAACGGGCATATCAGCTTATTGAGCGGGTGGGGTTGAAAAACAGAATGCACCAGCGACCGGTACAGCTTTCGGTAGGCGAGTGCCAGCGGGCAGCAGTGGTAAGGGCACTGGTAAACAAACCCAGGCTTCTGCTGGCTGATGAACCAACCGGTTCGCTCGATGCGGGGAATGCCATGGAACTCGGTCAATTGCTTGGCGAATTGAACCGTGAACAAAACCTTGCTGTTGTTGTGGTCACCCATTCTTTAGAGATGGCTTCCCGTATGGGGAAAATATATCAGCTGACCTCCGGGAAACTACAATTGATGGATAAAAGATGAGCTTTTTCCGACTTCTTCTTCGAAACCTTTGGTTCCAACGCAAATCTTACCTTGCCGTGCTGGCAGGTGTTATGGTCAGTACTGCCGTTGTTACCGGAGCGCTTATCGTGGGCGATTCGGTGCGTTACAGCCTGCACAGACTTGCCGATGTCCGTCTTGGAAAAATAAGGTATGCCATGCAACCAAACGATCGGTTTTTCAGGCAGGAGCTTGCAAGTGAAATTTTTTCGCAGACAGGTATTCCGGTTGCTCCCGTAATTCAATCGGAAGGCATCGCCATCAACAGTGAAAAAAACCTCAGGATAAATCAGGTCCAGATCATCGGTATCGATCGGCGTTTCTGCAGTTTCTGGGATCTCAGTTTGCCAGTTCCGCGCGAGGATGAAGCCATTATCAGCCGTAATGTAGCTGAAAAATCAGGGGTTAAGCCAGGAGATGAGTTGCTGTTGCGCATTCACAAGCAGGGAAAAGCCGCGTCGAATGCACCGTTTGCATCGGAAAAAAAACCTTCGGTGTCCCTGCGTGTAAAGGTTACCGGCATTGCTGAGGATAGTCAGATGGGGCGCTTCAGCCTGAAGAGCAATCAAACAGCGCCATTCAACATTTTCGTTTCGCTCACACAGTTGGCCTCACTACTGGAGGTGAATGGGTATGCAAACCTCATCCTTGCCGGAGGAGACACCACATCCCGGGCGATTTTTTCCTTTTCTGACAGCATTCTCCGGATCTCCTGGAAACCCGAAGATGCCGGACTTCACTTCAAGACCCTGTCAGGGTGGGGGGAAGCCGAAAGGGTATATGAAATCACCACCGACCGGATCTTTTTTGACGACAACACCGCAAAGGCTATTCTGTCAACCATACCGGGCTGCGAATCGATCCTGACTTACCTTGTTAACTCCATTTCATTCAGAAACCGGTCGACACCTTATTCTTTTGTAACTTCTGCCAACCAAGCCTTTCTGAAGCAAGACATCGGTTCGGGGGAGATCATTGTCAATGATTGGCTGGCAAATGATATCGGGATTGATCGGGGAGATACGATAAATCTCCGTTATTTCATCATGGGACCGTTGCGATCTCTGAAAGAGGACAGTACCCGGTTTTTCGTAAAAGCAGTAATCCCCGACAGGAACCCACTGGCAGATCCATCTCTGATGCCCGATTTTCCGGGGATGACGGATGCGGGAAACTGCCGGGATTGGGAAACCGGGGCACCGGTCGACCTTAAAAGAATTCGTGCTAAAGACGAGCAGTACTGGAAGGATCACAGGGGAACCCCAAAAGCGTTTATTTCACTGGAAACCGGACAAAAAATCTGGGATAACAAGTTTGGGCATTATACTGCATTCCGTTTTAAATCAACTGAAAACCAACTTCCAGTGATCAAAAACAGGCTGTTGGATAAACTCCGGCCAGGCCAGTACGGACTTTCCTTTCAGGCTGTTTATAAAGAGGGTCAACTGGCAGCTGGCAATTCAACTGATTTTGGTCAATTATTTCTCAGCCTGAGTTTTTTCATCCTGCTCAGCGCGGTATTGCTGACCGCCATGCTGTTTTCACTGCTTGCCCGGACACGCATGGCCGAAACAGGGATACTTTCGGCAACCGGCTTTCGCCCCCGGCAAATTCTTGGAATGATGTCAACCGAAGCCTTGCTTGTTGCCATTGCAGGCGCTATTCCCGGAGTAGTGGCAGGAATATTGTACAACAAACTCCTCATTTTTGGGTTAAACACGCTCTGGTATGATGCTGTAAACACCTCCATGCTGGTGATGCATATAAAACCTTTAACAGTAATCCTCGGGGCGGCCTCGGGAATACTCATCTCCGTGATGGTCATGGTTGTTGTATTATGGCAAAACCTTCGAAATCCACTGGCAATGCTGGTAAAAGGGGCATCCCTCAATACTTACCACGCAACCACCAAGGCAAACATGTTCATTATTCCCATTACGGGGTTTGTTTCGATCGCGATATCCCTGGTTCTTTTGCTGGGATTGCTGATCACAGGGCAAACAATGAATGTTACGCTATTCCTGACGGCTGGCGGATTATTCCTGCTCGGGGGATTGTTTTTGATGAATTTTTTCCTGATCCGGGCAACGATGAAAACATCTTCCACCATCACACGGTTTTTTAGCCTTGCTTTGAAAAATCTGACACTGCATCGCAGGAGGACAATGGCCGTTGTGACATTGCTGTCGCTGGGAACATTCTCTATTGTCATAACCGGGGCGAACAGAAAGACCTTTAATGGCACCGACACGAACCGTAGTTCCGGAACAGGTGGATTTCTTTTCTGGGCCGAAACCACACTGCCGATAATGCATGATTTGAATACCCCGGAAGGCGCCAATGCTTATGGGCTGCAGGATGAAGATGATCTGAAACCGCTTCGCTTCATTCAGTTGACCCGGCTGGATGGGGATGATGCCAGTTGTTTGAACCTTAACCAGGTGTCAAAGCCTGTCCTGCTGGGAATCCCGTCAGGGTATTTCGACAGGATACATGCGTTCAATTTTACCCATCTTCCGGCATCAGTTGATAAAGGCCACCCCTGGAAAGCGTTAACACAAAAGCTTGCCCCGGATATGATCGCGGGATTTGCGGATGAATCGGTAATTACTTGGGGATTGCGTAAAAAGGCAGGCGATACCTTGCTTTACCGGGATGAATCGGGAAAAATCCTTAGCGTTAAACTGATGGGAGGGTTGGACAATTCAATTTTCCAGGGGAATATTCTAGTTTCAGACAGCCTGCTGCGATTGTTTTTTCCATCGTCGGGTGGTTCACGGATCATGCTGATCGATGGCCCCACAACCAAAAGCGATACCATTGCCCGCCGGCTGGAAACACTCTTCCGCGATTATGGCATGATGGTCACCTCAGCTTCAGCAAGGCTTGCGGCTTTCCATGCAGTAGAAAACACCTATCTGTCGGTATTCATGTTGCTGGGCGGGTTTGGGATAATTATTGGTACATTCGGACTGGGTATCGTGATTTTCCGGAACATCCGCCAGCGAAAACAGGAATTTGCCATCTACCTTGCGTTGGGCTTCACAAAAAAATTCATCATCAGACTGATCATGGCGGAACATGCTTTCATGCTGCTGTCGGGTCTTTTTCTGGGGCTTATTTCTGCGTTGGCCGGCATTATGCCATCGCTGGTTTCACCCGGATACACCTTACCGGCGCTGTTTTTGTGCGGGTTAATCCTGGTGGTATTTCTGAATGGATTACTGTGGATATGGTTGTCGGCCAGAAAGGCCATCAACCATAATCTGCTCGAGGGCTTGAAAGAAGAATAGAAATTTATCCGAAATCGGTCAGGGCCGGGGCGTTTAAAGACAGCTACCCGGTTTATGGTTCCTGACCGAGCAACCAGGTTTCCAGTATTGCAAAGAGTTCGGCGGGTTTTATCGGCTTTGAAAGGTAGTCGTTCATGCCTGCAATCAGGCATTCTTCCCGGTCGCCTTTCATGGCATTGGCCGTCATGGCAACAATCGGTATTTTATCCAGTTTTAATTTTTCCCGGATTTCCCTGGTAGCAGTTAGCCCATCCATTTTTGGCATCTGAACATCCATAAATACCAGATTGTAATTTGTATTTCCGATAGCTTCTATCGCTTCCAAACCATCAGACACCACATCAACGGCAATGTTTGTTTTTTTGATCATGGCCGTAATTACCCGTTGGTTAATTAAATTATCTTCAGCAAGCAGAATCCTTACTGAATCGGGCAATGCCTGTAACCGGGATAAATGGGAAAACGCCTGATTGACTTCTTTTTTTTCGATCTTTGATTCAACGCCTCCCATCAGGGTGACCATGCTGTCGAACAACACCGACTGTTTTACAGGTTTAGAGAGGTACGCGATATTTCCGAGTTGTTTAAACACCTCTTTTTCACCCCAGGCTCCAACCGAAGTAAGCACAACAGCAGGAATCGGATTGGTTTTACGCACTTCCTTCAGAAACTCATATCCATTTATTACAGGCATGAAGAAATCAGAAATGATAATGTCATATTTCCCTTTTTCCGATAATTGAATGGCTTGTAACGCTTCCTTCGCAGTTTCGAAGACATCAGCAATGCAACCAAAATTTTTCAGGATTTCATGCAAAATTACCCGGTTGGTTTTATTATCGTCAACCGCCAGCACTTTCAGCCCGGATATTTTGCCGGGTCTCTGTAAATTGCTGAGATTGGTTTTGTCGGAAGTTTTAAAACGTGCAGTAAAAAAGAAGGTACTCCCTTTTCCAACTGAACTTGTCACCCAGATTTCACCATTCATTAGTTTTATCAGGTTCTTACAGATGGTCAGACCCAGGCCGGTACCGCCAAACTTCCGGGTTGTGGAAGGGTCGGCTTGTGAGAAACTTTCAAATATAGCATGCTGCCGTTCTTCGGGAATCCCGATACCTGAGTCCTGTACTGAAAAAAGGAGCTCCAGTTCATTCTCTTTTAAGGGATTGTTGGCTGGCACGCCCGAAGCATTGTTGTAAACGGAGATGGTTACTTCACCTTTTTCGGTAAATTTCAGGGCGTTGCTGATAAGATTGATAACCACCTGTCGTAAACGCATCGGGTCACCAACGAGGAATCTGGGGACATCGTTCTTAATCAACACGTTTAGTTCGAGTCCCTTATCCTCAATTTTTTGGATAACCACATCGGATACCCCTTCAATAATTTCATGCAGATCGTAATCAATGTCTTCCAGTTCCAGTTGCCCGGCTTCAATTTTGGAAAAGTCGAGAATGTCGTTGAGTAAACTTAACAATACATCGGCACTATCCTTGGCCATTTTCAGAAACTGGAATTGTTCGGAATTCAATTCGGTACCTAAAACGAGATCCAGCATTCCCATTATCCCGTTCATGGGTGTACGGATCTCATGACTCATATTGGCCAGGAATTCACTTTTGGCTTTATTGGCTTTTTCGGCTTCAAATTTTGCCTTTTCAAGTGCAGATGCATTATCCTGCAACTCGCGGTTCAGGGCAACCACACCCCGGTTGGTTTCTTCCAGTTCATGGTTAATGGTCTCAATCTGATTGTTGCGCTCCTGTATCTGTTTCAGGAGGAAAACGAGCTCGCTGTTTTGCGAATTGATGGTATCGACCATGCTCGAATCACCACGCTCAATGGTTTTTTGGAATGCCGATTGGATTTCGGTCAACCTTGCTTTGCCCAGCCGGATGGAGAACCGGGGAAGCCATTTTGCAGTGGTTATGGTTGTACCCATCCCGATTTTTGACACGATATTGAAATCATCCATCAAACGCTGTGAGCCCATCAGGCCAACGCCCATCCCGGTTTTTGAATGGTAATTACCCGATTCTATTGTTTCCAGGTCACTGATGCCGGGGCCATTATCCGAAAATCCGATCACAACTCCATCAGAAGCGTCCTTGCGTATGGCGATGGAGAAATCGACCGTACCACCCTGAGCATGTTCGATGATATTGCGGGTCAATTCGGAAACAGCTGTTCCGATCCGGATACAGTTGGTTTTATCGAATTGCATTTCGGATGCAAGCAACGAAGCCAGGTTGCGCGAACGAACCACATCGGATTCGAACTGCACCTGAATTTCGCCGATCTTATAAAGTGTAGCGGATGATAAGAACGGTAGCATCGTCGTTTGCTCTTGAAAATTGATTCATAATATTTTCTGCGATCTTCTGTGGATTGTTAGTCCAGTCTATTTCATCGAATTTCCAACGCGAAGTTATCCCGTCGGAATACATGCAAACAGTGTCGCCGGGGGTGAAGTCAAAATCAAAAACCCGGGGTGTTCGCATATTGTGTCCCATGATTCCCCCATAGGATAAAAGATTTTGTTTGCCTTCGGCAGTAAACAAAGAGCCTTCGATGTTGCCAATGCCGGAGAAGGACAGTTTGCGGGCTTCGGTGTCGAGACGCAATAATCCAATCGTCGAGCCACGTGTACCCTGAAGGGCGTTGTGTACATGCTGCATAAGGGCATTGACAGGCAATTCCGATTTCAGGATAATTTGCTCACGTGCCAGTTGCGATGCCAGATTGGCCTCACTGCCATGTCCCAAACCATCAATCACTGCTGCAACACTCAGGCCTGGCCCGAGGTGGGTTACGATATAACTGTCGCCATTCAGGATTTCTCCGGGTTTGCATCGTGAAACAGCGCCAATTTCCAGACTTTTGTTGATCCCCATCCAATATTTGTTTGGTAAATATTTTATGGTCCGGATACAGTTCTTAAAAAGGGGATTACCTGAAAAAAAGGTATCCCTGAAATCATGGTCCAGCAGCGGATTGATTTCCATCTCATCCGAAAACCTGCGGATGGTTCCCATACCGATGCCCAGGGAATCTTTTCCGGTATATCCGTCTTTTAAAACTTTTTGAAGATTGCTGATGCCCTTGCCCGAATCGCAGCACCATACTTCAATGGCCTGGTGCTCCTGGGCATCGCAAAACTGGCAGATTACCAGTTTTCCCTTTCCCCCCCCGTGCCTGATTACATTGGTCACCAGTTCGGTAACCATGATGGCTACCTCACCGGTTTTTACGTCATCGAACCCCATTTGGGAGGCAAGACTTACCGCTTTTCGCCGGCAAACACCCACATCGGATTCGTTATCAATTTGCAGGCTGAGAATATTTTTGCGGGTTATTTCCATTTCATAATTCGTACGGAGGTCCCTTCGTTTACCTTTGACAGGATCTCGAAGCGGTCGACCAATCGTTTTGCGCCGGGCAAACCATATCCCATCCCCATACCCGAAGTAAAACCATCGCTCATGGCCAGTTCGAGGTTTTCAATTCCGGGACCCTTGTCAATACATGTAACGATCAGCGCATTGTGATTTTCCACTTCACCTCGTTCAATCAATACCTCTCCTCCGCCTGCATAATTGTACATGTTGCGGAATAACTCGCTAACGGCTGTGGTAATGCGGGTCTGGTCAACAATACCCATGCCCGCATCTTTAGCGAATTGCCTGATGGTCTGCCTTACTGTAACGATGTCGTATTCGTTTTCAATGATAAACTTTCCAAGCAATTCACACTTTATCTCGTTGCCAAATTCCAGCATTAAAAAGGTATTAAACGGAATTATTTTTTCGGTTATTCAGCTTTCTTTCGAGCATCTCCATCCCTTTTTCCATATTAAGGGCGGTATCTACCCCTGGCATTTCAAGACCCAGTTCCACAAGGGTAATCGCCACAGCCGGCTGCATGCCGACAATAACCACCGAAGTATCCATAATTGCGGCCATGGAGGCCATACCCGAAAGCATCCGGCCAATAAATGAATCGACCATTTCGAGTACCGAAATATCAATCAAAACCCCCTTAGCCCTGGTCCTGGCAATTTCTTCCAGAATTTGCGATTGCAACTGAATGGCCATTTTATCATGCATATCCACCTGGATAGGCACAATTAAATAATCGTGGATTTTAATGATTGGAATCCTTTTTTCGTGTAAGTTCATGGCTTTCTAATCAGCGTGTTCATTGGGTATGACTATGTTTTTCAACGCTCTGATTTCGTCGTCGCGTTTGTTCTGCTTCATGGCAAAGATCATGGCATCCTGCAAAGTAGCTTTGGTCCGGATCGTCGACAAGTCAATGCCAAGGTGTACAATGGTTTGTGCAATGGCAGGACTGATGCCTGAAATAATACATTCTGCACCCAGCAAACGTGCGGCGGTAACTGTTTTTAAAAGGTGGTTAGCCACCTGGGTATCTACAGTCGGAACGCCGGTAATGTCAAGAATGGAGATTGTACAGCCGGTTTCTACAATTTTCTGCAGCAGGTTTTCCATCATTACCTGGGTGCGCTGGCTGTCGAGGGTGCCAATCACAGGCAGAATTAAAATATTGTCCCACACTTTACTGACCGGGCTCGACAATTCAAGTAAATCTTCCTGTTGCTGCAAAATTGTTTTTTGCTGTTCCTGGATTTTTTCCAATTTGCTTTCCAGCTCTTTCTGAACTTTTTCGCGCTGACGCAGCTCTTCTGTAAGATCGTTGATCAACAGGTCAATGGCAGCCTCGATACCGCTGAAATCATCTTCTGTTTCAGTTTGAATTCTTGCTTCCATATCGCCGGCTGCCACCGAGGCCAGAATATCCTCGATCCGGTCAATCCGGTCTTTTATATTGGTAATGTTGATAGATTCGCTCATGGTTATTTTCTCCTTTTTTCAATCCATTTATATGCTTCGTCAAAATCTTTAAAAAAGTCAGATTCGGCTTTTAATGATCCGAGTTTCATCAGCACCTTTGCGATCATCCGCCCGGCAGCATTTGCTCCGACATAAGCCACATGGGTAACTCCTGCCTGATTAAGCATTTCATTTGATATGGAACGCGTTTCACGATTCTCCATATTTCTGCCTTCACGCAGGTCGACAATCATTTGACGATAAGGTTTCCCTTCGAGTAGCTCGATGTATTTTTTGCCAAAATACAGGGTTTGTTCAGTCGAAAAATCTCCTTTGATTTGGATATGAACAACCTTATGCTCATCATCATACCAGATTTTGTGTTCCATTCTTTTAGCGTTTTATTTTGTCATTACGTTGTAAAGATAGCAATTTTCAAGGGAAAAGCAACAAGGGTCGCCTAAATCATTTGAAACAGTTCTTTCAGGGTATAGGATTTTTTATCCATGGAATTATGATCTCAGTGGCCGGAACCAGGTGATTTCCCCCTTGAATCCCCCTTTGGCTCTTCTGCATACCCACCGAAATGATCACCCCGAACTCTTTTGTCCGTTCGTTTGTCATCATGATAACCGTGCCGAATATTCCGAAACCAACAATCATATAAAGGATGGCAATAATGATCATTCCGACTGCCGTCTTGACTTTTAGCTGCTGTATGATCTCCACCATCATATCGTCCCAGCGCATGATCTCGTATTTTCCACCGGCGGTCTTGCTTTGCAAATCGGCAAGGGTCGTGTAATCAACGGGTTTTCTCATCGGCACGCCTGATAATTTCTTTTGCGGTCATCTCCTGAGCCTGTAAGCCCTGCAGGAATCCCAGCAGCAGGATTGAAAGGATGAACTTATTCATTTTCTTTACTTTCTGACGGATAGCCTTTTTGTAAATTGTTGAAAGAGTTCAAAAATACAAATCTTTTTATAGCCAAAAACGAGTGTGTGACTTTTCAGAGGGGGGCAGGTCCCTTATTCGTCGGGATAACACCTGAAAGTATAAACAAGCCGCAAAGTGGTGCAAGCAACGCTTCCTGCAGGCGATGCCGGCGGTGCAGCCTACCCGGTTATGCCTTCGTACTTACTTTTCTGCTTTGATTATAACGTGATGGGTTTGCCTGTTTCCATTTCCTGAGATTTGTAAAAAATACACGCCCGTCTCAAGCCTGTTTAAGTTGATTCCGACCTTTTTTCCTGAATGGTACTTCAGTTCAATGGACATTTTCTGGCCAAGGGAATTATAAACAGAAAACCTGAAATCAAGGAGGTCCGTTTTTTCCGAGG
This sequence comes from uncultured Bacteroidales bacterium, assembly GCA_903925275.1. Taxonomy (GTDB): domain Bacteria; phylum Bacteroidota; class Bacteroidia; order Bacteroidales; family FEN-979; genus CAIVAT01. Next base: position 13,872 of record CAIYES010000068.1, read on the forward strand.
AAAGAAAGATCCAGTCTGACGATGGGTTTGGCGAAATGATTATATCATCGGGAACAGAATAATCATTAACAGCATTTGGGTTACAGTCTATTGCATTTCCCTGTTGTTCAGAAAAAGTTCCGTTGCTCACACTCCAGTTCAGCCAGGTTCCGCCCGTTCCTGTTTTCCAGTCATTCAGATCAAACGTATTTGATCCGGATGCGGTTCCTTTCACTCTGTAAACCTTAACCGCTTCCCCTCCTAAAAACCAGGTCAGCGGATTTCCGGGAGTGCAGTTTTCAGGTGCCTGGAAAGCTAATTCACAATTGTTTTGAATAAAGTAGGCATTATCATCATATGCAGGGTAGCCTCCATATGCTTTGGCTATCCCATTGATGTCAACGCAAACTGCCGTATACTCATCACAGGCAATCCCTTTTGCAAATACACCATAATCAGTATAGATTCTCGCCAGAAACACATCCAGCCGGCCTCGTCTGTCGGGATTATCAAAATGGGTGTCCGTAATCACATTGCCCAGGTAATTGCAACTTAAAAAATTTGCAGAATCTACTTTAACTTTGCTGTTGTATGGATTTGCCATTGCCTCGGCAGAAGTGACCGTCCCGTTTTGAGCTGAGAAATAATATTTGCCCAGAATGGCCATGCCGGCACTGGTTCCGCCAACAATAACATTTCTTTGCTGTATTGCGAGATTTATTAAGCTGTCAACCGGGGTATTTCGCCAATAGGATGCATATGTCCACTGGTCGCCACCTGCAAACCAGATGGCCTCGGCATGTTGAATTTTTTGAAGGATATAAGGTTCATAACTTGCTGAGGAGTTGTTAAATAAAATTGTTTCGACCGAGTTGATAGCAACGCCAAGTGAGTACAGGTAGCCATTGTAACCATTTGAACCACTTGTTCTAAGGATTAGAATATCTCCACCATCAGCTCCTTGTAAGAACCATTTCATGGCATTGTCGTCTTCTGTAGCCCCTCCCATCAAGCAAACACCGCCAAGTGGATTGGTAACCGTATCATTTGGATTTCCTGTAAAATAAGAAGTGTAGCTCTGTCCGAACCCGGCAAATGGAATAAAGAGAATAATTATGATAAATCTGCTCATATAATTGTTTTGTGATAACTTTATAATTGTCTATATGTCTTATCGGGTAACGCAGGTAGGTCACCCCGCCCTTGTCCCCTAAGAACCTTACTGGATAGTTTCCATCATACGCATCAGGCTCTCCAAAGCCGGATTAAACCACCGGGCAATTTAAATATTTTCACCATACCACCTAAGTTGACACCTTTCAGAATGTTGTTATCTGTCATGGAATCTTGTTATAAGCGGTAGAAAAAATTAAATATACAAATAAACGTTACTGAACAAACAACGGGTGTGTAATTTTTCAGAGAGTGAAAGACCCTTATACGTCGGGGTTGTCGAGGCGATAAGCCACGGTTATATTTTATTTCTTCCGAGAGATTCTGGAAATTTTAAACAATCTAGCAGAGTGGTGAACTGTAAGGATATCTATTCTAAACTTATCTGCAATTCTGTAAACGACTCTGTAGCTACCCTTGATTAATTCTCTCAGGTGGTTAAGTTTGTATTCAGGAACAATTCTACCAGCTTTTGGGTGAGATTTAAGGAGATTAACTGATTCAAAAAGAGATTGAACAACTTCCCTGGAATATCGCTCGGAATCATTGGCAATGTATTCCCCAATTTCAGTTAGATCATGGATTGCCTGATCTGTCCAGACTATTTTAACCATTTCTCGAGCCTTTTCTTGGCTTCATCATGAGTGTAGACCTTGTTATCCATCGACTGATCCATTCCTCGTTCAACTTTATCCATGAAAATCAGTTTTTCAACTAATTCGTCCAGGGTAAAACTGTCTGGAAACTTTGATATTGTCTTGATTACATTGTCTTTAGTGAGCATGGCATTTCTCGTTTACCCCACAAAGGTAGCAAAAACCCCCAAAATTTCAAAGAACAATTCATGCTTTTACGACTCTCGTATAATCGTGGCTGACTTGTTGAAAACTGTCGAAAAAGCTTAAATGTACACATAAATTTTGCTGAGCAAACAGGTAAGTAATTTTCGTGAGGGTGAAAGACCCTTATACGGCGGGGTTGTCGACTCGAGTATGAGGTGTGTATTATTCCAGATCCAATAGTATTTTAAGGTTCTCTTTAATTTTTTCTAAAATTTCTGTTGGAGCAACACCAACCTTTTTTATTAATCTTTTATTGTCAATTGCACGAATCTGATCTACCATGATATCACAACCTTCATTTAAACCACAACAACCTTTTTTCAAATGGATTCTTAAAATTTCACTTTCCTTTTGAGTAATGGTTGTTATTGGGCAAATGATTGAGGATGAATGATGCCTGTTTAATAGATCTGTTTGTACAATGATTACCGGTCTTACTTTTCCTGGTTCCGTTCCTGTTGTTGGATTTAAATCTGCGATCCAGATTTCAAATTGCTTAGCCTTCATAATCAATCATTTCAAATTCATGAAGCACTTTTAAAGATTCTCCTTCAACGAGTTTTGATTCCTTTTCCAATTTGGAAGCAAGAAGTTTCCTTTTTTGAACTTTATTATAAAAATCTAAAGCTTCATTAATGTATCTGTTTCGGGATTTTTTTATATGATTGATTACTTGTTCAGTTTCATTAAAAATTGAATCATCTAATTTTAACGAGAGTGTTTTCATAATATGTCATTAATTGATATCACAAATGTATATACTATCCAGGAATATTTCAAATTTTTTTAATAATCTATGCAAATAACGCTGTATCCTCAGCAAAGGCAGATCCTTTTCAAAGCAACAATTCGTTGGTTTTGTTGCGGTTAAAGTCATGTTAGGGCACGGTTAATTTTAATCTTTGAATTCCTTTTTCACCATTATCAAATGAATCAATAAGTTCAAGATAATTCAATTTGTTTACAAGAATATAGGGTTTTACTGGTACTTTAGGCCATTTCCCTTGATACCCATATTTATTTAAACTATCAGATCTCCATCTATTTGTCTTTGCAAATAATAGCAATGAATCATTATTACATTTCCAATTACCAGTCATTATATTGCCGCAAGTTTTATAAGTAAAAGTTGAATCAGAGTTTAAAAGTAATTCAGAACCTACAAAGAAATGATGAATGCCTTTAGTAACACTTAACCATGCCATTTCAAGTTGTGTCCATCTGATATAAGAATAATTACCTGTTTGAATTGGTCTTTTCTCTTGAGCTGAACAATTCAAAAAGAATAGAACGGATAATATGATGGTTACTCTTTTCATAATAAAATGTGCCCTAATGTGCCGCCGGCAGCTGCATGTGCGGGAGATAGCAGGTCTTATTTTCGATCTTCGTTTCCATGTTTAGTAACCACAACCAGCCTCCGTACCACGGCTATCCACATTGTCGGCTGACGGCTCGTTATGGGCAGGTATGATATTAGAATGATTTTTTTATTATTTGCCATAAAACTAGAATAATTATTAAAGTAATTGGAATTAGCATCACAATGCCAGCTTTTCGAGTACTTTTATCGTAAGTATAATATTGTACATTTTTTGAATTAGTTCTTTTAGAGAACAAAAAAACACTTCCAGCTATTATTGGAATTATACCCAAAAAAGGAAACGAAAGAAAAATTAGGGTTTTCCAAATAGGACTTATATGGATTCCTTTTTCAATTTCCTCATCGCAGAATTCATATGAAGACCCACTTTTTGTAGAATGTGAAACTTCATTTTCCGGACTGACTTGATTGGGATCAGATCCATTATTAATTCGTTCATTCAGAATATCTTCAAAAATTTCAACTACACGAGACGAGTATTTATTTGAAGTAATCATTTCTGTCAATTGCTCTGTTGAATAATTTTGGTAGTCTGAATATGTTTTTTTTTGCATAGAATTGTAAACCGTGTTCATAATATTTCTATTTTGAAGCGTAATAATACTAATAATTAATTTAGGTATTTACTTTCATCTTAGGGTTTAAATGTTTTAATATATACTTTTTGTTCGTTAATACTTGCCGATGACACTTGTATAAACTTATGTTTTCATTCCTATATCGCTTCAAATATCTCTTTGGTGCCCGGATACATAATTTATGAATAAACGGCCGGTTAAAATTAAACAATCCTGATTGCAAATTAATCCGCGGGATATTGTCTTAAGATTCCCGTGTTACCCGGAACAGATTTTCATGAATGGCAGTCGTCCGGAACGTATCAGGATCTATTTTTTCCCGTGTAAACAGTGCACATTTCGTACCGGAAATCTGGTAAAGGCATGTTTTGTATTTTTCCGGAATGCCTTCAAGGATCCCGGCCAGCACCTCGTACCTCAACTTACCAGGTGAGAAGGCATAATCATGCCACACGACAACGGATTTATCGTGAACCAGGTGCCTGAAAACCTTTGCTGTATCATTCCTGACATATTCGTGCCGGTGATCACCGTCAATAAACACCACATCGAATTTTCTTTTCAGGGACGAAAAATCAAACTTCATGGAATCTCCCCTGATGTGGGTTATATTCCCGGTTCCTTCCAATAAATTTCCAATTGTTTGATGGTATGATTCCGGGAGTTTCCGCCGGGAAATATCCTCTTTGGTCAGGTCGAGGGTGTAACAAACTGCAGCGACGCCGGATACATTTTTTACACTTTCTCCGCGCCAGGTTCCGATTTCAAAATAACTGCATCCCGGGAAATTCTGGCACAGGGCTTTCAGCAATGCTAAGTCAGCCGGAATACAGCCCCCGTCAAAACTAGTCAGCACATCGATTGTATGATTGAAGTCAGGGATTACATCATCCGGATGAATTACCGGGAACTCCGGGTTCGGCCCAAATTTGCGTAGCACATATTTTAACCAGAGACTGTTATCTGATAATACAAGGTTGAGTAACCATGGATTCCTGATAATTTCCACCAATGCGCGGATCAATTTTGAGGTTTTACCCACGATATCATTTTTCATCTAACAATTCGGTGATTTATATAATTTTACAAAGTGATCGCAGTACTCTTCCATTGAAAATAAGGCTGCACTTTTTTTAGCATTTGCTGTATAATTACCGTACTCTTCTTCCGGCAGCTGGTTGAAAAAATGAATCATCCGCAGGTAGTCTTCAGGGGTGTCACAAAAAAATCCGTTCATTCCGTTTTGGATGACCATTTTGTTTTCCCCCACGTTGCTGCCAAGGACAGGAATTCCGCACGACAGGTATTGTTTAAGTTTGAAGGCTGATTTGGCCCGGTTGTAAGCATTGTCAAGCAACGGGGCAATCCCGATATCGAATCCGGAAATTAGTTTATAAACCGATTCTTCATCCAGCCAGTCAATGTTTTCAGGTATTTCAAGCGAGATGTTGTCTTTTCCCTTAAGGTATTCCATCAGTTCTTGAATATGAACAGCCTTGGTTACCCCTAACAGAACCAGTTTAATTTTTATATCCGACTGCAGAAGGGCCGGGAAAAAAACAGTCATCAGGTTTTCCCTGTGAGCATTATAAAAGCCAACCCAACCGATTACCAGAACAGGACTGCGTTTCCCTTTTAATTGACTGTGATGAATGACAGGGGAAGAAGCAATGAAAACAGTTTTATTGAATTTTTTCGCGTAATTCCGAAGCTCCAGGCTCCCGGTAATTACGGCAAGGGAATTCCTGAGGAAATGATGCACGGTAGCGGGAGGGAATTTCATATAGTATGCATCATCCATATCGTAAATTGTGTTTTTCCGCTGAAAAAAAAGAAGGAACTTCAAGGCATTTGCATAAATGCCATTTGTATGGATTTTTTGAAAAACAATAATTGAATTTCTTCTGCGGAATAGTAACGCCGAAAAATAAACATCCATAAAGTGAAGGATGTTCAGGAACTGATAACCCGGGAAAACGAAGGAGGACTCAATATTGTGACCGGCTTTCAGTTGTTCCAGAAAATATTTTCCGCGGTATCTGACACAGGGGCCGGCCAGATTATAGTGTGCAAACCAATATACATATGAAATATCCATTGGAACCATGTTCATGCAAACCGAGATTGTTAATTTATGGGTATTTCATGTGGCCATTTAAAAACAACTCATTTACGCATGAAATCCTTATGAAAAGACGGAAGAAAGGCAAAATTACCATAATTTTACAATTCGCTGACTAGAATAATTCATGCCTTCCGTCCTCTTTTTAAGCCGCTGGTATCCGCCGCATTCGGGTCATTTTATCAGGCAGATCGCCGAGGCTGTTTCTGCTTATGTCAATGTGTTTGTATTGATCGTCGTTCCCGATCCCACCATTCCGGTTTTTACTTTCAAGGTTCAATATGCCGAAGAGACGGAATATTGTTTGAAAACGATCAGGGTCAGCTATCATCATTTTTCATGGCGCTTTTTCCCGGCAGGATTGATTAATCTGGCTTTTTACCAGGTGGCTCAGATCAGGGGACTGATCTATTGTACCCGTCAGAAAATCAACTATGACCTTATTCACAGTCATGTTCTGACACGCAATGCCTTTGTGCCGTTAATTCTTAAGCTGTTGTTCGGAAAGCCTTATATAATCACCGAATACTGGACTCGCTACCTCACTGAAAATAATGATTTCCATGGATGGCTCAGAAAGAAATCAACCTCAATCATAGCACGAAATGCCGACAGGCTGATCGCGATATCCGGCCATTTGAAAAAGGCGATGGAAAAAAATGGGATCAGGAACAGGCACTTTTGTGTCATACCCCCGGCAATTAACACACAATTGTTCACTCCAGCGGTTCCTGTTTTTTATCCCGGGAAAAAGCGGTTCATACATATTTCGACATTTTCTAACCGGGCAAAGAATGTCAGGGGTATCCTGAAAACGATCGGGAAACTTTCCGGACGCCGCAGTGATTTTGAGTGCTGCTTTATTGGCGGGGAAGCACCTTTTCTGGAGGAGACAATATCATTTGCAAAAGAGCTGGACCTCTATGGAAAATATGTTTTTTTCAGGGGAGTGAAATTTGATGAGGAATTGGTGAAGGAGATCCAGGGTTCAAACTTCCTAGTAATGTTCAGCAGTTATGAGACATTTTCGGTGGTGATACAGGAATGCCTTTCGTGCGGCAAACCGGTGGTCGCATCAAAAGCCGGTCCAATTCCTGGTTTGGTTGATAAAGATTCAGGGATCCTTGTAGATACGGGAAATGAGGATGAATTGCTGGAGGCCCTGGATTTTATGTTGGACCATTACCAGTATTATAATCCCCGGCTGATGCATGAAAAAGTACAAAGTTCATATGGATACAGCATTGTTGGAAAAGCCTATGCTGAACTATATGAAAATGTCCAGAAGAAATGAATTTGAAGGACTAAACGCCAGGTTCCTCCGGAACGATGATCCAGGCAAGGATATAGCCCAATAATCCTATGAATCCGGCGAAAAACAATGCGGCGGTGACAACCCTGATAATTACAGGGTCAACATTGAAATAATTGCCCAGGCCTCCGCAAACACCTCCAATGATGCGATCTCTTTTCGAACGGAATAATCGTTTTGGTTCCATGATTATAATTTTGCAGGTTAGATGATTTATTCAGCAATCCGTTACAAATATATTCCTTTTTTTCTTCTGGAAATTGCCATTTTGGTAGCGCCGCGGCGCGGCGCGGCGTGGCGTGGTAGAGACGCGCCGCGGCGCGTCTCTACCACGCGCAATGTGTCAAAATAATAATGAAAACATGACTATTTTTGCAGAAAACATCTGCAAATGGAATGGATTGACAAACTCGATGGCAATGTAATCGTGAGCGATTCGGCCGGCAAAATCATATATATGAATGAAAAAGCCATCTCAGCCTATGAAAAGGATGGGGGTAAGGACCTCATTGGGAAAGATCTGCTCGAATGTCATTCGGAATCATCCAGGAAAAAGATCCTGGAGATCATGCGCAGCGGCCGGAAGAATGTTTATACCATCGGGAAAAAGGGTAAGAAAAAGATCATTTACCAGTCACCTTGGTTTGTCGATGGCAACTTCAGGGGAATCATCGAGCTTTCGCTGGAGATACCCTTTGAAATGCCACATTATATAAGGGATTAGGCGCTATTTTGCAGCCTTTTTCTCGTCGGCGATCTTTTTCAATATCTCTTCCTGAAGGAGCTTTGGCAGTGGGGTGTATTTGAAAAACTCCATCGAATAGTTTGCGCGGCCACTTGAAATATTGCGTAACTGGGTTGCGTAGCCGAACATTTCCATCAGGGGCACAAAGGCATTGACTTTCTGTGATCCTTTACGATAGCGGCGCATCGCCTCGATTTTTCCGCGGCGGCGGTTGAGGTTTCCTACCACATCACCGATATATTCGTCGGGGGTATTCACCTCCACTTTCATCATGGGTTCGAGCAGTACAGGATCGGCTTTCATGAACCCCTGCTTGAATCCAATGGATGCACAGGTCTGGAAGGCCATGTCGGAACTGTCGACCGGATGAAAACTGCCGTCGAGCAGCACCACTTTGACATCTACCACCGGATACCCGGCCATAACACCACGCTCAAGGGTTTTGAGAATACCTTTGTTTACCGATGGTATATATTCAGCGGGAATGTTCCCCCCCTTGATTTTTTCGATGAATTCATATCCTTTGCCTTCGTTTGGCTCCAAACGCATCAGTACATGGGCAAATTGACCCTTGCCGCCGGTTTGCTTTGAATGTTTGTAATTCGATTCCACTTCGGTGGTGATGGTTTCACGGAAGGCAACAGCAGGCTCGCCAACGATTGCATCTACCTTGAACTCGGTTTTCAAACGGTCGACGATTATTTCCAGGTGAAGTTCACCCATTCCGGCAATGATGGTCTCTTCCGTTTCATCATCAAAACGAACGTTGAAAGAAGGATCTTCCATGGCTAATTTGTGCAAAGCTTCGCCAAGTTTCGACTGGTCGGCGCGTTTCTCAGGGTTTATTTTCAATTCGATCACACTGGGTGGAACATGGATGGTTTCGAGCAGGAAGCGATGCTCGTCGCCGCAAAGTGTATCACCGGTTTTTGTTACCTTCATCCCGATAAGGGCTACGATATCGCCAGGGCCGGCTTCCGAAATCTCTTCACGATCCTTGGCATGAATCCTGAAGATACGTCCAACCCGCTCGTGTTTGCCTTTGGTGGAGTTGAAAACCTGCATTCCGCTTCGCAGGGTACCACTAAAAATGCGTGTAAAGGTTTGTTGACCGACGAATGGATCGTGAATAAGTTTAAATGCAAGGGCTGAAAAAGGCTCTTTAAGAGAAGGATGGCACGTATGAAGTTTCTCAGGGTCATCGAGGTCGGTTCCCGTTACAGCGCCAACATCGATGGGTGATGGAAGATAATCAACCACCGCATCGAGGAGCATCTGCACACCTTTATTTTTATAGGCAGCACCACAAAATACCGGAGTGATCAGCAACTTGAGGGTAGATTCACGCAGTGCTTTTTTCATCAGATCAGAGGATACTTCCCCGTCTTCCATGAACAAATCCATGATCTCGTCGTTAAATTCGGCTAATTTTTCAACGGCCCAGGCACGGGCTTCTTCGGTTTTCTGCCTGTATTCTTCGGGGATTGCGGTTTCAACCTGCTCCATTTCCTGGAAAATCCAGGCTTTGCGTTCGATGATGTCGATAATCCCCGTAAAATGTTCTTCCGCACCCATTGGAAGATGGAAGGGCACTGCGTTTGCGTCAAGATACTTATTCATCTGTGCAACTACTGCACTGAAATCGGCACCTGTGCGATCCATCTTATTGATAAAGGCAAAACGGGGCACCCGGTAGCGATCGGCCTGATTCCATACGGTTTCGCTTTGTGGTTCCACACCGCCAACAGCGCAGAATACAGCAACCATACCGTCGATCACACGCAAGGACCGTTCCACCTCAATGGTAAAATCAACGTGTCCCGGTGTGTCGATCAGGTTGATCTGGTGGCCTTTCCAGGCACAGGTGATGGCAGCCGACGCAATGGTGATTCCACGTTCCTGTTCCTGCTTCATAAAATCCATGGTGGCTTGCCCGTCGTGAACCTCTCCCATCTTTCGGTTTGTTCCTGAAAAAAAGAGGATTCGTTCGGTAACAGTGGTTTTACCGGCATCGATGTGTGCGGCTATTCCTATATTTCTGAGTTTGTTTAAAGGCATAATAACTATGATTTTTTAGGGGTGCAAAGGTACATTAAATTTCTGATATACAGGAGAAAGAGGAAGATTAAATAATTATTAAATAGTGAGATGGTGAAATGGTGAGATGGTGAAATGGTGAAAAAAAACTATGAGTCAGATTTCTTTGTTACTTTGTTACCCTTTAACCATTCCACTTGTCATTCGTCACTTGTCATTTGTCACTATAAAATGAATTTTCGTTTCAAAACCCGTGAAGTCCTTGTTTTTATCCTGATCTCGCTTGGGATTTACTTCATTTTTATCTTTGGTTTTGCCTGGACATATTACATTACCGGGAGTATAGAAATGACACATTATGCAAAACCATATTCCGAAAGGATCAATTTTGAAAAGGCTGTTTATTTCAGCATTGTATCATTTCATACCATCGGATTTGGCGACATCCACCCGGTTACGCAACTTGGCCGCCAGGTTGTTATGATCCAGTCGACCATTTCGCTTTTTTTTACCTCCATCTTTTCGGGATTCCTGGTATATTTTGTGATCAAACGGCCGCAGGATGTTTTTACCACGAAAAAAGTGTATATCCGTTACCGGCAAGATCATTATTTTTTGTCGTTGCGGCTTGGTAACAAAGGACGCGACATAATCGATCTGAAAAGTAAATTCGAAGCCTGGACAATTGAAAACAATACACGCATCCGGGCATTCCGTTACGAAGAAGAGCTCCCCGACCTTGAGAAGATTCTCTATTACGATATAAACCTGGATGACCCGGCCAGCCAATCATTGCGAACGGCCATTTCCGATGCTCTGTTGAATAAAACACTTCTGCACATGAAATTTTCGTTCATTGGAAATGATATAAAAACCGGTGAACAGGTGGCATATGCAAAATATTACGACTCTCGCCATCTGAGTTTCGGGAAAATGTTTCTCAATGTATATTCCTGGGATCCAAACGGACGGCGAAAAAATTTCAGGTGGGGAAATTTTGAGCGGATAGAGCCGATGGAACCACAGGTTGTGACTGGTTTTCTAGAGAAAAACGGGTAATTATTA
>CAIYES010000069.1 GCA_903925275.1 uncultured Bacteroidales bacterium
GATCGCCCGGTTTCACGCCCAAGGCATCGAGCACCCGAGCCGGAAGCGTTACCTGACGCCTGGCGGTGATTTTCACGAGCATCGAAGGGCCACCTTTGATAATCGATCTTGACCGATTTTGCCTTGAAGAATCACTTGGATGACAGGGCAAGCATCCCCATCCGGGATAAAATCCTGCAGGCTTCAGACCCCATCCCTGCGATTCTTTTACAAACATACAAAAAAATCATGCTTATTTCTCATCTTTGCACCTGAATTATGAAAATCCGCCTTGTACTTACCGGAAAAACAGATGAGGATTTCCTGAAAACAGGCATACGGGAGTACGAAAAGCGGGTGAAACGGTATGTGCCTTTTGAGATTTTTGAGATACCTTCCCTGAAAAATCTTTCAGGTCTTTCGCATGCTGAACAAATGCTTCGTGAATCGGAATTAATCCAAAAACAGATTGTGGCAGGAGATATTGTTGTTTTGCTCGATGAACATGGCAGTGAAATGCGGTCAACCGAATTCGCCACCTTCCTGAACAGACAGTTTATTTCGGGAGGAAAAACCCTCGTTTTCATCGTGGGCGGCCCCTTTGGCTTCGATCCTTCAGTGAAAAAACAGGCGAATTTCATCCTCTCTCTCTCCAGGATGACCTTTTCACACCAGATGATCCGCCTCTTCTTTACCGAACAGCTCTACAGGGCCCTTTCCATCCTTCGGGGAGAATCATATCATCATGAATGAAGCCCTGAATGCGAATTTACATTAACATTTTTTTAACGCAAAGGTTAACAAAAATTAACATCAATACTTGTCCCGGAATTTTTTCATTTTATAAATTTGCACCCACAAAATTCAGATAACATGGTTGAAACGGACATCAAAGAATTGAACGAACGGATCCAGAAGGAGAGCGCGTTTGTTGACATGGTGACGATGGAAATGCACAAAGTGATCATCGGTCAGAAACAGATGATTGAAAGGCTGATGATCGGGTTGCTTGCAAACGGGCATATTTTGCTGGAAGGAGTTCCCGGCCTTGCCAAGACGCTGGCCATAAAATCACTGGCAAACTGCATAGATGCCAAATTCAGTCGTATCCAGTTTACCCCCGACCTGCTCCCTGCCGACCTTGTCGGAACCCTGATCTACAGTCAGAAAAATGAAGAATTTAAAATCCGGAAGGGACCCATTTTTGCCAATTTCATCCTGGCTGACGAAATAAACCGTAGCCCGGCCAAGGTTCAAAGCGCACTGCTTGAAGCCATGCAGGAACGTCAGGTCACCATCGGCGACGAAACCTTTATCCTGCCCGAACCTTTCCTGGTGCTGGCTACCGAAAACCCCATCGAACAGGAGGGTACATACCCGCTTCCCGAAGCGCAGGTCGACCGTTTTATGCTCAAGGTTGTGATCGGCTACCCGGACAAGAAAGAGGAGAAGATGATCATCCGTCAGAATATCGGGAACGAAACTTTCAAAACCAGTCCGATCATCAGCACCGATGATATCATGCGCGCCAGGGCCATTACCCGCGAGGTATACCTTGACGAGAAGATCGAAAATTATATCACAGATATCGTCTTCGCCAGCAGGTTCCCTGCCGACTATAAACTCAAGAAATTTGAAGGCCTTATCAGCTATGGCGGCTCGCCCCGTGCCAGCATCTATCTCGCCCTGGCCTCTAAAGCCTATGCCTTTATCAAACGCCGCGGCTACGTGATTCCCGAAGATATCCGCGCCGTGGCGCATGATGTGCTGCGTCACCGTATCGGCCTCACCTATGAAGCGGAAGCCGAAAACATCACGACCGAAGATATCATCAATGAAATCCTGAACACTGTTGAAGTGCCTTAGGCTGATCACGCCTCACAGTCGCAGCAACGATTACCGGTTCAACATTTCAATTTTCACCATTTCGCTTTTTCGCAATTAGGCTAAGTAAAATATGGAATCAGCTGAGCTTTTCAAGAAGGTTCGTAAAATCGAGATAAAAACCCGGGGTCTGAGTAACCAGATCTTTTCGGGTCAGTACCACTCCGTGTTCAAAGGACGCGGAATGGCCTTCTCCGAAGTGCGCGAATACCAGCCCGGCGATGATATCAGGAGTATCGACTGGAACGTTACGGCCCGGTTCAACCATCCCTATGTCAAGGTATTCGACGAGGAACGGGAACTTACCGTAATGCTGATCATCGATGTGAGTTCCTCCAACCTTTTCGGTACGCAGAAATCCATCAAGCAGGAGGTGATCACCGAGATCGCCGCCGTACTTGCCTTCAGCGCCATACAGAACAACGATAAAGTCGGGGTGATCTTTTTCAGTACCACCATCGA
>CAIYES010000070.1 GCA_903925275.1 uncultured Bacteroidales bacterium
GCTTTCAATTTGGATTCTCCATCCCTTTGATTGGCTTCAGCCATGATGGAAATTCGGTCTTTGTTGGAAGCCTGTTTTGAAGATACGTTGGCGAAAGTGTTACCGGCAGTATCGAAAATACCCCAATCGAGGATGTCAATGGAGATTTCCAGCAGTGCCCTGGCCATGGTAAGATGCGCCAATGCAGGACGGATCAAGTCCAGCAGAACCAATTGTGCCGTAGTCAATTCATCATCGGATTTCCAGGCATTTTTAAGCTCGTTGAACAATTCCGTAGAAAGTGTAGGGCGGATATATTTCTTTTCAACAGAGCGGATGATCGGTTTGAGGCTTACGAAAACCCGTCTGCTCTCGCGTATATCCACCTCACTGTTGAACTCAAGGGTACCGCGGATAAACTGAATTCACGGGAGCAATAGTACAATGGCGGGGAGGGATAATAAAGACAGTATTCCCAATGGCTTTACGGCCACATCCAAAGAACCATGGAAAAAGCAATTGATAAATGCTTGATAGGGAGGAACAGATTAGATACCAAGTAGATGGGAGGAGTCAGATATTACTGGAATGCGGTTTCAGAATCCAGAGAAATAACATTTGCAATTTTCAATTTTAATTCTTCTGAATAATCTGCTTCGTTTAAAATTGATGTAATAATTTCGAGGAGTAGCTCTTTATCAATGTTACTTGCGGCAACATGGTAACTGATTATTTCCATTCGGTACAGAAATTCAGTTGCTGCCTTGATATACCCATTTTTTAGTAGAAAAATACTACCAAGGACAATGGCAATTCTTTTATTTCCATCCTGAAAACAATGGCTTTTATTCGCAACGAAAAACAAATGAGTAAGTTTTTCTTCAAAAGTGGGGTAATAATCATCGTTCTGAATATGGTCGAGTGCAGCCTTCAATGAATGAAGGTTTATTATGCCGGTAGTACCACCACCGCTAACCTCAATTGTTTTCAAGTGCAGAGAAACAACCTCATCAATATCATTAATGTAAACTATTGGCATTACTCGCTGTCTTTTAGTCGTTTGAAAACATCCTCGGCCTCCTTTAACTGTTTTTCAAAGTCGGAGCTGCGGTCTCCAATGAATTTTTCAAAGTCGGCAGAACTCACCGAAGTAATATATTCTTTAAGTTTATGATGAAAAGCATCTCTGAAAAAATTATCACGTGAAGCCATCTTAATTCGTGCGTCTTCAATATGAGGTAATTGTGCGGGATGGTCAGCAAAATCTTTAAATATCTGGTCAACCTCAAACGAAAATAATTTTCGGTTTAATTCCTTGGATTTTTTTCCTATTTCAAATGCAATCCCGGCTTCAAAGGATGCAATGAGCTTTAAAACTTCAGCATACATCGTATCTCTTGCATTTTCATTATCAGCAAGTTTCAGAATCTGCTTGTATTCTTTCGCATTTTCCCGAAAAATTGCCTGATAAATTTTATCGGTGTACAATGAATATTTATAATTGCCAAGGTCAATATGCAAATTAAGGGAATTGGTAAAATCCTTTCTGTATTTGTGCTCTCTTATTGCATTAATCAAGTAATCCTCGTCTCTGCGATTGATGTATTTTGTGCCTCCGCCTGTTTTTTCATTAATGGTATGAATTACGATATCGAGTATTTTACTTCTTAAATGCCGGGCTTTTTCACTTTCGACAAGTACATGGACAAGTTCAACAAAGCCCTGAAATTGAACAAACCAAGTTGACGAGTTTTGCTCGCCTTATCAATGAGGTGATCAAATTGTAATTTAAGGTCTTTCAATTGTTTGCCTTTGGTTAAAATGTAACCGTTGTGTTTTAGTTCCTCTTCATATTTTGTCAGATACCGATCAATTGTAGAAATGTCTATTTCAAAGAAATTTGCCACCATTTCCTTTGTAAAGCTGTATTCACCTTCAAAGATCATTCCTGGCAATCCAATGTATTCCTGAATTTGGGATAAGGCAAAGTGATTGTTCAGAATGTTTTGCCTATCTATATTTGAGTTTGTCAGGTTGTGCTGTTTAGAAGGGAAGTTCGTCAGTGCTTTCCGGCATGTGATAATGTTGTTGTTGTCGATGGTATTGTTGTTGTTTCCCATGGTTGTGCCTGAACTGAAAAACAGCACTCCGCCGGCTGTATGGGTGGTTGAACCTTTGAGTGTACAATATTTTACCGTATTGGTGGAAGCATCGTTATAAAACCGGATGGTAGAAGTGTTCGCGGTTGCGCTGGTATTGGTATTGGTTATGATGAGGTCTTTTGTTGCACCTGTTGAATTTACGCGTCCGTCGATGGTAACATTATCGGCACCGTTCAGGTCGATAAGCGGAGAAGGAAGGTTTCCGGTAATGGTTAACCCGGTAATGGTAGGGTAGATTTTTAATGTCGTCCACGCACCGGCATTTAACACAGCCAAAGCCGACTCGTTTGTGCTGGCAGTAATTGTTATGACAATATTATTGCCTGTTTGTGCCGTGCCATTAATGGCCGTAAAAGCAAGTGCCAACCTGGCATAGGTTGCATTAGCGCCGGTTGAACCGGTAACGGTAACCTGTGCATTTGCGGTTTGCAGGAGCACTAAGGCAACAAGTGCCATTGCGAGTAAAAAGTTGATTTTTTTCATATTTATCCTTTGATTAGTTTTATTTGCCGTGAAAGCACTAGGAAACAGAAGTTTGTCTGGAATTACCGTCTCCAAACAATAAGCAATTACGGGAAAAATCGGCTAACTAATTATTCCGTGTGGCTACAATAAGGCTACAGGCATGGCAACAATAAGGCTACAAGATGAAACTGATTTTGAGCGTTGAAACTTCCAACTATTTTTTAGTGTAAGGTCGGAAATAAGGTTTCAAAAAAATCTATTTATGTGTATCATGATACAAACATTATAGTATATTTGTATTTTGTTTATCCTGATAAAAATATGAAAATTCCTGATTTTTTGCCACGACCGGCTTACCTGAACAAGGTTATCCCTTTTATTGATAAGCCATTGATTAAAGTTTTTACCGGCCAGCGCCGTTGCGGAAAGAGCTTTGTTATGCTTCAAACCATGGACTACATCCGGAAACAATTTCCCGGCAGTGATCTTATCTACCTGAATAAAGAGGATCCCGGTTTTGATGAAATATTCAACGACACAACGTTGTGGAATTGGGTTAAATCAAAAAGACAGGAGAAAATAAAATGTTTTGTATTTATCGACGAAGTTCAGGAGATCACCAATTTCGAGAAGGCCTTACGTGGTATGGTTGCAGATGGGGGCTTTGATATCTATTGTACAGGCAGTAATGCGACCTTACTCTCCGGAGAACTTGCCACCCTGCTCTCCGGAAGATACATTGAGATCGCTGTGCACAGCCTTTCCTATCCCGAATACCTGCAATTTCATCAACGCGAAGACAATCCGGGCTCGCTTTTGAAATACATGACCCAGGGTGGAATGCCATTTTTAATTCACCTCGACGACAACGATGAGGTGCGTCAGGAATATCTGCGTAATATATTGAATACTATTTTATTCAGGGATATCGTCCAGCGGTTTAATATCCGAAATTACAGCTTCCTGAATAATCTGATGACCTTTATTGCTGACAACACAGGTAGTCTGGTTACAGCCAACAGAATTGGTGATTTTTTAAAATCTCAGAAAATTACTATTTCGACAAGAACAATAGTTGACTACCTCTATTTTCTGGAATCTTCGTACCTGATACACAAAGTAGTACGCTATGATATTGCAGGTAAAAAATTGTTTGAAATCAATGATAAGTATTATTTTGAGGATATTGGTTTGCGGCATACCCTAAAACCCTTCGATCCAAAGGATGTAAATAAGTATATCGAATCCCTGGTTTACAGGCATTTAATAGACAGCAACTATCAGGTATACGTTGGCAAGCTTGGAGACAAAGAAATTGATTTTATTGCGTCAAAAGGAGAAGTGACGATTTATATTCAAGTGGCATTAAACGTCTCTGACGAGAAAACTTTTGCACGGGAATTTGGAAATTTACTTTTAATTCACGACAACCATCCCAAATATGTGGTTACCCTTGATGAATATGCTAAGGGCAATCACCAGGGAATTATTCATTGCAATTTAAGGGAGTTTTTAATGCGTTCTTCTTGACCATTGCAATCTCTATCGTGTCGAGGTTTAGCGTGAGTAATTTGATTCTTAATTCCGCACAAAAACGCAATGGGTAGATTTTGAAATAGTTGACAGAAAAGCTAAATAAATAAATTATCAAAATTTGTACATTTTGCATGTTTTGATAATTTAAGTTATATCTTTGTCTTATGACAAATTACACAAATAGAAAGCAATATTTAAACAAACTGGAGTCTTATAAAGACAAGGACCTTATTAAGGTAGTAAGTGGTTTTCGTAGGTCCGGGAAAAGTACTTTGCTTGAACTTTACCGTGAACATTTGCTAAAACAAGGCATTGGCAAACGACAAATTCAGTTTTATAATTTTGAATTACCAGAAAATTACCTGAATAAATCGTGGAGCGATATTTACTTTGAGATAAAGAAAAAAATGCAAGCCGATAAAACAAATTATATTTTTTTAGATGAAGTGCAAAATATTCCATTTTTTGAAAAATTAGTGGATGGTCTTTTTGCTACCCAAAATACAGATATTTACATAACGGGTTCAAATGCATTTTTGTTGAGTAGCGAATTAGCAACTTTGTTGAGCGGTCGTTACATTGAAATTTCTATTTTACCTTTTTCGTTTAATGAGTACTTAATAACGCGCCATATTGACACGAGCAACAAGTACCTCAATTACGAAACTTTGTTTTTTGACTATGTAAACGAAACTTCATTGCCAAAAGGAGTGGAATTGAGAGAAAGCGGTTTTGATAAAATTTATGAATATCTAACCGCTATTTATACTACAATAATAGAAAAAGACATAACCCAACGGCACCAAATAAACGATAAACGTGCTTTTGCAAATATTGTAAAATTTGTGGCTTCTAATATTGGAAATGCACTTTCGCCAGGCAATATTTCCAAAACACTCAAGCAAGATGAACAAAATATACATCATGCCACAGTGGAAAAATACATTGAATATTTGGTAGAGAGTTTTGTCTTTTACAAAGTAAATCGCTTTCATTTGAAAGGCAAAAAACAATTGGCCACACAAGAAAAATACTATTTGGTAGACGTAGGTTTATTGAATGTTTTAGTTGGCAAAGAGCGCATAAATGACAGAGGTCACATTTTAGAAAATATTGTTTATTTAGAACTTTTGCGCAGAGGTAATAAGATTTGGACAGGAACATCCCGAAACACTGAAGTGGACTTTGTTTGCAAAACTCCTGCTGGCGACATTGAGTACTATCAGGTTGCCTGGCAAATGACAAACGAAAGCACTGGAGAACGTGAGTTTGGAGCCTTAGAAAAAATAAACGATAATTATCCGAAATATTTGCTCACAGCAGATTCGTTTACGCAAAATCGAAGCGGAGTAAAACACTATAACGTATTTAATTGGCTACTTGACAATTGAAATTCAATAATAACCATTTCCAGGATTCCAAAACCCAGGTTATTTAAATGTCATAAGATAAGCCGAAAGGTTTTTTTCCGGTGCAAGTTGTAATTTTTTTCGTAGTCGGGCACGGGCAATCCGGATGCTGTTGAATGCCAGATTCAGGATCGTTGCAATCTCCTTCGTATCGAGGTTCAGCGTGAGCAGGGCGCACAATTTAATTTCGGCAGGGGTCAGTTCAGGATGTTTTTTTACGACTTTTGAAAGCGAATCGGGATACGATATTTGAAACCGTTGTTGCACTTTTTCCCAGGTGTCGAGTTGCAATTTCCGGGCAATATTCTTTTTTATTTCAAGGATAACCGGTAGCAAAGACTGCGTATCTGGTTTCGCTAATTCAATCAACTCTTCAATTTTCGATAGCACCATTGATTGTCTTCTTTGTTTGCAACTAATTGACTAACAGATAATGCAATATCTTTGTTCCTCGTTTCAATAAGCTTTTGGAGTTCCTGATTTTTCCGATCACGCTCTTCAGCTAATTTTTTCGCTTCGGTTATGTCAACAATCGACATAATGATCAGTTCCTGCTCCAGCAATGTTGCAATGGAGGCGAAGCCATACCTTAGTTCGCCATTTTTGGTGTAAAAAGCGAAATCATATTTGTTTGGAGCAGTTTCAGGATTAGCAAGTCGTTGAGTATTATATTCTTTTAGCCGTTCGAATTCTCCGGGTGGCAGCAGTTTGAGCCAACTCATGCCAATCACTTCTTCGCGGGTGTATCCCGAAGTTTCGCAATAAGCGTCATTAACCATTGCAATTGAAGTATCCAGATTGTAAATAGCCGTGGGAGCCGCATTTTTTTCAAATGCAACTTTTAATACTTCTTCAATCGCTATGTTTTTTTGCTTTAATTTATTATACATCAAGTAACTTGTTTAAAACACCCGTCCTTATAGAAATATCGAACAATAAAGATAGTTAAAAACAATATATCCAAAGCACTTTTTTAATGAGCGATCACGGTCAGTGGTATAATTTGGCTAATTTCGGCTCCGATTATCAAAAAAACAGCAATTTTTGAATGCAATTTCACCAATGTAGTAAGGACTGTTCTTCTTTCACTGGTTTCTGTCAACAAACCCGAATGGTGGCACATTGCGCACAACACAGTCCTGCGGGGTATGTTGTACCTGGTAATCCTCATTTTATGGATCATTTGGCTGGAGCTCATAAACAAAAGGCCGGTATCAGGCAACGAAGATCTTATTTCTTAGAAAACAACCGAAGGATTTTATAGCCCAGGAGCCCCAGTTTGTTGTGCAAGGTACTGTTTATCAATTGCCAGCGACCAAAATTGACAACCTCCCCTCCAAACTGGGTTTTAAAATTCCTGACCCCATATGGTTTCTGCGGGCTGCCAATACCCATAAAATCAAAATACCGGAATTTGTTCTTTGTGGCAGGATCAAACTCCAACCCAAGACAATCCAGCAACTTGAATGAATACATTACCCCGTAATCATTATCAAACACCGGCCCTAGCATCTCATAGCTCACCGAATTGATATTGAACCCCGGAATTGCTTTCAGGGTAAGCAGTTCGCATTTCATGTGGTCATGCAACATCCGGGCAATGATGTCAGTCCCTATCTGCTTCATTTTTGCAAGAATCAATAACTCACCGGAAAAATCATCAATCTGATCGAGGTGGCCGATGATCAGAAACCCTGCATTCATCGAATCCAGGATATTATCCAGGTTTGAAGCTTCAAAGTTTCCGGAAAGGCTTGTCAGTATGAGTGTCTGATAGTTGATATTAGATCGCAGGGCTGCCAGCGGCTCGTTGATATCCATCATGTAGAAATCATTGATTTCCTTATGTTCACTAGTGGACTCCGGATGAATTCCAAACGATCTGCATGCGGTAAAGGTTTTTCATAACCGAATGTTGATCTAATCCCAGGCTTCGGCTAACTCAGATTCGGAAAGTTTGGGTTGAGGGCTTTGCATTGAGCAAAGGAAGGGACAATGCAATGAAGGGTAAAGGACACAAATAAGGACAGTCAGTGATTGACCTCATTGAAATTTATTGTTCACAGTAATAATGAAGGATTAAACGATTTTACTTTTAATTTTCGTGATAACGGTAAAAATATGAAACACCTCTATACTTTGAATGGATAAATAGATGGTTTTATCTGATAACCATCAATTTTCTTGTATATAATTCATTTCCGGTATTTATTTGCACCACATAACAGCCTGCTGGCAATGTTGAAACATCGAATTGACAAGATGAATTAGTATCACAATTGTATTTTTGCAGAAGGGAACCTGATAAATCATATAATGATACTTCCATCCTAAAGTTGGTTAATCTGTAGATATTCACTGTAAATATTTCTTTTGCTGGATTAGGGTAGATGTATATTGATAATTCTTTGTCGAATTCGGATATTCCAATATCTCGTTGGAAGTTTGCAACAAGATTCCTATCATCGCTGACAGTGAAAGTGTAAATGGAATCTTTAGACATTTCAATGCCATTTTCAGTCCAATTTACAAAAGCAAATCCTTTTTGCCTGAATGCGGACAAAGTTGCAATTCCCCCAAAACTATAATCTCCTTGACCATTTACGGTACCACTATTTGTTGGATTTACACTAGCTAATATTGTTGCAGTGTTTGTCGGATGTTGTGTAAGAGTAACCTGCTGAAGACCAAGCCCGTCAACTTTTACATAAATGGTACTTATTCGCGTTGAACTCGTAAAATTAGGTTGATAGTCAACCATTATTCTATCATTACCGCCTTGATACCAATATTTACCCCATGCGCACCAAGAAGATGCACAACTATCAATACATTGAACATTGGTTATTATTTGGTAAAAGACTGTCCCCGCATCCTTACCTACATTATAGTTTTCAGGGGAAATTGAAAAAATGATAGGATTTGTAGTACTAAGTCTCGAAACTCCTCCACTTGAACCCATCCAATTACTACCATTTTTATCAAAGGCCACAGCAGTATAAATATCGCCCCAACCAATTCCTCTTGAAATATTGAAAAACCCTTGTGATCGTTTAAAAAACTCATTTCCCTCCCACCAAGGATCAAGATAATAATAAAAGGTCCAATTGACACCATCAAATTTCAGAACACCACTGCTATTAGATATCCATTTATTATTTTCACGATCAATTGCAATTGAGAAAATACCACGATATATAGGTTGATAAGTCCAGTTAACTCCATCGAATTTATTTAGCACATCAGAAGACCCACCTCCATATGCGCCAATCCAAATAACACCTTCCTTATCAACAGCAATTGACCTAATTGAATCATGAGATAATCCACTATTTGATGTAGTATAGTTTACCCAAGTAGTCCCATCAAATTTTAAAATGCCATAACCCCATGTACCGAACCACTTATTTCCTTGGTTATCAAATGCCACTGAAGTAAATTTAATTGGTGGATAGTAAGTTTTCCAGTTGACACCATCAAATTCAGTAATACCATGTGCTGGTGTGTTCGAATAGTTAAAATAGCCAATCCAAATATGGCCATTAGGAGCTACTTCAAGTGCGACACGGGGCTGTTCAAATAACTGTTAAACGTTCTTTTTTCAAGAGTGATTTAATCTCATGTTCCATCATGAGTAACCTACCGGCACATGCGTCAATGGCAACGTTGGGGTGTGAAGCTGCCGGGAAAAGATTCCCTGACAGATAACAACATTCTGAAAGGAGTCGGTTCGGATGGTATGGTGAAAACATTTAAACTGCCGTTGACGTACCGTCATGCCTCAAAAGTGTGAAAGTTGTTGATACACACTGGCCAAAATGGCAAGAAGACAGGATGCAAGTACGATTTATGCAAGCACATGGATGTTGATCTTCCGGTATAAAGGCAGCACCTAACCCACCCTGTTATTTGAACGGAACGTGGTAAACCTGTATTGCTCCCTTTTGCAGAGGGTAGGTTTCCTGTGAAGGCGACACAATGCAGTACAGGTATGGGAGGATGGAGCAAGCAAATGCCCGGTTCTAATTGCCGGGATACTGGTGTATCCAGACCCGAAAGGGGGCAGACTTCCATCTGGTTCTCTTTTGCAAGAAAATTGTAGTAAGACATTTATTCAGGAAAGCAAATGAAGTCCGATCAAAAGGATTGTGCACCGGAAACCAAACTGACACACTGGAAATCCATTAACTGGAAACAGGTGAAGCTGAAGGTAACGTCATTACAGCTACGTATTGCAAAGGCAACAAGGGAAGGCAGGCATAACAAGGTGAAAGCCTTGCAATGGATGCTTACCCACTCGTTTTCGGCCAAATTATTAGCCGTGAAACGGGTTACAGAAAATTCAGGAAAGCGCACCCCGGGAACTGACGGTGTACGCTGGAAAACCCCGGTTCATAAATCCCGGGCAGCCTTATCTTTAATCAGGAAAAGTTACAAAGCACTGCCATTACGCCGTCTGTTCATACTCAAAAAGAACGGTAAGAAAAGACCGCTGGGGATTCCCACCATGAAAGACAGGGCATATCAGGCTTTACACCTTCTGGCTCTTGAACCTGTATCCGAAACGTTAGCTGACAAAGGCTCTTACGGGTTCCGTCAGAAACGAAGTTGTCACGATGCAATCGAACGGTGCTATATACACCTGTCGAGGAAAGACAGCGCAACCTGGATTCTGGAAGGAGACATCAAAGGATGCTTTGACAACATTAACCACCAATGGTTAATGCAAAACATTCCGATGGATAAAAAGATACTGCAACAATGGCTTAAAGCCGGATTTATCGAAAACAAACAACTATTCCCGACAACAGAGGGTACTCCGCAAGGAGGTATCATTTCGCCCACGCTCGCCAACATGACCCTCGATGGCCTTGAGGCTGAGCTTGACAAAGCGTTTGGAATTACTTTAAGACCAAACGGATGCCGCAAGAACAATCACCATAAAATCCACCTTATCCGATACGCAGACGACTTTGTTGTCACCGCATCAGACAAGGATACGCTGGAAGACAAGGTCAAACCTCTTATTGAGGAATTCCTTGCTAAAAGAGGGTTGCTTTTATCACCGGAGAAAACCAAGATCACCCATATCACCGAAGGTTTCGATTTCCTTGGTCAGAATATAAGAATGTATTCCCGTGGGAAACTCCTTATCAGTCCATCGAAAGATGCAATCAAATCGGTGAAAGAAAAGTTGAAGGGAATCATTGTGAAACACAGGGGATCACAAGCAGCAGTCCTAATCCGAAACCTGAACCCGGTCATCACCGGATGGGCAAATTACCACAGGCATGCCTGTTCTAAGAAAACATTTTACAAATTAGACAGAATCCTGTGGCGCAACATCTGGAACTGGGCTCGACGAAGGCATAATAATCTCGGGTACAGGAAAATCGTTTCGCTTTTATTTATGGCTATTGGCAACAGAAAATGGCAGTTTTTCGGCAAATTCGACGACGGTAAGATTATCTTACTCCGTATATTTGGCTGCTTCCATATCAAACGTCACAGGCTTATAAATGGTAACGCCAATCCTTTCGATACATCCTGGGATTATTACTTCTCTAACAGGTTAAGGAATAGATATGTGAACTGAATATTTTGTAAATTGCCGGGTGGTTTAATCCGCCTTTGGAGAGCCTGAGCCGTATGATTGGAAACTATCAAGTACGGTTCTTAGGGGACAAGGGCGGAGTAATCCGCCTGCGTTACCCGACTAA
>CAIYES010000071.1 GCA_903925275.1 uncultured Bacteroidales bacterium
GGAGAAGATCAGCCAGGTTAAGGCTGAACTGAACAAGCGGTTTACAAAAAAAGCAGATGCCATTGCCTTTTTACAAAAATGTATCAAAGCAATCTATGCTGTTGAAGAGGTCGATACCAGGCCTACGAAAAAATCTCCTGCCCCGCCATTTACAACGTCAACGTTGCAGCAGGAAGCATCGCGCAAACTTGGATTCTCCGTAGCCAACACCATGCGTGTAGCCCAGGAACTCTATGAATCAGGACTGATTACCTACATGCGTACCGACTCGGTAAACCTGTCGGATATGGCGCTGGCCATGTCGCGTACCGAAATCACAGCTTCTTTTGGTGCAGAATACGTTAAAACCCGTAAATTTACTACTAAATCCAAAGGTGCACAGGAAGCGCATGAAGCCATTCGACCGACCTACATGTCAAACAAAACCATTGAGGGAGACAAATCGCACAAACGCCTCTATGAATTGATCTGGAAAAGGACCATTGCCTCTCAGATGGCCGATGCGGAACTTGAAAAAACCAATGTAACCATCGGTGTTTCAACGACCGACGAAAAGTTCATTGCAAAAGGGGAGGTTATCCGGTTCGACGGATTCCTGAAAGTTTACATGGAATCAACCGACGAGGAAGAGCAGAATGGAGAAGGGGGAATGTTGCCTCCGATGAATGCCGGGGACAAACTGAAGTTGACCGAAATGAACGCCCAGGAAAAATTCACACAACAACCATTCCGCTACACGGAAGCAATGCTGGTTAAAAAACTTGAAGAACTGGGCATCGGCCGTCCTTCCACCTATGCGCCTACCATATCTACCATCCAGAAAAGAGGATATGTTGTTAAGGAAGACCGTCCAGGTGTTTTGCGCTCCTATACCCAGGTTGCCTTGAAAAATTCGGTAATTACGGAAGAGGTTAAATCGGAAAATGTCGGATTTGAAAAATCAAAGCTCTTCCCTACCGACATCGGAACGCTTGTCAACAGCTTCCTTGTAACGCATTTTAATAACATCCTGGATTATAATTTCACGGCAAATGTCGAGGAGGAATTTGATGAAATTGCCGAAGGAAAGATGGTATGGAACCAGATGATCAAAGAATTTTATTTCCCGTTCCATAAACAGATCGAAGGTACATTGGAAAATACCGGTAAAGTCAGCGGGGAAAAACTTCTTGGTAAAGCTCCTTTAACCGGCGAAAATGTTTTTGTGAAAATTGGCCGATACGGCCCCATGGTACAGATGGGAGATGCAGATGCCGAAGCAAAACCGAAATTTGCTTCTCTGAAAAAAGGACAGAGCATCGAAACGATCACCCTTGCAGAAGCGCTGGAACTTTTCAAACTTCCGCGAATATTGGGTGAATATGAAACCAACGAAGTTATTGTTTCTACAGGCAGGTTCGGCCCGTATATCCGGCATAAATCGCTTTTTTATTCATTGCCGAAAGAGGACGATCCATTTACTATTGAGCTCAGCAGGGGAATAGAAATTATTTTAGCCAAACAGCAAACCGACAGTCAGAAAATCCTGAAAGAATTCAAAGAGGATAAAACACATATCCAGGTACTGAATGGTCGCTATGGCGCTTATATATATTTCAACAAGGGAAACTATAAAATCCCTAAAGGAAAAGATCCCAAGGCATTAACCCTGGAAGATTGCAAGGTCATCATCGCCGAAACACAGCCCTCAAAGTCCAAAACAAAGAAAAAAAAGTAATGTCCCATGGATATTTCTGATTTTTTTGAACCCCTCGATCTGCGTGAGTTTCCCAATACCGGAGAAACCACCGGACAGGTGCGCCTGGGAAATTTGATTCGCATCAATTCAGATGCCAATGATTTTCCCGATTATACGAATTTCGATATCGCACTGATCGGCGTTAAAGACGATCGGAATGCCGTTGATAATGAAGGGTGCGCACTGGCCCCTGATTATATCCGAAAATACCTTTACAAGCTAAATCCCGGGCCCCATCCCAATAAAATCGTCGATCTTGGAAATATTAAAAGAGGTTTTGCGGTTTCCGATACCTATTTTGCGCTGAGTTCTGTAATCGCCGAAATGATCAGCCACAATGTACTTCCGGTTATTTTAGGTGGCAGCCAGGATCTGACCTATGCCAATTACCAGGCGTACCAAAGTCTTGGACAAATCATCAACATTGTTGCAGTCGATCCAATGTTTGACCTTGGCAGGTCGGAACAGGAACTCGGTGCACAATCTTACCTGAGCAGCATCATCCTCCATCAGCCAAATTACCTTTTCAATTATGCAAACATTGGCTATCAAACCTACTTCATTGACCAGGACGCCATCAATCTGATGAAAAACCTGTTTTTTGACACCTACCGTCTTGGAGTTGTCCATGAAAGCCTGGAGGAGGTTGAACCCATCGTGCGCAATGCAGATATGCTCAGTTTTGATATTTCATCCGTTCGCAACTCCGATGCCCCGGGTAACGGCAACGCAACACCCAATGGATTTTATGGGGAAGAAGCCTGTCAGATTATCCGTTTTGCGGGATTGAGCGATAAACTGACATCCATCGGTTTTTATGAAGTTAACCCCAAGTATGATAAAACAGGGCAAACTGCTCATTTGGTTGCACAAATGATCTGGTATTTCATCGATGGATACTATTGCCGGGCAAATGATTTCCCATTTAAAAATGAAGAAGATTATTTGAAATACAGGGTCAGCATCAGCGACCATAAAGAGGAGATTGTTTTTTATAAAAGCAAAAAAACCGATCGTTGGTGGATGGAAATCCCGCTGCCCATCGAACAACGGATAAAATATGAGCGCCATTATCTTGTACCATGCTCGTATAAAGATTACCAGATTGCCTGCGAAAACGATATCCCCGACCGTTGGTGGATGGTCTACCAGAAATTAATGTAGGAAACGGTAGTAAATCGTGAATCCTGAATGCTGGTCCGGATGTCTATCCTATCCTTCCCGGGTTTGCAGTCAGGAAGCTTTTCCATCCCGTAAACTTTTTTCCAGGCTCAGTGACACCTTTCTGAAAAAAATGACAAACAGCGGCCGCAAGACCGTCGGTTGCATCCATGGTTTCCGGCATTTCGGTGATCTGCAATAAATGGGACAGCATCGAGGCAACCTGCTCCTTTGATGCAGCGCCATTTCCCGTAATGGATTGTTTGATTTTACGCGGAGAATATTCGAAAATCGGGATTGATCGCGACAAGGCTGCTGCAATGGCAACTCCCTGTGCACGGCCAAGTTTCAGCATCGATTGCACATTTTTACCAAAAAATGGCGCCTCAATGGAAAGTTCATCGGGATGGTATTGCTCAATTAATGAGATCATGCGCTCAAAAATAATTTTCAACCGCACATGATGATCGTCGTATTTGTTTAATTTTAACACGCCCATTGCAAGCAATCTGATTTGGTTCCCGGTAACACAAATCATCCCGTAACCCATAATGGATGTCCCCGGATCAATGCCTAAAATGATGCGTTCGCTGGCCATAGAAAATGATGAAAAACCTGTCAAAATTACGGAAAATAGCGAACCTTCTGATCCAGGGGCTGATATTTACTGCAACTTACATCTTTATATATAAACAGGTTTTTTACAAAACCAATTTGCCCGGACTGATTAGTACCCTGCAGGACGATCTGACACAATCCGGATTTCAAAATCAGCTTGTCATCATCATGACCCTGATGGTTGTAAACTGGTGCATCGAAGCCTATAAATGGAAATATCTTATCGGGAAGGTCGAACATGTCGGGTTTTTTAAAGCCTGTCAGGCAGTTTTGACTGGGGTTAGCATCAGTTCGTTCACCCCAAACCGGGTAGGAGAATTTTTTGGCCGGGTTTTCATCCTGAAAAAAGCAAGTCCTGTCGAGGGAATTCTGATAACAATTGTGGGAAGTATAAGTCAACTGCTGGTTACAGTAATTTCAGGATCGATCGCACTGCTGATTTTTATGCCGTACTATCTGCATGATGCCCCGTACAGCCATGGCTACCTCTACTATGGAATCAGTGCACTCGTTTTTGTACTTGATGTTTTACTGCTTGCGCTGTTTTTCAATATTTCTATCCTGGCTACCCTCAAAGAACGGATTCTGCAAAACAGGTTAAAAAAGATGCAGCGGTTTTTCAGGATATTTGCTTTTTATCACAACCGGGAACTTGCTGCAGTGATCATGTTGAGTTTGACAAGATACCTTGTATTTTCCACACAATTTTATCTTTTACTCCGGTTGTTTGATGTAAACATTCCATATCTCAATGCGTTGGTTTTAATTTCCCTCATCTATTTCATTATGGCCATCATTCCTACGATTGCGCTAACGGAACTTGGCATCAGGGGCTCAGTGGCTTTGTACTTTTTTGGATTGTACTTTGAAAAATTCCCTCTGGTTGAAGGAATGGGTCATGCCGGCGTGTTTGCTGCATCAACCATTTTATGGATGATCAATCTTGGATTACCGGCGCTAATCGGGACGATATTTGTTTTCAGACTTCAGTTTTTCAGAAAAACGGAATAATATTTGAGTTCACTCCGAAAACTATTTTTCACCGCAAAGGTTAAAATATGTTTTTAATTTTCGGAGCAGGCTCATATTTCCCAATATATATTCAGACAATTACCATGGGTATTGAAGATGTTTTCAAATTGTTGCTTGTCTTGGTTCTGGTAATCTATGGATTCACGATACTTGCGTTTACCTTTGGTGTTTTAAAAACCGGCAGGTTGATAGGCTCATGGCCTGAAATCCTCATTAAACCATCGACTTTTCAACCCGGTCATACGGTATCCGTTATTATTCCTGTCCGCAACGAAGCCGGCCATATCCTCAGGATCCTGGAAGAGATGCGCAATCAGGATTTTCCGGTAAATCTGCTGGAGGTGATTGTGGTGGATGATTTTTCAGAGGACAGTTCCATGGCTTGTGCCGAACGGTTTGCAAAACAATTCCCTGAATTCCCTCTTGTCCTGATCCCTTCCCGCTCCCTGGAAAGGAAAGAATTCGGAAAGAAACGGGCTATCGAACGAGCTGTGACAAGGGCGAAAGGCGAAATCATACTTTGCACCGACGCTGATACCATGCATGGTTCCGGATGGATATCAGCCATGGCCGGTGGTTTCGGTCTTATCCAACCGCAGATGGTTCTTGGTCCGGTCGTTTTTTGTCAGGGAAAAAACCTGCTTCAGAAGATTCAAACATTGGAATTCATGGGTATCATGGGCACCACGGCCGGTTCTGCCAGCCTGGGCTATCCGGTAATGTGCAATGGCGCCAACCTGGGATACCGTCGTGCCGCCTTTATTGAGACTGGCGGGTACCGGAGAAACCTGCAGTTTGGGTCGGGGGATGACCAGTTTCTGATGAATTCGGTCCGGAAACATTTTGGTCAACAGGCCATCATTTATATCAACGATCGTTCAGCCATTGTAAGCACTGAACCTGAGGCCTCCTTGACTGGTTTTCTGAATCAGCGCCTCCGTTGGGTTTCCAAGAGCCGAGGCTATAGCGATCCGGTGGTTATTGTTGTTGGCATGGTTACCTGGCTCATCCATTTTTTATTGTTGGGAGGGATGGTGTCGGGAATCTTTTTTCCAGAAATTCTGATTCTTTCCCTTTCGCTTTGGCTGATAAAAATTTTATTGGAATATCCGATGGTATGGCTCATGATGCGGTTTTTTCGAAAAAAGGAGTTGTCGGGATACTATTTTATCGCCCAGGTTTTTCAACTGGTGTATGTTGTTTTGGTTGGCATGCTGGGTTTATTTCTGCCGTACCGGTGGAAAGGAAGAAAAGGGTAGATCAGAGATGCAAAGTTTCGAACAATCTTCCGGCTAAAATAATATCATCCGGATGCGTGATTTTTATATTGGAAAGGTCCCCGTCGGTCAGATGAATAGTTTCACCCATGCTTTCCATGACCATAGCATCGTCGGTAAAGCGTTCCTGATAGTCTTGTTCATAGGCTTTTTTCAGGGAGGCGCCATCAAAAACCTGCGGGGTTTGAACCATCCGGAGGGTGTTCCGGTCGATGGGTACACTTTTTTCACCGCAGATTTTCCTGAAAGAGTCGTTGACAGGTACCACGGGAATACTATTCCCGAGAAGTTCGGCTGTATGAAATGCCCGTTGGATGAGGCTTTTGGAGATCAAGGGTCTTGCCCCGTCATGAACGGCAACCAATCCTTCGCCCGACAGGACCTTCAGGGCATTCTGAACAGAATGGAAACGGGTTTTTCCGCCGGCAACCAATTGATGAGATACATTGAAAGCGTATTCCCGGCAAAGGTTCTGCCAGAAATTGAACTGATCGGGGGGCAACACAAGGATCAGGGAAATTTCAGGGAAAACATCCACAAATGGCTGCATGCTGTGCATCACCAATGGCTTACCGGCCAACAGTAAAAATTGCTTGGGAACGGCAGTGTTCATCCTGGCTCCGATGCCGCCTGCAACAACAATCGCCGACTTTTTCAAAAAACAGGGGTATTGAACTAAAGAATCAGCATTGGGTTGCCATAGGTAAAGAATTTATATTTCTTATCGATGGCAACATCGTATGCTTTCATGAGCAGATCATATCCGGCAAAGGCCGCAACCATCATCATCATGGGCGATTGGGGCATGTGCAGATTGGTGATCATGGCATTGGCGATGCTGAATTCATAGGGTGGAAAGATGAATTTATTGGTCCAGCCACGGTACGGCTTCAGATTGCCGGCAATGGTAACCGACGATTCAATAGCCTTCATGGTAGTGGTGCCAACAGCCACTACGCGGCCTTTCCTGGCCATGGAGCGGTTTACTATTTCGGCGGTTTCCGGTTCAATGATCATCTCTTCCGAATCCATCTTGTGCTTGGTAAGATCTTCCACATCGATGGTTCTGAAATTGCCCAATCCCAGGTGTAATGTAATTTCAGCAAAGGAAACACCCTGCAATTCAAGACGCTTTATGATTTCACGGCTAAAATGCATGCCTGCAGTGGGTGCAGCAACGGCCCCTTCATGTTTGGCGAAAATGGTTTGATAGCGTTCTTCGTCTTCGGCGGTGGCCTGACGATTATGAATTTTTGGCAAGGGTGTTTCACCCAGCCGCTGGATGGTTTTTTTAAATTCATCATATGGACCGTCAAACAGGAACCGGATGGTACGGCCACGTGAAGTGGTATTGTCGATCACTTCGGCGACAAGCGAATCGTCATCACCGAAATACAATTTGTTTCCTATGCGGATTTTCCGGGCAGGATCGACCAGCACATCCCATAACCGTGATTCCCGGTTCAACTCGCGGAGCAGGAAAACTTCGATTTTGGCGCCGGTTTTTTCTTTTTCGCCGTAAAGCCGGGCAGGAAACACTTTGGTGTTGTTTATGATAAAAACATCACCATCGCCAAAATATGGCAGAATATCTTTAAAATGCCCATGCTCAATGGTTTGAGCCTTGCGATCGAGGATCAGCATTGGGACATCGTCTCGATTTTTTGAGGGTTGATTCGCGATCAGCTCTGGAGGAAGATGGAAGCGGAACTGAGATAATTTCATGGTATTCTGGCGGTTAAAGGGGGTGCAAAGGTAATGATTTTTCAGGCATAAGTCAAGGGTTTTTTATCATTGATCAATGAAAACCGGAAAACAGGTCCATAATTTGTTCTCCTGCCTGAATTTGCAGATGATGTGCCTGAATACCCATGGAATGTGCATTTTCAACATGTATGAGGGTGTCGTCGATAAACAGTGTTTCGGAGGGAATCAGGTGACTGTCGTTCACGACATGGCTGAAAATTTCAACATCCGGCTTTCTTAAACCGATCCGGTAAGAATAGTAGGCCTTTTCAAAGAGCGAATCAAAGTCGCTGTATCCAAATTTTGCCCTGAAATTTTCCAGATATTTCAGGTAATGGATCTCATTGGTATTGGTGAGCATGAAAATACGATAATGACCCCTGATCTGTTCAAGCAACCTGATCCGGGGTTCGGGAATATCGAGCAGCAGCGCATTCCATGCATCATCTATGGCCTGATCTGACGGTGGTACCTGGTAATGATTCTTTATGATCACCCTGAATTCTTTTGAAGAGATGGCTCCCGTTTCAAACTGTCCGACCAGTTGTTCAAACTGAAAGGCTTGTTCCAGCGTGGAAGTTGTTTTATCGGGCACAGGTATTCCAAATTCCTTAAATTTTTCCTCCGTTCTTTTTATATCCAGATCACAAATGACGCCTCCGAAATCGAAGATAATGTTTTTAACCGGTTTTGGATTTTGGATTTCGGAATTCGGATGCGAGATTTTTGATTGGATGAGTTGCATAATCAAATGGAGATTTCGGATTTCGGATTTCGGATTTCGGATTTTTCAGAATAGCGGGTATACAAGAGACCAGGTTGATTTTGCAAAAATCGTAAAAATTATCTATTTTTGCACCCTTCAATTCGCAATACGGTTTTCGTAATTCGAATCGGGCCCATAGCTCAGACGGTTAGAGCAGCTGACTCATAATCAGCTGGCCACAGGTTCAAGTCCTGTTGGGCCCACAGCAAAACAATCAAAATCAACCACTTGCGATGAATTTCGTTGGTGGTTTTTTCTTTCATGCCAGAAATACGCCAGAATCCGGTGAAATCACCCAATTTCACGCATAGAACCTCACCTGAAAAAAGTGTCCAACTTATAGGGGGTTAAAACACCTCCATATTTCGTCGTGCCAATATTTCTGCAACAAATGAATAAAAGATTGCAACAAACAGGCTAACTGTGCCCTTTTCTTGCAATTACCTTTGTGAAAAAATAACAACATGGATCTACACAAACAAAATAAGGAATTTATCATCCGCTATATTAATGCCCTGAGTGGTGTTACCAAAACACGGGAACTCATGGAGCAATATATTACTGATGAAGAACTATTGGGGCACATCGCTTTTTTCGACACGGTATTTCCCAAATACGAAATGTTTATGGATGAGATCACCGCTGAAGGCAATCGCGTGGTGGTCCGTGCCAGGACCAAAGGGGTTCACGAAGGAGAGTTTAACGGAATCCAGCCTACTCATCGTCACGTTGAATTTCCATTCGTGGTAAGCTATGAGATTGAAAACGGGAAAATCGTACACCATTGGCTTATGGCAGACCAGATGGCCGTGATGGAACAGTTGGGTGTAATGAACAAGTAGTATCGGGGTTAAAGATTAAAAACCTGATTGTTCCGCTTCATTAAAAATCAAATTTTTCTTACCTTCTAAAAATTTCAGAATATGAAAACAAAAACACTTTGCTTTTTAATCATAATATTAAGTATATACTCATGCAAGAAAACAGAAACCACCCCTACACTGACACTCGCAACGGTGACTACTGATGTTGCCACCAATGTTAACGATACCACGGCTACACTGGGAGGCAATATTACACAGGATGGAGGCAGTACTGTTACTGTAAGAGGACTTGCCATTAATCTTCAACACAATCCTACGCTAAATGATGGTATGATTGATTTTGGCAGCGGTACGGGTGCCTTTTCCTCAGGTGTCATGGGATTTAACAAAAATACAACCTATTATGTGCGTGCTTTTGCGACCAACAGCACTGGCACCGCCTACGGAAATGAAATCAGCTTCACGACCACCGATGGCGGCGGCGGGGGGTGCAATGTGATCATGGTCACTGACAATATCACTGCAGCAACCACCTGGTCAAAAGGGAATGTCTACATCATTGATGGCAGCATTTCGATTGATGGAACACTCACCATCGAACCAGGTGCCATTATTAAATTTAAACAGGGATCAGGGATGAATACAAGACAAGCAGGGATCCAGGCGATCGGGACTGCCGCTGACTCCATTATTTTTACGACATACACTGATGACAGTTATTGCGGCGATAACAATGGAGATGGTGGCGCCACAGTACCTACTAAAGGATTTTGGGGCGGGATCAAGTTCCAGGCTCATGTACCCAGTAATTTTGCCTATTGCAGGATCCTCTATGCTGGTTGCGACAATGTCAATGCTGCCGGGACTGATGAGGCACTCAGAATAACTACTTCCTCCGATGGTTCAAATTTCCAGCATTGCACCATTGCCCATACCAGCGGCGGTTCTGACATAACAAAAGGAGCGGTAATGTTTGACGAAATATATAATTGCGTTTTTAGCGATAACGCGCTTTATGATAATGGAGCCCCCATCGTGGCAGATTGGTGTGCAAGCGCCAATTTCCTGGCAGTCTCCAATATTTTTCATAATCCCGGCAATCCGGCTCAAAAGAATAAGCTTCAGGGGATTTTTCTCGACCGCACCAATCACGGTTTTATCCTAAACACCAATCTTTTGATATCAGAGGTGCCTTACGTTATTAATGGCATTGATGGTGGCTATATCGGCCGGGGTATCAAGGTCACCCTGGCAGACGGGGTTATTATGAAATTTCTTCCGGGTAAAGAATTAGATTTCTACAGCGCGAATAACAGCGGTCTCATCAACGGACAGGGTCCGAATGTCCTGTTCACTTCATTCCTGGATGACACCGGCGGTGACAGCAATGGTGATGGCAACCTTACTTCACCCGCTGCCTTCGATTGGAAAGGGATTTATGACAAGGATACCCAAACATGGCTTTCGTGGTCCAATATCATGTACGGTTCACATTGATAAGAAATTGAGCAGACGAGCTGATGAGCTGGTGAATTGGTAAAACTCATCAAATCATCAGCTCATCAATTAGAATATCAACCTTAACGGGTAATTAATATCTTTCTGGTAGTGCGTTGATTACCGATTTCAAATACAACAGAATAGATTCCATCCGGGGCAGGTTGCAGGTCAACCCGGCGTTCTACGATTCCATTGACCTCGATATTCATCCATTCACAGACCAATATACCAAGGATGTTATAAATCCTGATGTTGATTTTTCCCCTTTTCGGATCGATAACAGAAATGGTAAAGCGGCCATCATGCGGAACAGGCATTCCGCCAAAATACCATTGATTTCCGGACGGAATGTTTTTTTGCAGGTCATTCTTTTGACCAACCTTCTTTTACCACTCTGGTAATTATTGCAATAGTTCCTGACCCATTTTCTGGCGCATCAATTTTAATTTCAAGAATTAATGCATGTCCTTTCCCATCTTTAAGGATTTCAAATGATAATATTTATTTTTTTCGGGTCACATGGAATACCCATAATTATCATTCACGGTTTGCATGAACTTTATTCTTATGGGTA
>CAIYES010000072.1 GCA_903925275.1 uncultured Bacteroidales bacterium
CGATCCGACAGAAAGTAATGAAGCGCATTGACCATGAAGATGTTTATTTCCTATGCGAAAGCCTCGATTTCCTTTTTAAAGAGGTCTCCCTGACCAAAAATCTTCTCCCTATTCTTCGAACCGGCAGAAGAAAATACTTAGGTCCTGCAGATGCAATGATGAACTGCACCTTTGGCGAATTCACCATGGCCAATTCCCTGCTCGATTCTTTTTCAAAAACCAAGGAGCAAAAGTATCTCGATGAAATGGTGACAGTTTTTTACCGGCCAAAGAAATGGTTCTGGTTCATCCGGAAGGCATATTCCGACAATCAGGATCCCCGGAAAAAGTTTGTCAACCGATCGTTGAAACACCGTTGCCAAAGAATTGCCAAACTGGATTATGAAGTCAAGTACTCCATATTCCTTTTCTTTTCCGGTGTTTTGAATTCGCTTCCTAAATTGTATCCATATGTTTATGAGCAAAAAGGTGGCACCGGGAGTGAAGATAACGGATGGGCTTCGCTCATCATCTCCCTTGCCGATGGCAAGACCGATGATAAAAGTCTCGAAACTGTAATGAATTCAAACCTTTATAACGTATTCATCGGGTTAAACAAGAAGGCAAAAGAGTATCACGAGTATATGAACAAGATCGAATCCTATGACCGACATTAACAGCTACGTTGAGTATTTCCGCACCCTTGCCCGGGAGCACAAGGAAATCAATGATTTCTATATGATGGACATCAACGAGCCGCTTGCTGCGCTGCGATCAAACATCAAGTACCCGGCACTGATCCTGACCAGTCTTTCCGGCAATTTTGAAGCTTCAAACCTTGACAACATTCTGGATTTGATCAATGGCGGTTTCCTGATCATTGGGCACATGGGTCATATTGATGACTTTTCAGGTGAAATCCAGCTTATTTCAAAGATGAAACAGATCGGAACTGATGTCATTGCCCGGATGCTACATGATCATCTTAAATGCGAACCTCTATCCGTCAAGGCCCTTCCGGGGTTCAATATCAATTCAGTCAGTTATGAGATGCTTGGGCCAGTGTTTGATAATGACTATGGGGTGATGTATTCTTGTAAGATTCATGATTGTCTTGGGTTGGAGTTTGATCCTTCGAGGTGGAGTAAGCCATAGATTAATTCCATTTATGGTTAACTTGCTAACAGATTTCGATGAATACAACTTGGTTTTTTCACTTCTTTTTAATGATTTTTTACTTTTGCTATCTTTGTGTAGGCTTAACAATTAACCTATGAAGACAAATCTCCGTTTTTTTCTGCTTTTTATAATTTTCATTGCCAATGGTTCATTGGTTTCAGCCCAGCAACGCGGCATGAAGCCGTTAGAACTTACAGTCGATGGCAAATCAATGGTGTTATATCAGCAAAGCCATGCCTTGCTTATTGGCGTGAGCAATTACACCAATGGATGGAACACTTTACCGGGCGTAAACCGCGATATCCCAAGAGTCAGGGCAGCGCTTGAGAAGAATGGATTTCAGGTTGATGTTGTTATGAATCCTGCTAATAAGGATGCTTTGGATAGGGCATTCTCTGATTTCATTTTTGAGTATGGCAATTCACGGGATAACCGACTTCTTTTCTATTATGCCGGCCATGGATACACGATAAAAACAGACTGGGGAGGAGAGCTTGGCTATATCATACCTGCCAACACACCATTGCCGTCTAAAAATAATCCTTCGGCATTTCAAAGTAAGGCGATGGAAATGGCTCAAATCGACATCTACGCTAAAAGAATACAGTCGAAACATGCGATTTTCTTATTTGATGCTTGCTTTGCAGGAACGATATTTACCGAAGATCGGTCAGGAATTCCGGAATACATTTCCTATAGTACAATAAAACCTGTCCGGCAATTCATAACAAGCGGAAGTGCCAACGAAACGGTTGCTGATGAAAGCTCCTTTTGCGATCAATTCATTAAAGCCTTAGATGGAAAGGCTGATTATGACAAGGATGGATATCTCACCGGAAGCGAACTTGGAAGTTTTCTAAAGAAAGAGGTAAGTACCTATTCCAACAACAGGCAACATCCACAATCCGGTAAGATCAATGATTCCCGCCTTGATGAGGGAGATTTTGTCTTTGTAATAAATACTGCAGCATCGCCCGGAACGGTTTCCACGCCAACCCAACCGGGAAAAAGAAAGGTGGTCATTGAAGAGACGCAAATTACCGGGGCCATTGAACTTTCTACGGAACTAAGCGGCTCACTTTACCTCGATGGCGATTTTGCACGGTCGGTCAATGCCAACAGCCGTTATACATTAAAAGACCTTACTGCCGGAGAGCATTCCATGAAAATTACCGGTAACGAAACCTGGGAAGGCCTGGTAACCGTGGAGCCAAACGGCCTTGCCAAAGTGGATGTGCGGAAAAAAGTAAGCGAGCAGATGACCGATATGGTTCTGGTGAAGGGAGGAACTTTCCAGATGGGCAGCAATGATGGAGAAACTAATGAAAAACCAGTGCATCCGGTAACATTGAGCGACTTTTTAATTGGGAAAACTGAGGTAACCCAAAAGCAATGGCGGGATGTAATGGGCAATGATCCATCCAACTTTAAGAACTGCGACAATTGTCCGGTTGAGAGCGTATCCTGGAATGATATTCAGGAATTTATTCAGAAGTTGAATCAAAAAACCGGAAAGAATTATCGGTTACCTACTGAAGCGGAATGGGAATATGCGGCCAGAGGAGGGA
>CAIYES010000073.1 GCA_903925275.1 uncultured Bacteroidales bacterium
CGACGGGAAGCATTGCCCTGGCAAGCTGCTGCTGTTTGAGACGGTATATGAAATAGGTTTGGTCCTTTATCTGATCCACCCCTTTTTTCAGAATGTATCTGCCCGAGGAAGGATTCTGTTCAACCCTGGCATAATGACCTGTTGCAAAATAATCGTACTCAAAACCCTGCTTTTCAGCCATTGCAGGAAGCAGACCGAATTTGATGTGCTGATTGCATTGTATGCATGGATTCGGCGTTCGTCCGGCATAATATTCATTCCTGAAATAATCCAGGACTTCCTTTTTGTATTCTCCAGAGCAATCAAAAACATCAAAAGGGATTTCAAGGATTCCGGCAATCTCCCGGGCTTCACGGATCTCTTCTTCCTCATCCGGACCGTAACAGGCATGCTTGCCGCCTGAAGATACCGGAAGTTTTTTTCCATCCCACAAAGCCATGGTCACACCAATAACCTGATAACCTTGCTGTTTTAAAAGATATGCTGCAACAGAAGAATCAACTCCTCCGCTCAATCCAATAAGTACAGTATTCTTAGTATTCAAAACCAGATTATTTTCTGTAAAAAATCCGGCTTCAAAGGTAGTATTTATTTTACTTGGATAAGCCTGATGGTTTTTGTGAAATCAGGAGCAGTAAGGCGAAGGAGCAGGATGCGGGATGCGGGATGCGGGATGCAGGATGCAGGATGCAGGATGGAGGGATCATATGTTATTTCATATATTCCTGACTGCTGATACCTGTGAACCAGAGTTGCAATTAATGTTCCCTCAATACTGAAAACCTCCAGTTTTACCTTACCCGGAGTTTGAAGCTCGTATGCTATTGTGGTCTGATCTGTGAACGGATTAGGGTAGTTGATTAATCTGTTTTCGGCGGATGACTTTTCGTTGGATATTCCTGTGATAGGAGAACAAGGCGAAAACTGAACTCCATCGGCCCACAGAGTAAATCCGTAATCCCAGCAATCGGCATGAATTTCAACATAATTTACTGAATCGTAGTTCATATTTCCAACAATCGTTCTCGAAAAACCATTCCCTCCCGAAACCGGACATTTCAGGAGCTTCCAATTAAGGTTCGCTGAATTCAGCAAGCCAGGCGAAGCAGTGTACTTAAAATACCCTCCCTTTGAGTTCCCTATCCTGACCGAAAAATACTGAAAACCAAAGGGATTTTTTATCGTTCTTACCCAGAAATACAGGGTATCAGACGATGTCAGACCCCAGTTTGAAACCGAATCGGCCGAAGGCCTGTAATTCAAAGCAAGGTCCCATCCCCTGCTGGTAACCATTTTTACCGAGGCCATGCCCACTTTTTTAACCGCGGTGTCGAAATAAACCGAGTCGCCAAACCGATTCGTGGCAGGATAACCGGTTTCAGGATATGCATACCAGACCGAAGGGGGTTCAGCCATATCGCATGGCGGGTTCGACTGTATTGCAGGTTGCTCACCCTGTGTATATGGCCACCACTGGACCTGGCCGAGGGAGGAGTTGTTGTGTTTATCATACACTTTGTGAAGTATCATCAGACTGTCGGATGGTATAAAAAGGTTATCCGGAGCATATATATTGTAAGAGGATGTATTCTGAAAATGATACACGGTAGGCGAGATGAAAGTATTCCCTGTGATAGTATCAAGGTTCGATTGGCCATCGAAATATAACGAGGCGCTCTGACTGTAATTGTAGATGTTCCCGGTCATATGGGTATGCTCAGTTTTGGAAAGGGAAACCGCCAGAGTGTTGCCATCGAAGATATTCGAATGGATGTCGTAATCCTTGGAATACTGAGTTGTATAGCCTGTGATCGGACTGCCTTCCCATAAGGCAATACCCCTGGGATTGTTTCTTATCGTGTTGTTTGTTATCTGGTTGCTGAAACCACGGTCGATGGCAATGCCATCTGTAGTATTTCCGTTGATTTCGTTGCTGTCGATAACCGATTGGAAAGAATACCCAAGCCATAATCCGTAACTGCTGTAGTTGCATAGGTTATGTTTATACACGTTGCCGGAAGCAAAGGTTGCTTCGATGGCATTGTGAGGAGAATACGAACATTCATTATATGCGAAATAATTGTTGTTCGGAGTGGTTGAATGTTGATACTGCCCCAGAAAAACACCGTCGCCAGACCACGACAGATCATTGTTGGTGACGGTGTTGTTATTCGAAATAATCAGTAGCAGGGCCGCACAATCACTGGGATCGGTCCTGGGCCGGTTTACATGCGAACAGTTGTTCTGGTAAATATGACAGGTGTCGGTCCAGAACATCCTTATTCCATAGGATGTATTCCACGAAAAATCGTTGTCATGAATTTTAATGGAATCACAGTGATACAGGGCCACCCCATCATTCTGCATATTCATAATATTATTATGAATATGCACAGCGCGGCTCTGATATAGCATTACTCCTCCTCCAAGCGCTTTGGTATAGTCGGCCCACACATCAATCCAACCTGCTGAATCAACCTTGTTATGGCAAAACGTATTGCTGTCGATGGTAATATGGTCGGAATTCGTAATGTAAACGGCATATTTATAACTAAAAACTGAATCAAAATTTTTGATTATGATGTTGTGCGAATTGTTGATTTTTATCATGTATCCCTTGAAAATCTGTCCGTTGACTCTGCAACTGTCACCATCAAGAACAATATTATGCTGACCGTTGATCTGGATCACACCGTTCGAATCGGGGTCGGAGAAGACATAGTTGTTCGGAATGAATTTGATATTTGAATAACTGTTGATCTGCATATTATTGGTGATGGGGATACGGGTCTGAGCATGTAATCCAGTCATCACAAGAAACAATGCAAGAAACGAAAAAGCGAGAGTTCGCATGGCAATAAAGGTTTTAGGTAGCGAAAGTAAAAAAAAACAAAGTACTATAAAACAATCCGGATAAATGTTGTATATTTATGGATTCACTTCTGTAAGGAA
>CAIYES010000074.1 GCA_903925275.1 uncultured Bacteroidales bacterium
AGTAGATGCCATTACCAAAGGTACCCGCATCGACCTTTTACCACATCATATCAAAGTTACCCAGATTGCCCCAGGTGCCGCAAATACTGAATTCTCGATTGTAAGGTTCAAGGGAGACCAAGACCGTGCAGACAAAGTTTACATTGGGTTTACACCTCTTTCATCTGACGATGTTGCCGATGCTGTTTATTATGTTACCACGCTTCCCGATCATGTCAATGTCAACGACCTGGTGCTGATGCCTACAGATCAGGCGAGTGCAGTGAATATCCACAAGGAATAATTATTAACTTGTGACTTTCTGACTTTTTCGTATCATTGCACAAATTATTATTGTGCATGTCAATTAACGCCAATTTATTATGGAAGTAACCCGCATTTTTGACCTTTTACCTTATCATGAAGCCACTTTTAAACCCAAACCCGACGTTGTAGCATCCAAAGAAAATGGAGAGTGGACGAAATACAGCATCAGGCAATACCGGGAAATCGTTGACAACATTAGTCAGGGTTTTCTCGCCATGGGTGTTCAACCGGGCGACAAAATTGCACAAATCAGTTCAAACCGGGCTGAATGGAATTTTGTGGACATGGCCATCCTGCAGGTTGGTGCGATCCATGTACCGATTTATGCCACGATAAGCGAATCCGATTACAAATATATTCTCAACCACGCGGAGGTGAAGTTTGTCTTTATTTCCGGACAGGAGCTGCTTCGAAAGATTCAGCATATCCTTCCGGAAATCGCTCATATTCAAGGGATTTATACTTATAAGGCACATGATGAGCACAAGCATCTCAACGATCTGATCGAACTTGGAAAACAAAGTACAGATCACA
The DNA here is from genome assembly GCA_903925275.1 of uncultured Bacteroidales bacterium. GTDB lineage: Bacteria > Bacteroidota > Bacteroidia > Bacteroidales > FEN-979 > CAIVAT01. The sequence continues at coordinate 841 of CAIYES010000074.1, forward strand.
CAATGCTTGAGTCGCGTAAAGCGGAAATCAAACCGGAGGATGTGGCCACCATCATCTATACATCAGGTACCACCGGAAATCCTAAAGGTGTAATGCTTACACATCACAACATAATCTCAAATTTCAAGGTCTGTGCACATATTCCCCCCTTTGGCGAAGAGGCTAAAGCTGTGAGTTATCTGCCTTTGTGCCATGTTTACGAGCGGATGTTGAATTATCTCTACCATTACCTTGGATTTTCCATCTATTATGCTGAAAACCTGGGAACTATCACCGACAATATGAAGGAAGTGCAACCTGATATTCTATCCACGGTGCCCCGCTTGCTTGAAAAGATATATGATAAATTATTTGCAACCGGCCATAAGCTGACCGGCGTAAAACGATGGATTTTTTTCTGGGCTTTGCATTTGGCGCTGCGCTATGAGCTTAAAGGTGCCAATGGATGGTTTTATGAGTTGAAACGGAAACTGTATGACAAATTGGTCTATACCAAATGGCGTGCTGCCCTGGGAGGAAAACATCTTCTGGTTGTGTCGGGCGGAGCAGCCTTGCAGCCAAGACTGGCCAGGATGTTTACCTGTGCCGGTATTAATGTTCTCGAAGGCTATGGCCTGACCGAAACATCCCCGGTGATTGCGGTGAATGATCTGACCAAAAACGGGACGAAATTTGCCACGGTGGGTCGTCTGCTCAGTAATGTTGAAGTGAAAATAGGCGGGGATGGGGAAATCCTGTGCAAAGGTCCGAATGTCATGAAAGGGTATTATAAAGAACCCGAAATGACCCGGGATGCAATTGACGCCGACGGTTGGTTTCATACCGGTGATCTGGGACGGTTTGAACCCGAAGGCCACCTGAAGATCACGGGTCGGAAAAAAGAGCTGTTTAAAACCTCGTTTGGAAAATATATAAGCCCGCAGCCCATTGAGGATACCTTTAAGGAATCGCTGTTTATCGATCAGATTGTGGTAGTTGGTGAACATCAGAAGTTTGCGGGAGCACTTATTGTTCCCGATTTCATTTTCCTGAAATCTTATTGTACCGTGAAGGAGATTCCATTTACGACAAATGAGGAAATGATCAATCTTCCACGCATCAGAAAACGGTTTCAAACCGAGGTCAACAAGTATAATAAATGTTTAGGCGATACCGAAAAAATCAAGAGCTGGGATCTGCTTGATTCAGAATGGACATTTGAGACCGGCGAAATAACGCCGACAATGAAACTGAAGCGGAATGTCATCGCCCTGAAATATGAAGAAAAAATTGCGAAACTCTTTGAATAAATTGATGTTATTTTCGTTTTTATGAGATGAAATCAGTCACCCGAATCTTCGATCTCCTGGAATTATACAAGGATGAGTATAATTCGGTCAGCAACCTTTTTAATGTTAAAAAAAAGGGTGGCTGGGTAAATTACACGGCCAATGATTACATCAATTACAGCCAATGGATCAGTTTGGGTTTGTTATCCCTGGGAATTAAAAAGGGGACGCGGATCGGCACGTTGATGGTAAATTGTCCGGAATGGAACTTCTTTGACATGGGGATCCTTCAGATCGGCGCGATACAGGTGCCGATGTATCCAACGATCAGTGAGGAAAATTACCGGTATATTTTCAAAGATGCTGAAATAGAATATCTTATTATCTCTGATCAGGAAATTTATCAGCGCATTAAAAATGTCCTTTCTGAAATAGAGGGATTGAAAGCCGTTTTTTCCATTGAACCGGTAAAAGGGATCAGAAGTTGGACCGAAATTCTGGAATTGGGTAAAAATTACCCGGATCCCGGTGAACTTGAATCCATCAAACAAACGATATTACCGGGCGACATGGCCACGGTGATATATACATCTGGCACGACAGGCCGGCCAAAAGGAGTGATGTCATCACACAATAATTTTGTCACAAATTACAAGGCAGTGGCTGAAATCATACCACTGAAATTGTACGACCGGGTTGTCAGTTTTTTACCGCTTTGCCATGTATATGAAAGAACAGCCAGTTATGTTTACCAGTCATTTGGCGTATCAATCTATTACGTTCAGAACATTGATGAACTCGGGGATTATATCCGTGAGGTTAAGCCTCATGGATTTGTTTCAGTTCCCAGGGTTTTCGAAAAAATTTACAACAAGATCGTAATGAAGGGCCGGAACCTGCCTTTGCCAATGAAGGTTATTTTTTTCTGGGCGCTCAGGCAGGGCCATAAATTTGAACTGAATCACGCCCGTGGCTTTTTTTATGACGTCAAATTATTTTTTGCCAACCTTCTGGTGTTTCGTAAATGGCGTGCGGCACTGGGAGGAGAACTTAAATTCATCGTTTCGGGCAGTGCATCCCTGCATCCCAGACTGGCACGTATTTTCTGGGCTGCAAAAATCCCAATCCTTGAAGCCTATGGCCTCACGGAAACTTCGCCCGGGATAACCTTTTCGCGTTTCGATCCGGGATGTGTCAAATTCGGCACCGTTGGCACCTTGCTAACCGGGAACCAGATGAAAATTGCCGAAGACGGGGAGATCCTCTGCAAAGGGCCGAACATCATGATGGGGTACCTGAACAGGCCCGATAAGACTGCCGAAGTGATCGATGCCGACGGATGGTTCCATACTGGGGATATCGGGGTTATTGAAGATGGTAAATTTCTGAAGATCACCGACCGGAAAAAGGAGATCTTTAAAACTTCCGGAGGCAAATTTATTGCACCTCAGCCCATCGAACAGCGGATCAAGGAATCACCCTTTATTGAGCACATCATGGTGGTTGGCGAGAACAGGAACTTTCCGGGTGCCCTGATTATTCCAAACTTTGAGCACCTGAAAAACTGGTGTGAAGTCAAACACATTGCTTTTGGTTCCCGGAAAAAAGCGGTACAAAATCCGAAAATTATTCGCAGAATCCGGCAGGAAATTGAACGTTTTAATCTGGGTCTTGACCAATCAAATAAAATTAAAAAATTCAGACTTCTTGATGCAGAATGGAGCACCGATTCCGGTGAAATTTCGCCTACCCTGAAACTCCGGCGCAAATTCATCATGGAGAAATACAGCAACATCATTGAAGAAACCTACCGATCATCTGAATTCAATAG
>CAIYES010000075.1 GCA_903925275.1 uncultured Bacteroidales bacterium
ATCTATCCCGATCTCTTCCTTGGCCTCCCGCAATGCGGTAAAAGTCAGGCTGTCGTCTGTGTCTTCATATTTCCCGCCAGGCAGGCTGATCTGCCCGCTGTGCACGCCTCCGTACTCGGGCCTGAGCATCAGTACAAGCCTGGTTTTCCCTTCTGCCGGGTACAGGAGGATCAATACACTGCTCAGGATGGCGTCGTGCGAGGGAAACAACCTGACTAATTCCTGCATGCGCGCGAGCGACGACATTTTCAACTGGGCTGATCTGCCCGGAAGGGGTTGCTGTAATCGCTTTTCAAGTAAAACCACTAATTCGCTGAATTCCATCCGGGAATAAATTCAAAGGAATTCAAAGGTAAAGTTTTGCAATCATTTTTTATGTAATTTTGTCATGATAACCAATTATCATGGTCAAACATAAAAAAAGTCCATCAACTTTACACCAGGAAAGTCAAACCATCATCCGGGAGCTGATCCTGTTTAACGATGATGTTAACACGTTTGATTTTGTGATCGAAACCCTGATCGAAGTGTGTGAACATGAGCCGGAACAGGCTGAACAATGTGCCATGATCGCGCATTTCAAGGGCAAGTGCATGGTTAAAACCGGCGATTTTGTGCAGTTAAAACCGCTTTTTGACGAGATGACCCTGCGCGGCCTTACCGTTTCCATCGAATAATACTGGCTTTTACGATTCAGTGCCCGGCATCGCCTTCACCTTCCAAACATCCGGAGTTGCTCGAAAAAGTTATTAACAAATTGTTAATAACTCCGGTGAGAAATATGTTCATATTTCCTACCGAAAAAACTTGCGTCAGGGCCTCTCGCTGATGTATATTTGATTTCTCAGGCGAGCGATAAAAGGTCCGCGATAAAAACAGGCAGTTGAAAGTAGGGGCCGCAAGGTTCCGGCACTCGCTGCCAGGCCCCAAAGAAAGAACCCGCAAGGTTCGGCCCGAAAGGCACGCGTTTTGAAACGGGAACCAAAACCGGGGTTACCTGCGAAGGTAACTGAGGCGTAGGATCGGAAAGAAAAAGGAGGGGACACCCCGATTGAGTACTTCAACAACAATAACAGTAACCTGGGCGCGCCAGGTGGCTACGGCCACCGGGATGACGGGATGGGAACCCCTTCGTACAGAAGAGGTTCCCATTTGTATTTCCGGGAATCCATGAAATTTGGGATCAAGTGCAAAACCTGTGGAGCAGCCACCCTTAGGCGTATAACTTTGACAATCTGAAGAGGAAGAAATTTATATCAGTTACTCCTCTGTAATGAGCCCTGAAAGCCTTGATTTTAGCGTTGAATGATTCGGCGGAAGCATTAGTGCTCTTGTTGTTAAAGTAATTCAGGATTGTTTTATAATGGTTGGCGATTGTACGGGATATCGTATTAAAGGCTTTAAACCCTGCCTGTTCAACCTTTTCGTGCCATTTGGCAAGCCTCGTGTAAGCGTATATTTTATCTGTTGTATTGGTAAAAATCCAGGATAGGTTCTGGGTTAAATCATATGCTTTTTTGATGTCAGGAAAGCGTTCAAACAGTATTGCCGCCCTGCCAGCCTGGTGGCTGGTCCATTTCTGCTCCTGTTTGTATAATAGATACCTGCTCCTGACAAGAAGTTGTTTCAATGTATCTCCATTACTGAGTATTTGCGGATTATATGGACTCTTGCTCTTTTTAGCCTCGTCAATTGCGTCATTCTCTGCTTCCAGGGCTTCCCATCGGTATTTAATACGGATCTCCTGCAGAGCTTCTGTAGCTAACTGCTGGACGTGGAACCGGTCAATTACCTGAGTGGCATTGGGAAAGCACCGCCTGGCGATCAGGCTCATGTTCCCGGCCAGGTCCAGGGTTATTTCAAGTACCTTATTCCGTTCCCTTACAGGAAGTTGTTGTAAAAAGGGGATGATTGTTTCAGAATTGGTCCCTTCTAAAATGGCCACCAGCGATCCCTTCTTTCCTTTAGCTGCTTTGTTTGTGACAATCGTGTAAAGTTCCCCATGAGACAGTGACGTTTCGTCAATGGAAAGATAGGGCCCCAGGTTCTTAGGAAATACCAGGCCTTTACTAGCATCCTTTCTATGTTCCCATTGCTGAAACTCACTTAGTCGATTCCTATAGGAGCGCTGGAGGTTTTTTCCATTCACCCCATAGAAAGTGCCGATGGTTTGCATGCTATGTGCTTGGGTATCGGCCGATTTCTTTTAAAAAAGCCGCAAAATCTTTAGTGATTCGCGTTCCCTTTGCTACCAGATCCCAGTCCCGAGAGACGACCTTACCAGTATCTTCATTCAGCCATCGGCGGCGCGTTATATGCAGGTATACCCGGTAGCCACGTATTGGAAAATCTTGTACGGTTATCTCATCATAAAAGCCCTTGGAGGATAACTTATTGCCATGAAATTCTTCCGGAATAGTATTTACTTCTTTGAGGTACAGATGCAAATCTTCCCCTTCTTTACTGTACGAAATCAGTTCAAAATAGGTATCCAGGGATTCGGGCAGGATTAGTTTCAGTAAGACGTTGTAGGAATCGTTCATGGCAGTTAGTTTGTTCCTGGCAAAGGTCAGAATTTCAGTCCTACTCCACAACTATTGTTCCTGATCCGAAAAAAGTGCTTAAAAGGTAGGAATTCATGAAATAAAAAACCCTGAACCTTTTATGCTTCCGCACCAAAGAATTCAGGGTTTTCCATCTTCTATCAAACTTTAACAAGCCTGATATCC
>CAIYES010000076.1 GCA_903925275.1 uncultured Bacteroidales bacterium
CTGCTACAAAGATATCACCCCTATGGGGTTCTAAGATTGCAGTGATTTTTCAGTTTCATTTCACCAAGTCGATTTCAATTTCAAATGTAATCCCCCAGAGTTTCCTCTTGATCCATCATCTCCCTTGGGAGAGAGCGTATAGTGTATCGGAAAATTTTCATTTTTTACAACTGTTTATGTTTTTATACTGGCTTCGATGATGTAATTTTGAGCAAAATATGTCAATCATGCGTGTTCATTTTATTGCCATTGGCGGCAGCGCCATGCACAACCTTGCGATTGCCCTGCATAAAAAAGGATATATCATCAGTGGTTCTGATGACGAAATTTTTGAGCCATCCAAAAGCCGTCTGGCGGCCTACGATTTACTGCCCGAAACCCGGGGATGGGATGCTTCAAGGGTTACCCCAGCCATTGATGCCGTTATCCTGGGAATGCATGCCAAAGCCGATAACCCGGAATTGCTGAAAGCAAAGGAGTTGGGAATAAAAATATTCTCCTATCCTGAATACCTTTTTGAACAATCGAAAAATAAAAAACGCATCGTGATTGGCGGAAGTCATGGCAAAACCACTATTACCGCCATGATCCTTCACGTACTGCAAAAGGCAGGCATTGATTGTGATTATATGGTTGGTGCTCAACTCGAAGGGTTCGATGTAATGGTGCGATTGACAGACGAAGCACCGGTCATGGTTATTGAGGGTGATGAATATCTTACATCTCCAATCGACCTGCGCCCGAAGTTCCATCTCTATAAACCTGATATCGCACTGCTGAGCGGAGTTGCCTGGGACCACATCAATGTGTTCACCACATTCGAACAGTATGTGGATCAGTTTGTAATCTTTATCAACCAGATTTCCCCGGGGGGATGTTTGATCTTTTGCAGTGAAGACGATGAGTTGCAGCGTATCTGCCCGGGATCACGGACCGACATTGCAATCATCCCGTATGGCACACCCCGGTTTGAAATCCAGAATGGTGTGACCAATATCCTGTCAAACAACGACCACTACCCTCTGCAAATCTTCGGAAAGCATAACCTTTTAAATCTGAATGGTGCACGCCTGATATGCAATCAGCTTGGCATCAGCGATCTTACCTTTTACGAAGCCATCCAGTCTTTCAAAGGAGCGTCAAAACGATTGGAACTGATAGCAAAACAAGGCAACAGGGTGGTTTATAAGGATTTTGCGCATGCACCGTCGAAGGTTAAAGCCACGCTGCAAGCCGTAAAGGAGCAGTTTCCCGATCGGAAAGTAGTTGCATGTCTTGAACTGCATACATACAGCAGCCTGAATCATGAGTTTTTAAGTCATTACAAGGGAACATTGGATTGGGCAGACAGCGCCATCGTGTATTTCAATCCCCACGCACTGCAGTTGAAGCGTCTGCCTGATATCACCGTAAAACAGGTCATGGAAGGATTCATGAAACCCGGCATGGAGGTGTTTACCAGCTCAATGATGATGGTTGAACGCTTGCTTCTGGAAAAAGATCCGGGAAGCGTTCTGCTTATGATGAGCTCTGGAAATTACGATGGAGTAGACCTGAAGAAACTCGCAATACAATGGATCAGCCTGTGATACAGGTTATCCGTTCATCGAGATCAGGAACTCTTCATTGGTGTTGGTAAATTTCATACGTTCCCTCAGAAACTCCATGGCTTCCAGCGGATTCATGTCGGCCAGATGATTCCGGAGGATCCAGATTCGTTGCAGTGCATCTTTGTCAAGCAACAGATCGTCACGACGCGTACTGGAAGAGACGATATCGATGGCAGGATAGATACGCTTGTTGGAAAGTTTGCGGTCGAGTTGTAACTCCATATTACCGGTACCCTTGAATTCTTCAAAGATCACTTCGTCCATTTTGGAACCTGTTTCAATCAAAGCTGTTGCAATGATTGTAAGAGAACCTCCATTTTCAATTTGCCTTGCAGCACCGAAAAAACGTTTGGGTTTTTGCAAAGCATTTGCCTCTACCCCACCCGACAATACTTTTCCGGAAGCCGGAGCAACAGTATTGTAGGCACGGGCCAGACGGGTTATAGAATCGAGCAGGATCACAACATCATGACCACATTCAACAAGTCGTTTTGCTTTTTCAAGAATAATATTTGAAATACGGGTATGGCGATCGGCAGGTTCATCAAACGTGGAGGAAATAACTTCAGCCTTCACACTGCGTTGCATATCAGTAACTTCCTCGGGACGTTCATCGATCAACAGAATAATCATATAAACATCAGGGTGATTGGCAGCAATTGCATTGGCGATTTCTTTCAGCAACACTGTTTTACCAGTCTTGGGCTGTGCAACGATTAACCCGCGCTGTCCGAAACCGATGGGAGCAAACATATCGATAACCCGGGTCGACATACTTTCATTCTTATGACCCGTGAGTTTAAACTTCTTCATCGGGAAAAGCGGTGTCAGGTAATCGAACGGAATACGGTCTCTTACCTCTTCGGGTTTACGGCCATTGATCAGATCAACCTTGATCAAAGGAAAATATTTTTCACCCTCTTTCGGCGGGCGGATGGTTCCACGCACAGTATCACCGGTTTTAAGGCCGAACAATTTAATCTGTGATTGAGAAACATAAATATCGTCGGGAGAATTGAGGTAATTGTAATCGGATGAGCGCAGAAATCCATATCCGTCGGTCATTATTTCAAGAACTCCTTCACTTGCGATAATCCCCTCAAATTCAAAGGTATATTCTTCACGATGACGTTCAGGATATTTCCGTGGGAACTCTCGCTGTTTCCGTTCTTCACCTGCAGGCTGGACGGCAGCATCGGAAGCGGCATACACTTCGCTGCTTTCAGTTTCCACAGGTTCCATAACTCCGTCAGGTTTCTGGATCACATCTACCGGATCGATGGCAACGAATGGTTTGTCATTGGGTTCGTCAAAATCAAACCGCTCCTCCGGGGTATCGATTATTTCGGGCAAAGTTATTTTAACAAACGGTTCAGAGGCTGCTTTTTCCTGGTAAGGCCTGAAGGGTTTATTGTCCTTTGGCAGACGTTGTTCACGGGGCGGACGTTGATCTTTTGGAGGCAACGGGCCACGGGGCGGACGCTGATCCCTGGGTGGGCGTATTTCCCGCGGTGGACGCTGATCAACCGGGTCTTTCTGATCTTTCTTTTCAACCGGGATTTCAGCTATGCGCGGTTCTTTAGGGTTGGCCTGAACAATTGGTTCACGGGGCTCCCTCGGATTATCACCCTGATCTTTACGCGGACGTCCCCGGAAAGGTTTTGTTTGTTCTTGTTTTTCTTTGTTCAGAATATCATCTGTGGGATTCAACGCCTGATAATCCAGGATTTTGTAGATGAGGTCCTGCTTTTCAAGTTTATCAACTTTGGGAATGTTGAATTGTTTGGCAATCACTCTGATCTCCGACAGCTCTTTGCTGTCGAGGGAAATAATGTCATACATGATTTATATGGTTTAATTGATTGGATGGTCAATTTAAAAATGAACTGTGGATTTGAGGAAAAGGATTGAAATGGATTGAAAATGCAAAAAGAAACTGATCGTGGGGATTAAAATCGGCACAAAGATATAAAATAATAATGAATTGTCAAGCTTTTTTCCGGATTCTGTTTCCTGTCATTGGAAATCTTTCCTAATTTTGCATTGAATTTAACGATCTTCAAATGTTACAACGTATTCAATCTGTTTATCTTGCGGTCGTTGCGATTGCTTCAGGCCTGCTGTTCTTTTTCCCTTTAGCGAATTATTACAACGAAATTCATGGCAATTATAAATTTTTCATTTATGGGATCAAATGTATGGATCCTGATCAAAAGATCACTTTCCCCGCTTTTTTCACATCACCCCTGATATTCCTTGTCGTCGCATCCATTATTTTTTCCGTGGTAACCATTTTTCTTTATAAAAACCGGTTTTTGCAAATCCGTATCTGCGCCTTCAACCTGATTACCAATATTGTATTGATCATGGTGATCTTTTTCTTTTATGCTACCCGTATCCAGACCATGACCATGATTGAACCCGATTACAACTATGCCGGGATGGTACTTCCGCTGATATCGATTGTATTCCTGATTCTCAGTAACCGGGCCATCAGGAAGGATCAGGCCCTGGTGAAGTCGGCAGACAGACTGCGATGAGTGACAAGTGACGACAAGTGACAAGTGACAAGTGACAAGTGACGAGTGACGAGTGACGAGTGACGAGTGACGAGTGACAAATTAATTCCGGAATTCAAGTCCTGGTTACTTGGGTATGTCCATCACTTCCAGATCGCGCATGTTGTTTCCATCGATAATCAGCCTCACTGCAGTTATTGATTTGTGGATCCCGTATCTCCCGGCAGCACCGGGGTTGATGTGCAGCAGTCCGTACTTTTTATCATACATGACCTTGAGAATATGCGAATGACCACAAACGAACAACATCGGCTTGTCCTGCTCAATTAGTATGCGTGCCCTGATGTCATAGTGTCCGGGATATCCTCCGATGTGGGTCATTAAAACGGTTACCTCCTCTATCAGAAATTTCTGAAATTCAGGGTATTCAATACGAACATCCTGCCCGTCGATGTTGCCATATACGGAACGCAGGGGTTTAATTCCGCTCAGTTGGCGTGCAATGCCGATGTTCCCCATATCGCCGGCATGCCATATTTCATCGACCATGCCAAAAAAGTCAAGAATGCGGGGATGCACAAAACCGTGGGTGTCGGAGAGGATTCCGATTTTGATCATGTAAAAAGTTGAAAGATGATTTTACAAAACTACGACTTTAAGATTTACTTCGTGCTTGCCGGCGATAAACCTCAGAATAAACAGTCCGCTACCAGTTTCGGAGAGGTTCAGCACGCCCATATTGTCATTGACGGGGATGGATTGAAGTAAAATCCCAACAGGATTGAATACTTTCACAACATCAACCCGCTCCGCCGACCTGAAGCGGACAAGACCAGTGGTTGGATTTGGGTAAAGTTCGGTAATCAATTGGCCATATTCAGTTATCCCGATGGACTTTCCTTTCTGTATGACCGTAATGGGGACATCCGGCGACAATTGATAAGAACTGAGTATGAATTCTGACGACCTGCTTATCGTGTCGTCATTTACCTGTTCAGTTCGAAAAATAACTGAGCCGCTCCCTTTCCCTGTTAAAGGAACAATTGACAGCCATGAAGGAATGAAGCCAACAACCTGCCAGTCAATGCTATTGGAATTGGAATTGATCATCAGTGTATCCTGGCTCATCGTCGTGGATTCGAGGATGACAGGGTTGGGAGTACATGTAAGGTACGGGAACCATTGCTGACAATCTGCAGCGACCGGCGTACCCCATATTTCCTGGCCTTTTTTATACCAGACAAGTTGGTGACTGTAATTAAACGAACCATAATTATAATAGTATTTATAATCTTTTGTCATTCCCAATCCCTTTGTAAATTCATAATATTGACATACCTCAGGACTAAAAAAATAACAAGTAGGAGTACAAATGCTGGAGGGGCATTGAAAATCCCCCTTCATCATTCGTTGATCATACTGACTGGTACGCCAATAATATTGATGAATCCCTGATTGAGAGTTCCGGATAGTGTATTCATCCGGAAACCTTGTGAACTGTGGCAGAACGGCTAATTGTAAGAAATCATAGGATTCATTGACGGTAGTGTCCGATTTGCTGTAAGAAACAGTATCTCCGTATACTTGCCTTGTTATCAAC
>CAIYES010000077.1 GCA_903925275.1 uncultured Bacteroidales bacterium
ATCTTCTGCCTTGTAAATGTCGCTTGATGAAGGCAGGTAGTAGTTTTTTTCTTCGTGTTTTACAATACCGTTACGATCTGTTTCTTTAAAACGGGAATTGTAGATTCCGTTGCACCATGCCCAGAATCCTTCTTTCTGCCAACCTAGTTGTGATATTTCTTTGCAGCTCTCAGTTTTTTCATACAAATACCTTTTCAGTTTATTGAGATCGTATTCAGTCCCTTCAAATAAAAAGTTACCGAGGCTTTCCACCCGGAGTTTAAAATTGCTCAGCGAAATAAGATCTTTCTGCTGAAGCTCGATCACCTGACTGAATCCAAATTCATTGGTGATCTTGTACAATCGTTTGGAATTGAGAACGGAGGCAATATGAAAGAGCGGTTCCATCGTGAAGTTGCAACCACGCTTTGGACCATCCTTTGTTTTAAAGAAGTAACAATTGCCATCTTCATAAAAACCATATTTTTCCCAGTCGGAAAGGATGATGTGATCCGGTATTTTGTTACCGGCATCTTTCTTTTCCTCCTTCGGTTCATCAGCCATGTACTGCTTGATCCTGTCCACCCATGCTTTTTTAGGCCTGATCAGTTTGCCGAGTTGTTCAGTATAAATCTCATGGGAAGACGAAGGGAGACGGGTGATCAAAAACGACAATTCATCTACGAGTTTTGACTTAACATCAGCGCTCTTGCATCGTTCCTGCTGGGAGATTGCCTGCCAGATGATATAGTCCTGGGTGTTATGTGCAACATACTTCTCGAACTGATCACCATCGGTGAAGAATGAATCGGGATCTTGTTTCCCTTCACCGCCAGGAAGTTCTATTACATTGCAGAACATCCCTGTTTCAATGATCATTTTTCCGTTCTTGATAACAGCTGCCTGGCCGGGTTTGTCGCTGTCGCCGATCAGTGTTATTGAACCTGTTAATTTCTGAAGTTCTGCTATCTGATCTCTGGTCAATGAGGTCCCTCCGGTGCCGACAGAGTTGGTTTTGCCGATCTGATGAAGACGTATGACATCGGCATTGCCTTCAACCAGGAAGGCAGATCCTTTTCCCCTGATCTCTTTAGCGGCCATATGAAGACCATAAAGAGATTTTCCCTTGTTGTAGATTCCTGTTTGAGAGGTGTTGAAATACTTAGGTGCATCATTATTACTGGAAAAGTTCCTGCCGGTGAACCCAACCACACGGCTGGAAGCTGAAAGGATCGGGAACATGATCCGGCCACGGAAATAATCGAAGCGTTTGCCTTTGCTCTGCGACAGCAATCCTGTTTCGAGCAGGATATCCTCGGTGACACCCTTGGATTTTGCATAATTTTTCAGGCCATCCCAACTGTCGGGGGCAAAGCCGATCCCAAAGTCGGCAATGGTCTCCTTGGTCCAGCGACCTAGCACATACACAAGGGCGGCTTCATTTTCCTTTGAATTCAGATTTTCCTGGAACCAGTCCAGCGCTATTTTGTTTGCAGCATAAAGCTGTTCGTTTCGATTAAACTTTATGGTGGCCTCCTTTGAACGGGGTTCTTCCAGGAGGGTTATATTGTGATCGGAGGCAATGGATTTCACCGCCGATAAAAAGTCGATTTTCTTGTAATCCATCATGAAACCGATGGCATTGCCATGTTTCCCGCAGCCAAAGCACTTGTAAAATCCTTTGGACGGGGAGACAGAAAAACTCGGGGTTTTCTCTTTGTGAAACGGGCAGTTA
>CAIYES010000078.1 GCA_903925275.1 uncultured Bacteroidales bacterium
AGATATCACCGTTCAGGATGGTATCGGCCGAATAGATGGCTGCTCCCATAAACCAGGAATATGACCGGCACCAGGTGGAGTCTCCGTCTGGCCCTGCTTTGAAGACAAAAGGGATGCTGTAGCCATAGTTGCTCATAATCTCACCTGCCGCGACGTAACCGATTCCCGGTATCTCCCTGACCGTCCAGCTCCTGCACCCTGAGAAAGGTCCGGAAACGTGGTATGTTTTGTCCCATGAAAGATCCCCTCCCGATCCGGCAAGTGCAAGGTGTATGACAGGACCCGTTGCATTCTGGCCTGTCACAATATAGTTCCAGGATGATGTTATGGCAACTGAAAGGCCAATTCCTGAAAACAGCTCCTTTTCCCAAAGCGAATCCCCGGATGAGGAGACATGCAGCAAGCCGGCCTTGCCGTTGCGGTTGGTAATGAAGGTAAAACCGTGGTCAACTGCCTGGACCAGCGCGCGGTCGCCAAGGTCACCTCCGGTCCCCCGGAATGTCTTGGACCATAAGGTGTCGCCCATGTTGTTGGTTTTTACCAGCCACCGGTCGTAACCCGGCGAGGCGCCGAAGTTGCCCAAAAAGGCATAACCTCCGTCAAAGGTACGGATCACCGACCAGCCGGTTTCGGTTGATCCTTTTGTAATGATTTTTTCGAAGGTAATTTGGGTATTTGCCGTCAACTGGGGCAGCAGGGCGATGATGATCAGCATGTAGTTTTTCATTGAGTTCTTTTTAGTATTGCAAATAATACGAAGGATTTAAATTTGTCTTTACACAGCTGATTTTGTGTATTTTACCTTGATGGGTTATTGCTTCATAAACTTTCCTACCTGAAACGACTTCTCACCTGAAAGCCGGACAAAATAGACGCCACTGGGCAATGAACTTATGTCAAGTTGGGTTTTGCATACAGTCAGTGTGCGAGTCATGGTTACCTTGCCTAATGCATCAACAACCTCAAGTAGTTGGCCTGTTTCTTCAACTGGCAGATCAATCGTAATTCGATCCATTGCGGGGTTCGGAAAAACCGAGAATCCAAATTTTGAATGATCCTGAACGGACGATATCAGTGAAGGATCCAGGAAAATATGCACATATTGCGTCCCGACAGAACTCACGACGTACATCGAGTCTTGCAACAGACCTGTCTGGGGCTTGTCAAGAATAACTGTCCAGTAATGGATCGTGAAATCTATGCTCTGGCCGGGATAAATGTAATGCGGCGTAGAAACTGACATCGAAAACACCTTCCAGCCCCAGGGTCTGTATCCGGGAGTGTTTTCACTTTGTACCTGCAATAAATTAATTGGCTGGTTAGTGTTATTTGAGACCACAACTGCTGCCACTCCCGGATTGCCAGGGATGAAGAACACTGAATCAGGCGAAATTGTCAAATCTGTCGATGCAGATTGGCTGTATAGGAATAAAGGCATTATTCCAATTACAATGATTGTTAAAAATGTTTTCATATGCTGAATATTAAGGGTTAAAACGGTTCATCCATAAGTAATAATTCAATTTGAGAGTTAAGCAGATAATACCCTGGTTTCGTCTGAAAACAGAGGTTATATAACAAAAATAATGTATTTATTAGCAGGTTGTTCCGAATGAATTATTTCAGGAACGGGAAAGTAAATAAACCGTCTGGCAAATGGAGGAAAATTCTCATTAACTAACACGTTTTCAAAAGAAAAAGAAAACAATCAGCATGTTGCTTTTGGCATCCATACTTAGACTGAATCCATGGTAAGCAATGCTTTGACAAGTTCGATGTTTGTGGATACTTTGAACTTCTTGCGGATTCGGCGGAGCGCCTTGTCTATGGTTGAAGCGTGAAGGTCCAGCTTTTCTGCAATGGCTAATGATGGATGACCATCCAACAGGAGCGCAACCACTTGTTGTTCCTCCTCTGACAGTTTATACCGGGCATCACGGTATCCGTCGATCACCTTTTTAAACTCGTTTTCAGGCCGGTAATTCGGGAAACACCGGCTGCCTGCCATGACTTGTTCGAGGATTGTCCGGATTTCGGTTTTACCGGCATCCTTGTCGATATAACCGTTTGCCCCGGCCTTATACATCCTGCGTTGCCAGAAGGTGGTACGGTCGCCCGTATAGATCACGATCGGATGGTTTGGAAATGCCGCACGCAGAAGAGAGAAATTGTTCAACGGATCACCCGATGGGAACCACAGATCAAGCAGGATTATGTCAAAGGGGGTGTTGCCGGCTTCTTCAAGAGCCTGCCTGACGGAATTTGCCTCCCCGACAACCGTAACGGTATCTCTTGTCGACCTGAAGATCGTACGGAACCCCGATCTGGTTACCTGGTGATCGTCGATATAATACAGTCGTATCGCGTGATTTCCTGCCATTCTGTTTTTGGTAATGGATCAATTTTCTATAGAGGGATAATAAACTCCCATTTGGTGCCTGCTCCCGGCTGCGATTCAAGTTTACATTTGCCGTCCATCAGCCGGATACGTTCCCGGATACTCTGAAATCCTAGACTTTTAGCGCCGGTTGATTCCACAACAAACCCTGGTCCGTCATCTTCATACATCAGCACAAGATTTTGGTCAGCGATGGAAACCATAATACCGACGTTTGAGGCCGCCGCGTGTTTCGATGCGTTTGTAAGCAATTCCTGGACAATGCGAACCAGGTGGAGCAGTTGATTATCAGCCAATTTCGGAAATGATGCCGGGATAAAATACTTTACCTTGATTCCGGTGACCAGTGAAAAATCTTTAACCAGATCGGCCAGCAAATCGGGGAATTGTTCGTCCTGAACATGAATGGGATTCAAATGGTGAGAAAACCTCCGGATACTGGTCCGTAGTTCGGAGATCTTTGCGGATATATCTTCTTTCTCCTTTGGATCGGTGAAATGATAGCCGGTGATAAATTGATCAATGGTTCTAACCAGGTATCCTGTGTGGTCGTGCAATTCAAAACCCAATCTGCGTTTTTCCATCTCTTCAAGTTCAATGATCTTTAAAGCAGCATTCACCTGGTCACGGGCACGAATCAAACGCGAACGCTGTTTCAGCCATAGCAGCAAAAAGGTCAGTGAGGCGATCGTAATAAAAAATGCAAACAGGAGGACCTTTAAAAAGCGGTTTTCGCTTTGTTTTAAATTCAGGTCAATCTCCTGATCCCTGATCATCATATCCTTTGCCCGCAGATCAAGCATGGACGATAATAATTTGACTTGCAAACCTGATCGCCGGCTGTCGGCCAATACCCTGCTGCCGTAAGCTTTTTTCTGGTAATCCAGCGCTTTGGCTGTTTGGTTGCCGGCAATCAGCACATCTGCATACGAATCGTACAAGGTGGCGAGCCAGTCGATATCACCACTCGTAACAGCCAATGGAATCGCACTCTCGATGCACCATTCGGCTTTTGAAATATTCTTTTTGTCAAGGTAAGCATAGGCCAGGTTATTATAAGCAGCAATGGCCACCTTGGCGATACTTGCTGACTCCGCAATTTTTAAAGCAGTTATATAATAATGGATTGCAGAATCAGGAACCGATTGTTTGTTCCCAAGATTAATGTTGACTGATGCAACCTCCTCCTCTGTTCCGGGCAATCCGTGGTAATATTGCATTGCCTGGTGCAAGTATTTCGCAGAGACAATAGGTTTTCTTTCATACAACGAAATATTTGCCAAAGCGTTGCCACATTGCCGAACCAGATGATTATTCTTTCCGATTTCAAAGGCTTTTTCAAAAGCCTGTTTCGCCCCAAGAGAATCGTATTCACCCAGTCTGATTAATCCCAATGCATTATAGGCATCAGCAACAACACCATGTTGGTGATTATTTTCTGCAAGAGTGATCGCTGAATCCACCAGTGAAGCAGCTTTCAAAAAATTCGATGCATCGGAATAGATCATAGCCAGATTCAGAAAAATCTGCGGCTTTTTCTTATACACATTATAATAATCTGCCTGATGGACGGCCTTATGATAATAGAAGAAACTTGAATCGGTTCTGGAAGAATTATGTGCATTGCCAAGCGCGTTTAAGGCTGTTACCAATGCTTCCGGAGTGTTCATTCTGTTCGCTAAAGACATGCATTTCCTGGCATATTGCAACGCCAATTTTTTATCTTTGATTCTGTAGCTTAGCGATAATGAATCCAAACTTTTTATTGAATCCATGAGATTCACCTGACTATTTAAAGATTTTTCGTCATTAAAAAATTTATGATTTTTACAGGCTATTGGAATAATTGTCAGTAATATAAATACAAATACTAGTAACCGATGAACCATAAATAAACAGGATTGAGAAAACTTTTTAAAGTTACGATAATATTTGGTGAAGTATTTTTTTCAAGATATAGCAGCTAACAATACAAAGAGGAATGCTCAAATTATTTAAAACTCCGATCCCTCCCGAATAATTACCGAAAGGGACCGGAGCATCAAAATTACATGGTACCTTCGTCAGCAAACGAATAAAACCGGTTATCTCCAATAATAATGTGATCCAGAACTGCAATATCAAGAAGCGAACCGCTGTCTTTGATCTTTTTGGTGATCTTGATGTCGGCTTCGCTGGGTGTTACGGTTCCTGACGGGTGATTGTGCCCAAGGATGATCGATGTGGCATGCTGCTCAAGACAAATCTGGAAGATCTTCTTAGGATCCACTACAGTCCCGGAAATACCACCTTCGGAAATCTTGACTTTCTTTATGACCCGGTTCGCCCGGTTCAGCAATAAGAGCCAGAATTCTTCATAAGGCAGGTCACCCATGAGGGAGTTGAAGATGTCGAAGGCATCCTGGCTCCTGGATATCTTGTTCCGGACGATCACGTCTGATTCGTTCTTTCGGCGGGCCAGGGAGAACGTGGCAGCGATCTTCAGCGCTGATTTTTCGCCAATGCCTTTGATTTTCTGCAGGTCGGATATGCTGCACTTCCAGAATTCGGTGAGGTTGTTCCCGCAGGATGAGAGCATGTATTTGGCAATGTCCAGGGAGTTATCTCCGGAAATGCCGGTGCCGATGATGATGCTTAAGAGCTCTGCATCCGATAGACTGCTGGTGCCTTTCAAAAGGAGTTTCTTTCCCGGGATGTCATCTTCCGCCCAGTAACGCATCGGGATTCTGTTTTCGTAAGGTTCGCCGCTTTCCTGG
>CAIYES010000079.1 GCA_903925275.1 uncultured Bacteroidales bacterium
AAGAAAAACGGGCAGCAGAGTTAATCATTGCCAACAAAGAACTAGCCTTTCAAAACGAAGAGAAAGAAAAACGGGCAGCAGAGTTAATCATTGCCAACAAGGAGTTATTGGCTTTCACTTATATATCAAGTCACGATTTGCAGGAGCCACTGCGCAAAATACAGACTTTTGTCTCGATAATACTCGACAATGAAAATAAAAATCTATCCGATACAGGCAAATATAATTTTCAGCGGATGCAATTAGCAGCTGGAAGAATGCAGCAACTCATCGACGATTTACTTGCCTTCTCCCGCATCAACACTACGGATCACAAGTTTGAAAAAATAGAACTCGGTAAAATTGTTGATGAAGTAAGAACCGAACTAAAAGATACCATTCAAGAAAAACATGCAACCATTGAAGCCACTGAACTCTGCCCTGCACACATCATCGCTTTTCAGTTTCGCCAGCTCATGTATAACCTCATAAGTAATGCACTCAAATTTTCAAAACCCGACATACCATCACACATAATAATAAAAAGCAGTATCGTAAAAGACAGTAAATTAAGCAACAGGAAGCTTTCACCCGAAAAAAGTTATTGCCATATCACTATCAAAGACAACGGCATCGGTTTTGAACCCCATTTCAGCGAACGTATTTTTGAAGTGTTCCAAAAGCTTCACGGAAAAGATGTCTATGCTGGTACGGGAATCGGGCTTGCCATCGTAAAAAAAATAGTAGAGAATCACAACGGAATCATTACCGCAACAAGCGAATTAAATAAAGGCGCAACGTTTGATATTTATATTCCTATGGCATAACCAAAATGGAACAAGACCTGTAGTCAACCAGGGAAAAAGGTTTGAAATATCCAGTCTCTGTCAACTTTGTTTAACAACCTATATAAGGATGATAAAGTCCAGGCAGATAAGAACCTATCCTAATATAGATTGTGGCTTAAATAAATTGGTGTTAGGTGGTCAAGGTAGTCGGCCTGTCTAACAAGGACCATCACCAACAACCGTCTTCTGAAAGCAGGTTACATCTTCTTCACGGATTATTATCGGAAAGTTTATTGCATAAATTAAGGAACCGCCTGGGATTCAACACCACTTCTGCGATGCCCGTTAATACCGATATTTCCGAATCGCGTGAAGGTTTTTGTGTCAATTTTTGTGTCAGCTTTTTGAAATCTGCCAGGGTTCGATCATTGGGCTAAATCAGTTTTTTTTAAATTATTTAAACAAAAGTGTTGACTTTTTAGTTTTGTGTATTATATTTGCAGTGTACTAATACAATAATACACTACAATATGATCCAGTTCACAGAAGTACAATTTGGATATTCCCGGACGAAAAACGTCTTCAGGAATCTCAGTTTCACCATCAGCCCGGGGCATATTTACGGTTTGCTCGGTAAGAACGGGGCCGGGAAGACGACCATGTTGAAGCTCATTTCGGGGTTGGTGTTTCCACATGGCGGAACCATCAGGTGTGCCGGTCTGAAACCCGGCAACAGGGAGCCGGAATGGCTTGCCGGAATGTTTGTGGTTCCTGAAACATTCAGCCTCCCAAATATATCTGCAAGTGAGTTCGGAAGGATATACGGTGCATTTTATCCCCATTTCAGCCAATCCCAATTCGTGGCCAACTTGTCCGGCTGGAACATTGATCCCGGAAAAAACTGCAAAAAGCTTTCCCTTGGAGAGAAGCAGAAGGTCATGATCGCATTTGCCCTTGCAACGGGTGTTAACTACCTGTTCCTGGATGAACCGGTAGCTCATATGGACATACTATCCAAGACCGTTTTTCGCAAAATGCTGGCTGAGGCATTGGACGATGACAGGCTGATCATGCTTTCAACCCATATGGTTCGCGACCTGGATTCACTGATCGACCATGTGTTGGTCCTGGATGAAGGCAGACTGGTGGTGGACAGAAGTCTGGATGAAATCGATAGCCGACTGTCCTTTGGCCGGGCAAATACCGTTACTTCTGAAGATAAAATTCTCTGGTCTTCAGACGAGGCTTTCGCTGGTTCAGTTATCACTGAGAACCTGTCGGGGATTCCAGGTAAAGTGGATATGGAACTTCTTTTCCAGGCAGCGATTCAATCGCCGCATATTTTCGATGCAGTATTAACCCGTAAATGAAATTGAAATGAAGACCTTGTTGAAAACAAATCCCATTGGCATGCTTGCAAGGCGGGAATGGGCCGAACACAAAATGACTTTCCTTTTATTCTGGGTGGTTGTTTCCGGGTTGACCTTGGTTTCCTCCCTGTTGTTCATGCAGATGAATTCTTATCCATTCCATTTCCTCCTTTTCATCTTTTCAGGATGTGTGATGACTGCCATACTTCTTAGCCGGTGGAAAAGTGGAAGTGAGGAGACTTTCCAGGTGCTACTTCCGGTGCATGCGGGAGACAAATTCATGATGGTCCTGTACATGTCGCTTGTTTTCTTTGTTCCTGTGTATGCTGTGAACTATTTTATTTTTCACACATGGATACCGGCAATGCTGGGGTTTTTGTCATCAGGGGGAGATGGTAGTTATGGTAGCGAAACAATCCGGGTGATCCGGGATGCATTTTCCTATAGGTTCTCAACTTATATGGCAATACTGATTCCCTTCGTTTGCTGCCAGTCGGTCTATATGATCGTGTTTTTCCGTTATAGGAAATATGCCTGGTTCTTTTTTATCCTGATCATACTTGTCATTCCTTTCGGTTACAGC
>CAIYES010000080.1 GCA_903925275.1 uncultured Bacteroidales bacterium
AAGTAAACCATTAGGGTTTGTTATTTGCGAACCATTAAAATTGTTGTGGTATTTTATTCCAAGTTCAATTTTGTTTTTTACTTCTTTAAAACCATTATTATATAGTTCAGAGTTGAGCACAAACACTTCGTTAAGCAAAGTATTAGGTTTGGGATTATAAGTCCAAGCAGGAAGTAAATTTCCTTTTGTATCATAACAACTTAATGCAATTGGGTCAGATTCGTTTGGATCAAATATACTATTCTGATTTGCATCTTTAGATAATTTGGGTTTATGTTTTTTTACTTCTTGGGTCTTCGAAAAGAAAACGAAATCGTCAGTTACGTCATAAACTTTTACTTCAAGTCCCTTAAGTTGGAATACATCATCTTTACTTGCATCTATGTATAGTTTCCGAAAAAAATCTGTAAACTGAACGGGAACGCCAGGTTCCATTAAAGATTTAGAATTAGTGTAAATATCCTTCCAAGGTTGCTGAAAATTATAAAACTCAAACATTTTATTTCTTTTTTTCAGACCGTTAATATATTTTTCACCATCCAAGGAGCCTACAATATCATTCCCTTCTTTGTCATAATAATTTCCACCTTTCTTGTCTGCCCCATAGTCATTTGTCAGGGTATAAAAGTCAGTTGATAGTGAAAATGTTTCAAACTTATATCCCCTATCTTTCAATGCATATTTGATATCTCCCAGTAGCTTTTTTTCCGTCCCATGGTTAAAAACAATAAAATACAAATGTTTTGAAACTGTTCTTCTATCTTTCGTTTTCTCTTGGTAGTTTGTAATATATATATCAATTGAATTTCCTTTTGTAAGCCAATCTTTTGCATATCCTTTTGAAAAATTTTCGAATTGTTCTTTCCCATCAGCAGTGTACTCTTCAAAATCCGTTACAAAAAGAGCATCACTATTAGAAGAAGTAATTTCTTTTACAGTTCCTTCAATGGGAGCCATAATTTCGGTAGCATATGATTTGGGATCCGACACCTTATTATATAGCTGAGTAGTAGGAAAATCAAGAGGATAAATCTGATTTTTACCTACACCATACCATTTAATATCAGAACCTGTTAGTCGTTGAGTAATTTTTTCTAGCATTGCAGCATTGTCTGGGTTTCCTTTATATGCTTGCACCAGGCCATTTGAAAAATCAATATACACCTTCGGACTTCCTTGTTTGGTCGTATCTTGGACATGACTTACATCAAAGTAACTTTCAATTCGAGTGTTAATATTTGCATCCAAAAAGTCAAACTTTTCAAAAGGATCTGTAGGGGTTTTTGGCCCACAAGATTGGAAAAACAACATCAGTAAAGATAAACACAAAATGCTCCTTAAGGAAAATCTATAAATGCGTTTCATCATTCAAAGTTTAGGTTAGTATATGTAAGCATTACTCAATTTTAATATATTCCACATTTTCCTTCTACCCCAATTATAAAGTATCTTTACTCAACTCTTTAATAGCTCCTTTTGCTTGGTCTATAACATCATTGAATTCACCTTTGATTTTTCCCACTTCATGTTTTATTCTCAATGCAGAATATTTACCAATCAATTGATTGACTTCTGAGCGCTCTTCTTCGGTAAATTCAGAATTAAACTTTTTCTCCTTTATTTGCATAAACTCACTAACAGCAGTGTCTGATTTAACCCAATCTTCTTCAGTATAGTTTTTACAATCGGCTGACACTGTCTCTATATAGGATTTCAAATCATATATATAGGTTTCCTTAGATTGACTTGAACAACTAAAAAAAAAGACTATTGAGAACCATATTGGATAAAATAATGCTTTACAAAAACAACCGGAAATGTTGGTATCACAATGCATTTATACGTTTTATTAAAATTTATTTACTCATTAAGATCCCTTTGAAAACTTCAAAATAACATTCTGGAAGTTATGTATTTCAAAGGGAAACAATATTTGTACAACAAAGATGAGAAAATTTGTAAGCAACGTGAATAAATTGTAAAATTTATTACAAGACTAATTCTAAATAAATATTTTTGTATCATACTTATTAGATTTTTCCTTTACGATCATTAAAAAAGGGAGTTCCGCCCCAAGGGTGGAACTCCCAAAAATTCAGAAGTTAATCTTGTCTTCAGCTTCTGCGATGCTTGAATCGAATGATAGCTTGAGAAAATCAATCACCTTTTTAACACCAGGGGTGAAGCTGGTGGTGAAGACGTTCCCGTCAGAGTCATTCAGCCGCATGGAGCAGTTGAAGTCGTTGGATGAAATCTGGAAACGTTCAAGTTCAGAGCGGGTTTGCACCAACTTTGCCCTTTTTTCGATGATGAGCTGGAGATTTTCAACCTTGAGGATTTTCTCCAGAAGGGTCAATTCCGGCTTTACAACTTTAACCGGTTCAGGCTTCACTTCTGCGACCGGCTCCGGCTTCACTTCGACAATCGGCTCCGGGATAACTTCTGCAACCGGCTCGGGAACTTCATCAACTGCAGCTTCTTCGGCTGGTTCAGTCTGAAATGAAGAGAAACTTGGCCTGACAACCATGATCTGTCCTGGCTGTGATTTACCGTTTGTCGGCTTGAGAACTGATGATAACTTTGACATGT
>CAIYES010000081.1 GCA_903925275.1 uncultured Bacteroidales bacterium
CATGTATTGATTCATCTTAACTCTTTGTAAAAATTAGTTTATTTTATTGCTCTTACTACGTAGGTTTGAATAAAATTGATTCGGGTTATTTTCTTGTAACCAACACTGTCAACTACTTTTGCCCAAAAATGAAGGGTGCCAAAAATCGACCCGTTTGTTGGTTTTAAACGGTGACACAACAGAAAATCAAAGAACCGTCGTGTTAATCCGAAGTATCGAGTATTTTAAGTTATTTCGCAACTGCTTTTAATGATGCCTAACGGCTGGTTAACTTTGAAAAGCGGTCATTCAGTGAAATGGTCTTATTGGGCCATCAAGTTAAGTGCGATCTTGGTAATTTGTTCCAGGGACTTGGAATTTCTAATATTAGCCAGGCTGACTTCTTACCTACCGTATTATTTTTTGAGCTAACAAGCTCTTTCAAACCATTCTTCCCCGTCATCATTACAACAACCAAAATAATACCGTAAATAATTTGCCGCATATTTGCAGCAATGCTGTCAGGCATGCCGACAAAGCGCAGTAACTCGGGAAGTAATACCATGAACGCGGCAGCCAAAAAACTGCCTGTTAGATTCCCCATGCCGCCGATAATAACGATTGAGAGAATAAAAATGGATTCACTCACCGTGAAGCTGGTCGGGTCTATGTAGGAAATATAATGGGCATACAACGCTCCCGGAATGGCGGCAAACAGGGCGCTGAGTGTAAAGGCGATGGTTTTGGATAAAGTCACATTCTTGCCTATGCTTTGCGCATAAATTTCATCTTCGCTGATGGCAACCAAGGTTTTACCGAAGCCTGAGTTGAAAAGATTTTTTAGCAACCACCAAACGAGTGCCGTAAAAAAAGCGGACAGCAGCAGAAACGAAATCTTGCTGTCAATGCCGAATCCGAATAGTTGTATGGCGGGAATACCCGGAATCCCTAACGGCCCTCTGGTTAAATCCATCCAGTTATTCATCACCGAAAAGATGATGACTTGTATGCCCAGGGTGCAAATAATGAAATAATCTTCTACGGTGCGCAAAGCCACCAGCGAAATCAAGAAGGCAATAGCCCCGCTGATTAACAGGGCAATGGGCAGATTCAACCAAAAAGAAAAACCGAAATGCAAGGCCAGCAAAGCCGTCGTATAAGCGCCTATGCCATAGAAGCCTGCGTGCGCCAAGGAAATCAAGCCAGTAACTCCGGCAGCAAGATTTAAACTCTGCGCAAGCATGGTATAGAAACAAATGAAAATGGCGAGGTGTAATAGATAGTCCATTGTTTTAGTTACCAGAATACCTGAATAAGCCCGGCATATAAGCTGAAATTAGTGTCAGCCGACATCATAATGGCATTTTCTTCGTAGGCTGTTGCCAGCAAAAGGCGATCAAACGGGTCTCGATGTGTTTCCAGTAATGGAATTTTTTGATAGCTGAACAGGTGCTGATTTTTTATAGGCAGGTAAGTAAAACGGTCGTTGATTGCCTGCTGATAAACTTCGCTTAAATCTGCGGTAAATTCAGGTAGCTTGCCAATTTTTTGTTTTATCGCGATTTCAAATAAACTGACTTGACTAAAAAACACAATGTTTGCAGGTTCTTGAAGTTCTGCCATAACTCTGGACGGAATCTTGGGATTATCTTCCTGAAACCAAATCAGGCAGTGCGTATCCAGAAGGTAATTTTTACTCATCATCACATGTAGTCTTTTAAATCATCGAGAGGTTCGTTAAAATTATCCGGAATAGCCACTTTGCCTTTTAAACCACCGGGTACACGCTTTTGAATATCCTTATTTTTGGCACCCTCGGTAAGAAAAGTAATGATCACCTCGGTTTTTGATTTTACTGGCGCATCCTCTTCCAGGAATATTTGCCCTTCTTCGTAATAGCCTTTAATCGTTGCAAACATGCTAACCCCCCAAATTAAAAATAACTAAATATCTATTTTCTTAAGCCGCAGCCCGGAAAATCCCAACGGTTTCCAGATTAAAAACAGGATAAGAATAATATACGCTACGGCATCCATCCATTTTGTGTCGATATAGAAAGCGGCCAGATGTTGGGCGGAAGCCAATAACAAAGCACCGAACATCAAGCCTCGGTAACTGCCGACGCCGCCGATGATCATCGCTACGACACCGTAAAGAAAATAAATAAAACAAAACGGGGGATCTTGTCCCAATGCACAAAGCAGTCAAACAAAGTGAACCATTTGAACTAAAGTGGATTTGTTCCAATTTGAAGAGTTTCTTTCAAGTTGAGCAGATAACTTCCCATTGTTAAGAATAATTATTTTATCTGCATCCTCTAAAGCGACATTAAAATCGTGGCTAACAATTAAAACACAAGCATTCTTTTCCTGAGCGTATTGCTTTGTCTGTTCTCTAAGTATTTGAGAAGTTTTGTAATCGGTGGAGGATAAAAATTCATCAAGACATAGTATCCGAGATTTTTGAGCAGCAGCAGTATAATAGGCAAGTAATTGTTTCTGACCTCCTGACAACTTTGAACAAACTTGCTTCAATTTTTTTTCAAGTTCCTTCTGACCATTGATTGAATTGACAACTTTCTGAATTAAATATTTTTTCGGAAACAATTTTTCATTCATTGATTTCACTGGTAGTCGCAAAAGCAAATTTTCCTCAACACTTAAATCAAGAAACAGATTCTCTTCCGCCTTCTGTCTTACGACAGCAACATCAATTTCATTCGGTGAATATTTTTTGTTTTCAAATTCAATCTGGACTGAACTGTCAGACGGTTGTATTTCACCACTTAACAATTTCAGAAATAAACTTTTACCACTTCCGTTATGCCCGATTATGTAGGTAATAGCACCGAAATTAAATTTCATTTCAGGCAACTCCAATTTAAAAGTTGGTTCACCTCCATTTGAATCAAATACCTTTCGTATTCCTGTTACAGTTAATTCCA
>CAIYES010000082.1 GCA_903925275.1 uncultured Bacteroidales bacterium
CATGATTTCCGTGGGCTTCACCCACGGTTAATAATATTTCGCGCTTTCAGCGCTGGTTCTTTTTCAACCGGTCTTTTAGTAATTTCAGCCTTTTACTGGTATGATTGTGCTCAATCAGTTAATAATTTATGCACAATCTAATCCCTGCATTCCTTTCATTGCCTGCATTGTTTGCATTGCCTGCATTGCCTGCATTGTTTGCATTGTTTGCATTGTTTGCATTGTTTGCATTGTTTGCATTGTTTGCATTGCCTGCATTGCCTGCATTGCCTGCCTTAAATTTTCCCCTTCAAATAAAACCCCGTATAGGAATCCCCAACCTTGACAAGCTCCTCTGGTGTCCCTTCAAAAACGACATGCCCACCTTCTTCACCTCCTTCTTTACCAAGGTCAATAACCCAATCGGCGCTTTTAATCACCTCCACATTGTGCTCAACGACAAGGATACTGTGCCCATTGCCGATCAGCGACTCGAAGGCGATAAGCAGTTTGTGAATATCATGTACATGAAGTCCTGTTGTTGGCTCATCAAAAATAAACAGTGTCGGTTTTTCACTGGTTCCCTTCGATAGGAAAAAGGCCAGTTTGATGCGTTGCGCCTCACCTCCTGAAAGGGTGCTGGAAGATTGTCCCAAATGCAGGTATCCCAGGCCAACATCCTGCAATGGTTTCAGTTTTGCCACGATGTGTTTTTCATGGGTCGTTGGTTTGGCGGTTTTTTCAAAAAATTCCATCGCCTCATCTACGGTCATGTTCAAAATGTCGACGATGGATTTTTCATGGTATTTCACCTCCAGTACCTCATCTTTAAAACGCTTCCCTTTACAGTTTTCACAAGGAAGAAAAAGATCGGCCATGAACTGCATCTCAATTTTAACAACCCCTTCGCCTTCACATTCATCACAACGTCCGCCTGCAATGTTGAATGAAAAATATCCGGGTTTATAACCACGGACTCTTGAGAGTTGCTGGTCGGCATACAGGTCACGGATTTCATCAAAAGCCTTGATATAGGTTGCAGGATTTGAACGGGAAGATCGCCCAATAGGATTCTGATCAACCATCTCAACTGATCCGATCCGGGTGTAGTCGCCCTCAAGTCTGTCGAATTTTCCGGTCTTTTCCCCATATCCGCCATGAATTTTTTTCAGCGCCGGAAACAGAATCCGCTTAATCAGCGAAGTCTTTCCTGAACCGCTAACGCCGGTGATTACAGTAAAAACGTGCAGCGGGATTTTTACATCCACATTTTTCAGATTGTTTTCGCGCGCTCCTTTAATTTCAATGAATTCCAGCCATTTCCGGCGAATTTCCGGTACTTTGATCTGAAGTATATGGTTAAGATATTGCCCTGTCAGACTTTTTGTGTCGGAATTCAATTTGCGGAAATCACCCTGGAAAACAATTTCTCCGCCCTGATGGCCTGCCATCGGGCCAATGTCGATGATCTGGTCGGCTGCACGGATGATTTCTTCATCGTGCTCAACGACAATGACGGTATTGCCGAGATCACGCAACCGTAATAAAACGTTGATGAGCCTTTGGGTATCACGTGGATGAAGGCCTATGCTGGGTTCATCAAGAATATACATTGAACCTACCAGATTGCTGCCCAAAGCCGTTGCAAGATTGATCCGTTGTGATTCTCCTCCTGAAAGGGTAGCAGATAAACGATTGAGGGTGATGTAGCCAAGACCTACATCGTTAAGTACCTCCAAACGGTTGTTGATCTCTGTAATCAAACGGCGGGAAACAGTTGTTTCATAATCAGAGAGTTTCAGATTTTTGAAAAAGGTGGTGAGCGAGGCAAGAGGCATTAAAACGAGTTCACTGATTGACGTGCCGTTTACCTTTACATAGGAAGCATCTTTTCTCAACCTGGTGCCTTTGCACTCCGGACAAACGGTTTTTCCGCGGTATCGCGACATCATAACTCGGTACTGCACCTTATAATTCTGACTTTCAACAAATTCGAAAAACTTATTCAGTCCTTTAAAATAGGAGTTACCTGTCCAGAGCAAATCTTTTTGTTCCGGCGTTAGTTCCTGGATAGGTTTATGGACAGGAAAATCAAACAGGTATGCATTTATCAGCAATTCAGACTGCCATTCGTTCATCTTTTCACTTCGCCAGCAGGCGATGGCTTCTTCATAAACCGATAAACGTTTGTTGGGAATTACCAGGTCTTCATCAATCCCGATTACACTGCCAAACCCTTCACATGCTTTACATGCGCCAAATGGATTGTTGAAACTGAAGAGGTTTTCTGTAGGCTCTTCAAAACTCATCCCGTCAGATTCAAAACGATTTGAGTAGATGATCCTGGTCTTTTCTTCATTTGTCGTTTCAACCATACAAAACCCGTGGCTTTCGAAATAGGCTGTTTGTACCGAATCGGCGATCCTTCCCGGGAGTTCATCATCCTCATGAGAAATGGAAAACCGGTCAACCAGCACGAAAAGTTCTTTAAACTTCTTCTTTTTTAACTCTGGAATCTCATCGAGACGCAGTATTTCTCCGTCCAGCATGACCCTGGTAAAACCTTGTTGCATCAACACGGAGCATTTAGCCTCAAGATCACCGTTTTTAGAAGTCAGGTCAAGCGGTGCAAATATATTCACCCTGGTATTTTGCGGCAGGGCGAGGATTTGATCGACTACGGTGGTAACGGTATCACGCTTTACCAGGTTTCCTGAAACAGGGGAGTAGGTCTTACCGATTCGGGCATAAAGCAATTTAAGGTACTCGTAAATTTCGGTAGATGTCCCCACAGTAGAGCGGGGATTCGAAGTATTGACCTTCTGTTCGATCGCAACAGCCGGCGAAATCCCTCTGATGTAATCCACATCAGGCTTGCTCATACGTCCAAGGAATTGCCGGGCATATGAGCTAAGGCTTTCAACATAACGCCGTTGTCCTTCGGCATACAAGGTGTCAAAGGCCAGCGAAGATTTTCCTGAGCCAGATAAACCGGTAATTACCACGAATTTATTACGTGGAATTGCTACGCTGATATTCTTAAGATTGTTGACCCGTGCGCCTTTGATGACAATAAAATCTTTGGGGTCGAGTGTGTCTACGTTCATGAACTCCTTCGTTCCTTCCTTGAATTTGGCAAAATTATAAAGAAAACTTGCTTTTTGGTTTTTTTTATTTAATTTTGCTGCAACCAAACCGGGAATTTCCCGTATCAGGGATAAACCAGCGCAACCATAAACCCGCTGCGCATAATTATAGGAGGGACACTATCGACTGACTTCTACTCTTTTTTGTTTTTAAAAAGGAGGCCCCCATGCAAGCCCATGTCATTAGTGATCAAGAGTTAATCGGAAAATATCTTGCCGGTCATGAATCCGCCCTTGAAAAACTCATACGTCGTCATAAAAACCGCGTATATGCTTACATCCTTATGGTTGTTAAGGATAAAGAGTTGGCCGAGGATCTGTTTCAGGATACTTTTATTAAAGTGATCAACACCTTCCGCTCCCGACAATATAAGGAGGAGGGCAAATTCATCCAATGGGTAATGCGCATTGCGCACAACCTCATTATCGACTATTTCCGCAAGGCGAAACGAATTCCTATTGTCGAGAACAACGATGATTATGATATCTTTGATAAGGTCAGGATCCCTGTTGAATCAGTTGAAGAGCAGCTTATTACCGAGCAGATACATCGGGACGTTAAAAAACTGATCGATTATCTTCCCAAGGAGCAAAAGGATGTACTTGTCATGCGCCACTATGGCGACATGAGCTTTAAGGACATTGCCGAAGTTACCAACGTGAGCATCAACACTGCACTGGGACGGATGCGCTATGCGCTGATTAACCTGCGAAAGCTGGTAAAGGAGAAAGATGTAATCCTCACCGTGTAATTGATTGAACTTCTGGGACTCGGCTTGCCCTTGTCATTGAAACTATGGTTTGCCATAACCATGGTAACCAAATAGTACATTTTCAAGGCAGTAAAAAACCGATTTTTTTTTCAACTAATAAAATATTGAGAAATATATCCCGTTTCTTAGGTATGAATGGTATTAATAATCAAAATTCGGCCTATGAAGCGTACTGCTACAATTTATTCTTTGACCACTTTACATGCAAAGAACAACACCCCTTCTGCTGATAAACGAAGGAGTAGAAAGGTAGTTTCTCCCAGTGAATCGGTGATCCGCAATCTGCTCAATTACTCAAAAGCACTAACAGTACTCAAATCTACTGAAACCGGATTCATTAACATGGTGATGAACTAAATTAAAAACCCCGCTTTTGGCGGGGTTTTTTTTATATCATCACGAAAACTTAAATTCGTTCTTCCTTGATACGAGCTTTTTTGCCCTGCAGGCCGCGAAGGTAAAAAATACGTGCTCTGCGCACAACACCATGCTTGTTTACTTCAACCTTATCAATGAAAGGGGAGGTGCAAGGGAAAATACGTTCAACCCCAATATTCCCCGAGATTTTTCTTACAGTGAAGGTTTCGTTCACCCCTTTACCGGAACGTTGTAACACTACACCCTGGTAGGTCTGGATACGTTCCTTGTTTCCTTCCTTAATCTTATAATGAACCGTAATGGTATCTCCAGCCTTAAAAGAAGGCAACACAATTTTCTGGATCACTGTGTCCTCAACAAATTTGATAATTTCCGATTTATTCATGGCTATGGTGTAATTTGATCAGTTATGCACTAAAAAGTTTGCAAATATAGCCTTTTTTTTGAAATAAACAGCAGGGGTTGAAAAAAGTAAGCAAGACGTGTCCGAAAAGTTAGAAAACTGTTTATCTTTGTTTGTTGTGTTGTACTGGCTTACAGGTTTTTGACGATTTATTATTCAACTTTCCAAAAAATCGTAAATGAATATTATTGGGTATTTCATCCGGACTGATTGTAAAAAATAAAGATCAAAGTGAATGAAACTCTACATCAAATACATGGTAAGCACACGATGCAAAATACTGGTGAAGGAAGAATTGAAGAAACTTGGATTGCATTTTGTAAATGTCGATTTGGGGGTTGTGGAGATAATGGAAAATATTACGCTCCTGCAGCGCGATCAGATAAAACTTGCCTTACTCAAATCAGGACTTGAGCTAATGGATGATAGGAAAGCCATCCTGATTGAAAAAATACAAAATGTAATTATCGAAATGGTTCATTATGCAGATGAATTACCCAGAACAAATTTTTCCGATTACCTTAGTGAAAAATTAAATTACGACTATACATACCTTGCAAATATTTTTTCGGAAACAAAAGGAATCACCATAGAACATTTTATGATTCTGCATAAAATAGAAGCGGTAAAAGAGCTTATCATCTATGACGAACTTACCTTTTCTGAAATTGCATGGAAACTTCATTACAGCAGTGTGGCACATCTTTCCTATCAATTTAAAAAGATTACAGGTTTAACGCCTTCTTTTTTCAGGTCCCTCAAGCATAAAAAACGCAATACCCTTGAAGATGTGTGAATGATGTAACTTTTATTAATAGTTATGTAACACTTCTCCTTCGAAAACTACCCACCTTTACATATTATTAGTTATACCGCCACGGAACTGGTTTGAATAGAGTTTCTTACCGTTCCTGGCGGAATAACTTAACTTTAATCAATGCACCATTTTTATGTAAGATTACTACATGTTTTACCATTTTTCATCTGGCCAAATTGCCTTCAAAATAGTTTTAATGAAATTTATAAACAAACGCTAAATGAAACTATACCGGTACCAAATAAAAAATATCTGCTGTTTTTTTATAATAATGGTCTTGTCTCTAAATGTTTTTTGTCAACCGGCTGACTCCGTGGTAAAAACAAAAATCAGAACAAAAATCTATCACGTAAATTACTTTGTCACCGGGGCGATAATAGGAGTAGGGATGGTTGGAGATTATTTTGCCATCAGCCGTTTAAAAAGCAAACCAAAGCTTACAAACGACGAATTGGCTTTTGCTAATACTGATCAACAGAAAAATTTGATAAACTCAATTGACCGATGGGCTTTACATCAAAAATCGTCCGATCGCACCCTTTATAAGAAGATTTCCGATTATGGCGAGATTGGTATTTTTCTGCTACCAAGTTTGCTTATTATTGATAAAAAAATGAGAAGGGATTGGCTGGATCTGCTGTTGATTTATGTGGAGGGACACACCATAACTTTCAGCTTTTACAACTACAGTCCTCTCGGACCTACTTTCGTAAACCGCTTCCGTCCTTTTGTTTATTATCCGTTAAATGGATCTGAAGGATTCTCGGATGATTACCGGATGAATAACAACAACACCCGTAATGCATTTTTTAGCGGACATGTTGGTTCCTGCGCCTACAGTACATTTTTCATGGCCAAGGTTTATTGTGACTATCATCCCGAAATAGGAGCAGCAAAATATCTTTTATACCTCGCTGCTTCAGTACCCCCTTTGGCAATCGGATATGCAAGAATAAAGTCGCTGGATCATTTTCCTTCAGATGTTGCCGTTGGTTTTGGCCTTGGTGCGATCATCGGTATTGTCGTTCCCGCATTGCACAAGTTGAAGTGCAGCAGATATCTTTCAGTTGGATTATCAACATCTACGGATGAAGTGGGAGTAAGTGTCCGCTGGAAATTAGGCAATCAGCGACTTATCGTGCTTAACAAATAGCATATAAAAGATACCCTTTCCGTTTCACCATATTTAACAGCGAAATGCTTCCATTTTCCAGGTGCATTTTTATGATATTCTGAAAAATGAAAATTGCAATCACTAAATTAAAAAAGACAATCATTGTTATGATCAGTTTTATAATCATTTCAATTATTATTGTCATATCATTGATTTCACCCATCACAAAATATCTGATTGAAAAATATGATGAGGAATACTCAGGAAGGCCAATTACCCTCGACTGGGTTTATCTGAATCCATTTACCGGTTTTGTTCACATCAGCAATCTTAAAATTTACGAAGCCAAAGGTCTCAATTCATTGAAGAAGGCCGATAGCCTGTTCTTTTCAGCGAAAGGAGTCAGTGCAAATTTTGCTATGCTTAAATTGTTAACGAAAACGATAGAAATCACAGAAATCACATTGGACCAGCCAAAGGGAATCATTATTCAAAACAAAAAGCTACTGAATTTCAGTGATCTGATAAGACTGTTCACTCCCAAAAAACCTCGTACCACACCATCAAAGGTTCATTTTAATATCCAGGGTATAAAAATAAACAATGGAGTGTTCTATTACCGTGATGAAGTAACTCCCATACATTATTTTATCAAAGAAGTAAATGTTGAAAGTACTGGTAAACATTGGAATTCAGATACCCTTGCTGCAAAATTTTCTTTCTTGTCGGGAACCGGAAGCGGTAGCGCAAAAGGCAATATATCAATCAATTTTAAAAATCTTGATTATCGCTATGGTATTTTCATTCAAAAATTCGATTTAAATATTATAGAACAGTATCTCAAAGATTTAACAAGCGATGGAAACTTCTCTGCAAACCTTGATGCAGATATGAAAGGAAGTGGAAACTTTAAGGATAAAGAGAATATGACTGCCTCAGGACTGCTGGCCATCAATGATTTCCATTTTGGGAGAAATCATACCAATGATTTCGCCTCATTTGATAAATTGGTTTTAGCTATCATTGAGATTAGTCCTAAAAAATTCAAATATCTTTTCGATTCAGTTTCGCTCAGTCATCCATATTTAAAATATGAGCGTTACGATTATTTGGATAACGTGCAGACTATGTTTGGGAAAAAAGGTGCCAATATTGTCGCCGCTGCCTCAGATCCCGCGAAGTTTAACCTTGTCATTGAAATTGCACGTTACGTAAAAGTGTTATCGAAAAATTTCTTTCAGAGCCGGTACAAGATCAACCGGCTGGGAATTTACAATGGCGATTTACAATTCAATGATTTTGCCATAAGCGAAAAATTTTCCGTGGATTTAAATCCGTTGTATATTATTGCTGATTCAATTGACAAGGATCATAAACGAGTTGAAGTGTCATTGAAATCGGGGATTAAACCCTTTGGCAGTGTCAATGTGACGTTAAGTATAAATCCCATTGACAGTATGGATTTTGATATCCAATACCATCTTCAGCGAATAGCCGTGACCATGTTTAACCCCTATTTGTTAACCTATACTTCATACCCGTTAGACAGGGGAACCCTTGAACTCAATGGAACATGGATGGTCAGAAATGGGATAATACAAAGCGAGAATCACGTATTGGTAATTGACCCAGGCAGATCGAAGCGGGTTCGAAACAAAGATAAAAAATGGCTGCCATTGCCGTTGATAATGTCGCTCATTCGTGAGCGGGGTAATGTTATTGATTACAAAATCCCGATTACCGGTGATTTGAAAGATCCAAAATTTCATTTGCATGATGTACTCGTTGATTTGATAGAGAACATTTTTGTAAAACCCGCAACAGCATCGTATCGGCTTGAGGTGAAAAATACAGAAACTGAAATTGAAAAATCGCTTACACTGAAATGGGGAATGCGAAAGAGTTCTCTAAGGTTGGATCAGAAAAAGTTTGTAAAAAAAATGGTAGATTTTCTGATAAAGAATCCTGAGGAGTCAATTGCGGTTTATCCCAAGATATATACTGAAAAGGAGAAAGAATACATCCTGTTTTTTGAAGCAAAGAAAAAATATTTTCTGTTGACCAATCAAAATAATTCCAGGCCTTTCAGTGAAAAGGATTCAGAAATGGTTGATAGGATGTCGGTAAAAGATTCCGTGTTTGTTCGTTATTTAAACAACCATCTTAACGATACCATGCTGTTTACGATACAGGAAAAATGCGATCATTTTGTTGGTTCAGCTATTCCAGAAGCCAGATACAGACAATTAAACAAAGAAAGAAAAGATGCGTTTCTACTGCAGTTTACGCAAAAAGCACTGGATAAACAGATAAAAATTTATGCCGGAGAAAACGACATCCCATACAACGGCTTTTCATACTACAAAGTAACGTATCAGGGTGAACTACCGGCATCGCTGATCAGGGCGTATCGTAAAATGAATGAATTAAACAATGAAGCACCGCGGAGAAAATATAAAAAGGAACGAAATAATATCAGATGAATGTGTGAATAATGTAATTTTTTTCCAACATTATGTAACAGTTCCGTGAATTTGACGGATTACCTTTGAGCTTAACTTCTAAATCATTTATTATGCCATTATTTACTATCTTAATCGTATTGGTTGTTACAGGTGTTATTCTTTGGCTTGTCAATACGTACATCCCCATGGATGTCAAAATCAAAAGAATTTTCAATGTTGTCGTCGTGGTTGTGGTTATCATCTGGCTTCTCAAGGTATTTGGACTTTTTGCCTACCTGATGAATATACATGTATAAACCATCCAGGCAGGACATGTTCAAGATGTTTGTAGACATGGAATTTTTTAATATGCAAAAATTATGAATGTTAAAAGGATTTTTGGTGCCTTGCTTACGCTCCTTGGTATAGGCAGTCTGATTTATGCTGCAGTTGTATTTATCAACATTTCAGGTGGTACGCGTGATTTAAAAACGCTTCTCATTTTCAGCATACTCGGTCTGATCTTTTTTATTGCGGGAATTGGTCTTATCCGTACAACAAAAGACGAATCATGATGTGAGTGACTTACTGTCTGTCCATCGATCACAATTTTCATTGGTTTTTGCAGTTAACAGACCAGTATGTCATATAATACCTGGATTACCGGTGCACTTTTAATTGGATTGTCATTTACGGCGAAATTGACCGGTGCCCAAAATGACACCCAAGCAAAAGATTTGCCTCAGGCGAATTTTGACAGTACATACCTTTCCGATCACACTTATGAATTAACCTCACGGCTATTTTTACTCTTTCAGAATGCTTCACTGGTCATTAATCCCGCCGGCGAAAAAATCCCGAAAATCGGTTATCGTCCAAATGTCAATCTCCGGATCGGAATTGCCGGGTTTTGGAAGTGGTTTGGTTTGGGATTATCCATCGATAATCCGTTTTACAAAACCGACCGGGATGCTTATGGGAAAACAACTATCCTTGATCTCCGGGTAAACGCATTTGGGCGAAGTATTGCAGGTGAATTCTTTCTACAGCAATACAAAGGATTTTTTATAAGTTACCCGGAAAGACCGGATGGCACACATTATATTATACCGGACATGCGGACATTTTCGCTTGGTTTTGCCGGATATTGGATTTATAATGCCAAAAGGTTCTCAATCAGGGCTGCATTTATCCAGAATGAGCGGCAAAAAAAGAGTTCCGGCAGCCTGGTGGTAAGACCTGCATTTCTCTATTACCGGATATCTTCCGACCATGGCATCATTCCGTTAGAAATCATAGAGGCCTACCAAATTCCAACCACAAATCTGGTTAAAGAAGGTGAATTTTATTCTCTTATGTAACTCTTTTTTTAAGCAGC
>CAIYES010000083.1 GCA_903925275.1 uncultured Bacteroidales bacterium
ATTTCAATATTTTTTATGATGAAGGTTGCCTGATGGGACCGGGGACATCTTTGGGTGGTGAGAAGTTTTTAAGGATGACGCTGGTTACTGATTATGCAAACAAGCGACTCATGACTTTTGATAAAGAAACGTGGGAGCAGGAAATATCCTCTTTCTCAAATCTTGACCTGACGATGCAGTTTGAGCCCGATGACCAGCGGCTTCCTGTACCGGATGATGAAAAGATTGAGGAAGTTTTGAAAATGATCAACCGTGAAGGCCACATGCACAATGAAATTGGCTGTGAATCCTGCGGATATTCAAATTGCCGTGATCTTGCCATTGCCATTTCACAAGGATTGGCAACTACAGAAATGTGCCACGTTTTCAGCGGCCATAACCGGCAGGAATATATCCAGACCCTTCGCACCGCCAACGATACATTGGCCAGCACCAAGGCAGCCTTAAAGGAATCGGAGGAAAAGTCGAAACATGAGCATGAGGCGCAGAAAGAGTCGGCTGAAATCATCTCCATTATGCTCCAGAATTTATTGTCCGGGGTAGTTATCGTAGATGAAAATCTGAAAATCTACCAGTCAAATAAGGCATTTATCCGGATTGTCGGCGAGGAAGCGGCCATGATCGATGAGGTGATTCCAGGGCTTGTCGGGGCTGACCTGAAGACACTGCTCCCTGTTCACTTTTATAAAATGTTTTCCTACGTCCTCTCCTCCAATGAATCCATTGAAAATAAAGATGTTCAATATGAGGACAATAAACTCGGGGTGTCAATTTTTCCCATTCGCAGTCATAAATATGTGGGCGGTATCCTTCGGGACATGTATACGCCGGAAGTAAGAAAAGAACAGATTATCACCAGGTTGACAGAAGTGGTGGATGAAAATTTTGATATGGTACAAAAAATCGCCTATCTGCTTGGTGAAGGCGCATCAAAGACCGAACAGATGCTTAATTCGGTGATTGATTCCTATAAAAACCCAGTAAAAAATAAGTGACGAGTGACAAATGACGAGTGACAAATGGAGGATAGCAAGACATCACTTTAAGATTAAATACGAATAGACCCATCACTCGTCACTTGTCATTTGTCACTTGTCACTTGTCACTTGTCACTTGTCATTTGTCATTTGTCACTCGTCATTTGTCACTTTAATACCATTTTTTTTCATGAACGAAAAGTTCTTCATCGAGGTAAACTGCCAGCAAAAATGCCATGGCGAAGCACGTGTTTGCGGCGATGTGTTTATTTCCAGGCG
Organism: uncultured Bacteroidales bacterium; assembly: GCA_903925275.1. Classification (GTDB taxonomy): domain Bacteria; phylum Bacteroidota; class Bacteroidia; order Bacteroidales; family FEN-979; genus CAIVAT01. Next base: position 1,257 of record CAIYES010000083.1, read on the forward strand.
TATCAAGGAGGAGGGGCGGATAATCGTTGTTTTATCGGATGGTATGGGCCACGGGATCAAGGCTAACATGCTCGGAATTTTAACCGCAACGCTGGCTGTGAATTTCACCCAGGAACATAAAAGCGTCCAGAAGATCACTGAAATAATCATGAAGACTTTGCCGGTCGACAGTGTAAAACAAATGAACTACTCAACTTTTACCATTGTTGAAATTGATGTGGAGGGCGAGGTGCGTATTCTGGAATATGAAAATCCGAAAACGCTGATTCTAAGGGGGGTGCATTTATACGAACCTGAATGGAATTGTGTGGTTCTGGAAGGCGAAAAATATGCAGGCAAAGAGGTGCTTACAACCACCTTCAGACCACTGAAAGAGGACCGTATCATATTTTGTTCTGATGGTGTAACGCAATCAGGCCTTGGCAGTGAACGTTTTCCGATAGGCTGGGGCCTTGACAACCTTCAGAAATTTGTTGAGGAATCTGTCAAAGAGGAACACGATATTTCGGCAGTGAAATTAGGCTCAAAGGTTATCAACAAAGCCAATCAGAATGACAATTTTCATCCGCTCGATGACATCAGTTGCGGCGTGATCTATTTTCGTGATCCACGCAAACTGATGATCTTTTCAGGCCCGCCCCAGGATCCGGCAAATGATGCGATGTTTACCGGGTTACTGAAACATTTTGATGGTAAGAAAATTGTTTGCGGTGCCACCACCGGCGATATGGTTGCACGCGAATGGGGGGAGGAGATCACTGACAGCAAGGTGATGCTCGATCGTGAATTGCCTCCGGTTTCATACATGAACGGGGTAGACCTGATCACGGAAGGTATTCTTACGTTGAGCAAAGTTAGCGAACTGCTTAAAAAATACAACAACAACTACCAGCTTGGAAAAGGACCAGCCGATGAGATTATCCGGTATATCCTCGACAGCGATGAAATTCACTTCCTGGTCGGCACCAATATCAATGTCGCCCATCAGGATCCTACCTTACCGGTGGAACTTGAACTCCGGAGAACCGTGGTTCACCGCATTGCACGGACCCTTGAAGAGAAGTTTTTAAAAGAGGTGACCATGAAATTCTACTAGAGTTCCTGTCTTGTTTTTCTAATGCCTCTTATTCTTTCCGTAAAATCACAAATTTTATCTTCCGGTTATCTTCAATGGCATTAAAATCAATTTCCCTTACCAGTCCCTGCCTTTTAAGAACTGATTCGAGTGATGAATAGGATTCAACAACCGCGAACCAGTTATCCCAAATAATCTTGTCATCCCGGCGGAGCGATTCGAGAAACCAGGGTGTCAGGTCGAGGCGGCGCAGGCTGTCAAAATGATCAACATTCATCACTTCACTCAGGTAAGGATAAGTATAGAAAAACCTGTTGCCAGGTTTAACCGGATGTTCTCTGATATAGGCAGCAACTCCTTTGGCCGTTTTCTGCTCGTTGGTCAGTTTCATATCCTTTTCCCAGCGTATTGCTGCCGGATTTTTTGTAAACGGAAAAATTATGAGGTAAGCAATAAGCACAGATCCAATGACCTGTCTGACTAATTGGTGGTTCGGAAACAGGTCTGCTGTCACAAAATTAAATCCCCGTAAAGCGATCAGGCTGATCAGGGGGATCACACCAAGAAGCACTCTTTTCAACCCCATTGAATTAAAGATGCCAAGATACCAGAATAGCGAATGTGCAACGAAATAGATAAAGAAACAGCATAAGATGAGAATTGTTTCCCCGGTATAGATGACCGTTTTTTGCCGGAAAATGTGCCATGGATAACTGAGTATCCCCAGGCACAGCATCATATACAACGGAATCCCGATCACATAGTTAAGCTGAAATACAAAATGTAACAGCGGACCGCTGCCATGTTTATGTTCCAGATTCGCGTATGGTATTTTGTTGAAAACCCAAAGCAGATCATGATAAATAAAATATCCGGCGAAGGAATAAATCAGGTGGCCTGTGATGAGCCACGGCAGACACTTCCATTGTTTTTTAGCCAGCAAATAGAGTGCGAAGACAAATATAATGATTAACCCTTCGGAGCGGATAAACGGCATGAACGAAACGATCAGCGCGGCTGCAGTGAATTTTTTATTGATTGCAAGGTATATGGCCCCGATGAGAAAAAGTGCAAAGAGCGGTTCGGTGAGGCCTGAGAAAGTGAGGATGTAATACAACGGAGTGAAAATCAGGAAAACAACACTCAGCAAAGGATTCCTGATTTTTAAGCTGATGCTTGTAAGGTAGGTGAGATAACCTGTAAGGATGACCACGCACAGGTTAAAAACCTTCATACCGGTGAACCCGAATTGGGCAAACGGTGAACTGATCAGCACAAACAATGGCTTGGCCCAATGGTTCAGAAAAAGACTGGGATGAATGGGTGCATACTTTGCAAAAAGATAATGATAAACGCTGTCGCCATTGTCGCCGGTGCCA
>CAIYES010000084.1 GCA_903925275.1 uncultured Bacteroidales bacterium
AAAAATATCGACAGACAATAAGGAGATCGCCGATGGTGTTAAAGAACAACTTTCAAGCATTTGCTACAAAAATGTTAAAACCCCGTTCAACCAATATTATAAAGTGACAATCTCCTTCAAGCTGGTGTAACCTCAGGTTGCTGAACATAAAAAAAATCCCTGTGAATGGCGTTCACAGGGATTTTTTTTTAAGAAAGGGAGAAAAAACCGATCAAGAGGAATTACTGATCAAAAATTCCAGCGTTGCACTTTCTAATTTTTCAAAAGTAGTATCCCTGATTTCCTTAAAAACCTTCCGGATATTGCAAACCGTTTCATCTTTGCAAAACTCACAGGATTGGTAAGCTTTCTCCGACACACACGACAACAACGCGATCGGTCCTTCAAACTGACGGACAATTTCCGCTAAATTGACATCCTTCGGGTGGCGTAATAAAAAGTACCCGCCAGATTTGCCCCGTTTGCTTCCCAGAATTCCCATTTTCTTTATTTCAAGTAAAATGTTTTCGAGAAACCGTTGTGGGATTTTTTCGCTTTTTGCCAGGTCACTGATCAGGATGGCACCATGGCCATAATCACGGGCGAGCCTTGTCAGTGCAACCATTGCATACCTTGTTTTTTTGGAGAGCATGATGAATCGATTATCCGTTTTTACTGATTTCCTTTAGCTTTTTCAAATCTTTGATGATAATTTTTTTGCCTTCAAAACCTATCAGCCCCTCTTTATTGTAATTTGATAATACGGAGATGACATTTTCATGGGAACAGGCAGCAAACTCAGCAATTTCCTTTCTGGACAAGGTAAAATCATATTCCGAATTCAAGTATACATTCTCCCAGAGAAATACCAGAATATCCGCAATTCGTCCATAAACATGGTTGTGGGCAAGGCTGATGAAATTAAAAATGGAAGACTGGAACATATCAGATGAACGCTCAACAATTGCAAGCAGCAATTTTCCATTATTTGCCAGGACACCCATCACATCCCTGTTGTCTAAAAAACAAATATCACAATCCTCAACAGCAATAATGGAAAAGATGTTCCGCTCTTTAAAAAACAAGTTAGCCTGTCCGATCAACTTTGGACCGGAAACCACGGTCATGATGTAATTTTTTTTGGGATCCTTCTGATACGTAAATTTAACAATTCCCTTGTGCAGAAACCCAATACTTGTTGAGGTTGCACCTTGCTTTAAAATGGATTCGCTTTTCTTAAAATGCAACTGTGTAGCCTTTCCGCAAATTTTTTGGCGATCGGATTCATTCAGAGATAGTATGCCAAGTCTGTTAAGGAAGCAGCTGTTGCAATCGAAAAGTGAGTGAGTGTTTTCGTTGGAATCCATAACTTTTTAACCTTGAGTATATAATAATTAATAGTTCGATATCGAATAATCGGTGCAAATGTACATTAACTTGATTGACATAGTGAATAATTTTGTAAAAAAAATAATCGACTATGGATGTACATAAAATTACCTTGTTTGGAGGCTTTGGAAAAGATGGATCAGCAGAAAAAGTAAAAGAATTCAGCATGGAAGTTGGCGACATTGTAAGTATTGTCGGGCCAACCGGTTGTGGAAAAACAACCCTGATCAACGATATCGAACTTTTTGCCAACGAAAACACCCCATCAGGCAGGCGGGTAACTATCAATGATGAACCTGTGTCGGAGGATTTTATTTTCGATCCGTCGAATCACCCCATTGCGTTAATCTCACAGCATACGAACTTTCTGAGTGATTTGCCTGTGGAGGAGTTTCTGACGATTCATGCAACCGTACGCGGGGCCGTTGATGTTGAGTCAATCATTTCAGAGACCCTGAACTTTGCCAACGAGCTTACCGGGGAGCCCATCATGAAAGACATTGCGATGACTGAATTGTCGGGAGGCCAAACCCGATCGCTGTTAATTGCCGATGCTGTGGTAATTGGCAACTCCCCGATCATTTTGCTGGACGAAATAGAAAATGCAGGCATTCATCGCTCGAAAGCGCTTGAATTGCTTAAACGGTACAAAAAAATCTTCGTCTTTGTAACCCATGATCCCTGTATTGCCCTGATGTCGGACTTCAGAATTGTCATGAAAAACGGGGCCATGCAGCAAATGATTACGACACGCCAGGAGGAAAAGAAGGTTGCCGGGAAAATGAAACAGATCGATGACATGATGCTCGACTTCAGGACGATAATCAGATCGGGAGAGGAACTCACCGAATCAGTTTTCAATGAAAATTTCAACGTATTAACCTTTTAATTCTCAGTTATGAAACTTGTAATTTTTGCCGGCCCGCCAACCTGTGGTAAAACTACTGTGATCAGGCAGGTGTTGAAACGAATGGCAGCAAGGCAGATTAAGGCTGCCTATCTTAAAATAGATGTTCTTTATGCCGATGATGACAGCATAATCGGAAAAGAGTTTGGCATCCCGGTTAAAAAAATCTATTCCGGCGAATTGTGTCCCGACCATTGTAATGTAGTGGTATTGGATGAGGCCGTTGAATGGGCTGAAAAATCCGGCTCAAGTTATTTGTTTGTTGAAACAGCCGGGTTGTGCCTTCGTTGTTCGCCATATGTCGAGAATTCCTTAGGCATAGTTGTCCTTGAAGCAACCAGCGGAATGAATCTTCCCAGGAAAATCGGCCCGATGCTGACATTGGCCGACATCAGTGTAATTACAAAAATTGATCTCATTTCCCAGGCTGAGCGTGAGGTTTTCCGTTACCGTGTGCTTGAATCGGCAAAGCGGATAACCGTTGTCGAAAGTAACGCCCTGTATGGGATAGGCATCGACCCCATTGTGAAGCAGATCCTGAAAACTCCCGATGTCGAGTTCCCCATGTATCTACGCGGAAATCCTCCTGTAGGAACTTGCACGATATGTGCGGGCAAGAAAGAGATCGGTGCAAAAAATCATTTTGGTGTTCTGCGCACACTCGACCAGGAACTTTTTTATGTTGGTGAATAGCATGACCATGGGTAAAAACAGAATCTATCTGGATAATGCAGCTACAACCTGCCTTGATGAACGGGTTTTGCAGGTGATGATGCCATATTTTTCACAGATTTATGGCAATGCATCAAGTCTGCATTATTTTGGTACCAAAGCAAAGGAAGTTCTGGAAAATTCGCGTGCTGAAATTGCACAATGCATCGGGGCTGATTCGGGTGAACTGTACTTCACCTCCGGCGGAACAGAATCCAATAACTGGGCATTGAAAGGGATCGCACAGGCCAAAAGTCACAAAGGGCGGCACATTATCGTTTCTTCCATCGAACATGATTGCGTGATTAACACCTGCAAATGGCTCGCCCAGGAAGGTTATTATATTACGTTCCTTCCGGTCGAATCCGATGGTATTGTTGACCTAGCAAAACTGAAGGACGCAATTACTTCAAAAACAATCCTTGTCTCTGTGATGCACGCCAATAACGAGATTGGTACAATACAGCCAATTGAGGAGATCGGGATGATCTGCAAAAAAAACGGTACATATTTTCATTCGGATGCCTGTCAGTCGTTCGGAAAAATCCCCGTCGATATAAACAAAGCCGGTGTGGATTTGCTCACGATCAATTCACATAAAATTTATGGCCCAAAAGGGATCGGCGCATTGTTCATCCGGAAAGGAACCGGTATTGAGCCACTTTTACACGGAGGGGGACAGGAGTCGGGTTTGCGCTCTACCACCGAAAACATTCCTGCGATCGTTGGTTTTGCCAAAGCTGCCGAATTATGCATGCTGGAGATGAACAGTGAAGCAGCAAGGCTTACTGAACTCAGAAACAAACTAATCAGCAATATTTTTTCAAATTTCGAAAACAGCTACATCAATGGAAGTACCAATAAACGATTGCCAGGACATCTGAATTTCAGTTTTCACGGGTTCGAGGGAGAAACAATCAGGTTGCTGCTGATTCTTGACGAAATGGGGATTGCGGTTTCAGCAGGATCCGCATGCTCGTCAAATGACAAAGCGCATCAGGCATCTCATGTGCTACAGGCGATCGGACTAAACCCGTTCGAGGCCAGAGGTGCCATCAGGGTAAGCATGGGGCGGTTTACCACCGAAAGTGATGTGGATATATTCATGGAATCACTCATCCATACTTTTAATAGCCTTACTTCAATCTTTTCAGGAACTTCAGTCTTTTCCCGATAAAAATGCAGACAACAAACTCATTTTCAAGTCATTACAAAGGTGGTAAGAACGGATCAAGAGATAAATCTGAGGGAAGGTAGGTTCAAGCGAAAAATCCGGAGGTTTTGCCCTTGCTCCCCAATTGGCAGCATAGCTGCCTAATCTTTGTAGTACTAATAATTGGTCGTGAATAACAAAGCAGCATAGCTGCGAAATAGATTATTCTTCCTGCTGTTTGATAAACTCAAT
>CAIYES010000085.1 GCA_903925275.1 uncultured Bacteroidales bacterium
CACACCTTACTTTTATGCCACAACCCATATTAAACATTAAAAAAGCATGGACACAAAATCTGAAATCTGAAATGTGAAATCTGAAATGTGAAATTATGCTTTGCTACCTTCCTCCCCTGGAAATTGCGCTTGATCCGAGATACCCAGTAAAATGAACTTCGTGTTCCTGTGCTATGGATTGATATAAAAAAATAAAGCGTCAGGAACGGTCAGCCTGACGCTTCAAAAACTTTAATCGAATGTTAAAAAAGCTAATCCAATGTAAAAAAGCTAATCAAAATTCAAAACTGCTTAAAAAACCGTTATGACAAATGTACTACAATTTCCCCAAAAATCCTACAAAAACTTTTGGATTCGGTATGATTGTTTTAAGAAGTCGAGGGTGAAGCGCTATTATTTCAAAGCCTTGGCACGGTTTTCTGTCAGAACTGCTTTAAAACGGTTAGATGCATCAATAAAACTATCGCTATAAAAAGCTTCTATGGTGGTTATATCTGACAACTCATTCTCAATGATGCCAGTTGATTTGCAGATCAAATAGATTTTCGAACCCCTGACCTGGAACAAGTTCAGATACCTGCGCTCCTCCCCAGAAGAACCCTCAGTATTGATTTTTTCGGTTATTTTAACCTCGACCTTTTCAACGAATACATAAATGTTGTCAGGCGCTGAGAAGGCGAGGGTTCCTTTTTTGCGATTGAGGGTATATTCTTCATAATCACCGAAGGCGAGCATCACCGTTTTAAGGTCTAATGGTTCGAGCATAACAAATCAATCTTGGTGTTTTACAAAAATACGAATTTAACCGTAATCATATCTTAATGACCAAATAATACTTTGGCTTAATGATCGTCTTGATTTGCTGATTTTTCGTGGTTAAGTAAATTTAAACCTTATTCCCACCAAAGATGTCGGTCTATGAACTGAAGTGGACATACCGAATCATCTGAGCATTTGCCGCCGGTTTTTTTGACCACCGTTTACGAATAACAATCAATAAAATGAGATGCTCCGGCCACCCCTGACCAGGGTTTGTTGAATTCAGATGATGATACAAAGTTCGTGTTGTTTAATTCCGGAAGTATTGCACATTTTTGGGAATTCCTTACATGATTCACACATTGCAACTTCGGTGAGCATCGAAGCAGCTGACCACCTAAGGCCGGTTTAAACGGATCACCTTATCCGCCTGATCATCATACATCTGTCCCATTCTTTTTTCATTAGTATTAGGGGTATGGGGGTCACCTGTTTATTCGATTTAATCAAATCATTAATCCGGTCGATCCCAGCCTTTGTCTGTGTACCAATATCGAATGCCGTACCAAGTAAAGAGAACTGAAATATTTACACACGAAACAATAAAGAATCAGACTAAATACAAATAAAGATTCATATATTTGAAAGATTTATAAAATGCAGGGATTAATGGCTGTTGACCTGCCGGTATAAATTATAAACAGCTTTAATTCAATAATTAATACTTGAAATATGAAATCAATCATAACTTTTTTATTACTGGCTTTCACCTTGACTTTTAGTTCAACGCTTTCAGCTCAGGAGAAATCCTATAAAGACGGATCGGTTTGGCAAGTTGGCTTTATTAAGCTAAGCGCCAACATGACTGTAGAATATCTAAATAACCTCAAAGCTAACTGGAAAGCCACGCACGATGAAGCAATAAAGCAAGGTTTAATAGTCTCTTATAAGATTCTTTATGGCGTTGCAGCTAATCCTGACGATTGGGACGTAATGCTGATGACCGAGTTTAAAAATCTTTCTTCAATGGAAGGATCGGAAGATAAATGGGATGCAATAAGTAAAAAGATCATCGGAGGTGAGGATGCAATGAAGAAGCTGAATGACAGCAGGGTGAGCATGAGAACAATCTATGGCGGGAAACTACTAAAAGAAATTATCTATAAATAAAGAGGATAATACAGCAATGAAGGCTGTTGCATAAGATGATTTTTCATCCTTTGCAACAGCCTTCATTTTATCTGAACTAAATCTGACTAATACTGGGGAGGAGACCAAATTGACCACACGCTGCCGATTTTTTTGACCAGTCTTGGCCAAGGTACAGTGACCAAAATATCAGTGGTTGTCAACACTTACTTTTTCACAGACTGAAACCACCAAGCGTTCATTTTGTTTAAATTTAAACGATTTATATACGGATAACAGAAAATTAACCACTATCACTTTCGTAGGTGGTTGATTATTGTCACAGTAGAAATACGCTAGATTCTTCTGATATGAGACTATAAAAACGCTAATTTTGATTAATGTAAAAAAAGAGAAGGCCGACTTTAGTCCAGAATAGTTACGATTAATCAACATTAAGATTAAAGAATATTATGCTGGAAAAAGACTTGATGAAATATTCAGAAGCACGGTACTGATTTGCAAAGTTGGATTATCAGCTTTGATGAAGTTTATATAAATTATGAAAACATTACCAAAGTAAAAGACAACTCTCAAAAAACTATTGTCAACAAGTTATTAATAATAAAACAAACACAGCATTATGGGACTTTTATCAGGTTTAATGGGGCAAGCATCTGAAACTTCAATTGAAAAAATACAGCAGGAATTCTCACCAATTTTAATAGAAGGTGAAGTTCTGGAAAAAGCTTACAAAGTGGTCAGAGACCTGTATGTGTTTACAAATAAGCGTTTAATATTGGTTGATAAACAAGGATTAACAGCATCTAAGGTCGAATATCTGTCAATACCCTATAAGAGCATAATAAGATTTTCAAAAGAAAGTGCAGGGCTTTTAGACCTTGATGCTGAACTGAAAATTTGGTTGACAGGAATGCAGGAACCAATAACGAAGGAATTCAAAAAGGACAATAATATCAATGAAGTTTACCGAACCTTAAGCAGATACGTTTTGATATAGCATTTTGTATCTCAATATTCAAGTTGTTCATCGATTAGATTCCTGACCGACCCGATCCCGGTGAAATAGCAATTATCCTTGAATTATACAGTGGATGATGAAAATAGACCATGTAGCAATTTGGACAGACAATTTGGAATTACTTAAAGACTATTATGTGAAATATTTTGATGGTAAAGCCAGTGATCCATACACAAACCCGGAACGACAGTTTTACAGTTATTTCATCACATTCAATTCAGGAACACGATTGGAGATTATGGCTATGCCCAATATTCCTAAAAATCATAATGATACGATTTTAAAACAGCACCATGGAATAATTCATCTGGCATTCGGTTGTGAAACTCCCCAGCAAGTAGATGGAAAAGCCCAACAACTTAGAGAAAACGGATTCAAAATATTAGGTGAACCACGAAAAACAGGTGATGGTTATTATGAATTTGAAACACTTGATCCTGATAATAACAGGCTGGAAGTAACAACGGAAATAAGATAAGCCCAGCCACCATTTCAAATTCTAAAAGAAAGGTTCTAACATGATTTGAAAAACGAGAAGTTCACAAACACCGAATTTATAGAACCTGATTATGATACTAAACTTTTATTTGACAAATTCAATTCAGGGGCAGCATGTATGATTGAAATAAAATATTCCAGCAAGAAGCCTTCTGAGAGTGTAATCTCAAAAATGAATGTGAAAAAGTAAACGTGTTGATCACATCCCGACAGATGCATTTGACGGCATCTCGGAATTTTCCCACCTTGAAATCATCTATTACTTTGATAAAGTAGAACCCAAGAACATTATTTTCTCTGGGCATCCAAGAGGGAATCCAAATTATTCGCATGTTGGTATTTTTGGGCAGCGGAAAAAAGATCGACCAAATGCCATTGGGCTTTGCACGGTTGCACTAATTGAACATATTGGAAGAATCATAAAGGTTAAGTTCCTTGATGCCATTGATGGTACGCCTGTGCTGGTTATAAAACCTGTATTTAAGGAATTTCAAGCGAAAGGTGAAATCAGGCAGCCAGAGTGGGTCGGGGATTTGATGAAGAATTATTGGAAATAGTTTTAATTAACGGCTTGGGTATAGAAAAGACAACAAATTTATGTCAGAGTCTTTTGATGATGTAGTATTGAATCTTCCTGATGATTATGAGGGAAAGGTTATAGCTACATTGATAATTTCAAAATATAATATAAGTGAACAGCTCTCTGTACTATATGTTCATGGCTTTTTCGATTATTTCTTCCATCCTCATTTAGCCGAACTTTTTCTTCAACATAAGATTAATTTTTTCGCTCTTGACCTGAGGAAATGTGGACGTTCAATATGTGAACGGGTGCCGGTTGGTGATAGAAAAGGTATTGTGATCAAAATTATCTGCATAACTATGTAAAAAATGGGGCAAGGATTTGTACGATGAGGCCATGGCAATGGATAAATACAGCCATTCCTAATTCAAAGCCCCATCATAGGTGAATTTCATCATATTTTAAAAAATGTATATATTTGCATTCTCAAATCTGCTCTGAAAAACTTTTGCAACTGTATTTTCCTTTACTGAATCATTTAAATGAAAAATCATGAAAAAACTTTTTCTGTTTTTGGGAATGTTAACAATAACAGGTTTTTTTGCTTGCAGTAAAAGCAATACTTCGCCTTCTGGTACTTCGACTTTGAAATTTGAGACCCTGGCAGCAGCCGATACCGTAATGAAAGTGAACGGCATCACCACGATCACGGCCAAAGTTTCGGGTGAAGGAATTACTTACAAATGGACGGCCACTTACGGTACTTTCATTGGAAGTGGTTCAAAAGTTCAATGGACTGTTTGTCATTCCGACAAGTTCAGCATAACCTGTGAAGTGAAAGACAAGAACAATAAATCCGATTCCCGGACTGTCTATATCCGTACCGTTGAATAGGTTTTGTAAAATTACCCTGTTTTTTTTATTTTCGCTGTTGTTCATCAAACCGGCATTGTCACAGTGTTGTTCTACAGGAAGTCCTGTCGGTGCTTCTGTTTATGTTGGTGTTTTAAGTAAATACACACTCCGTGTGGTAGGGTATTACCGTTATAATTATTCTGATACCTATTTTAAAGGATCGGATAAGACCAATGAAAATACCGCATTGAAATATGCTGCGTATAATTTTTCGGGAATTGCCTTTGGATACGGGATCACCAAAAGGCTTACCCTGGAAGCTGATTTCGGATATTTTTTTAATAAAACACAGCAGTCAAAAGATATTCGGCTCTCTGACAGTACCCTCCTGAATTATAAAATAAAAGGGTATGGCCTTTCCAATGGAGGAATAACCGTGAAATATGGAATATTCGTCAAACCGGCAAAACAGGTGGAAATCACGCTTGGAGCCGGATTCCGATATCCTTTTTCAACAAATCCTCAAATGGTTGATGGTGTTGAATTGAATCGCGATGTTCAGCCATCCACAAATGCTTTTGCTGCATCAGGTATGTTGTTTTTTAATAAAGGATTCCCTTCAATTACATTACGACTTTTTTCCATAAACCGTTTTGATTATAATTTTGAAGGAAAGGATGGATATAAATATGGAAATATCTTACTGAATTCTGTTTTCGTTTCTAAAAAAATTGTGAAATATTTTTTCGGGATCCTTCAAATCAGAAATGAATGGAAAACAAATGACCTGGACAATAGGAATAAAGTTGTTAATTCAGGTTTTGTTTTATTAACACTTTCCCCGACCCTCAGCTATTCCATTGCCGGAAAATGGAATCTAACAGCGCTTTGTGATATTCCTGTTTACAAATATTACAATGGGAAACAAATGACCCCGAAATATTCCGTTGCACTGAGTCTTTCCAGAGACATTGATCTCGGCAGAAAACCGAAAACCGTTTTGATTCCCTGATAATTTTTTCTTTCGCTCCCCTTATTTTACTATTTCACTAAATGAAGCATTCTGTCATTTGAAAACATTTATTATTAATGGGATTTACACTCCATTCTTCAGATAAAAAAGAATCTTCTGGTAATTGATAGATTACTTCTCAACAGAAAAAAGCCGAAAACAAATTTTACAAATAAAAGTATATAATACTTGACATTATGACAATTATTATATACTTTTGCCTCCGATATATTAATTGACCAACGACATGACGTTATCGAATAACTTAAAGGTCAAGCGGTTTAACAAAAACCAAATTACACAGGATGAACTGGCAAAACAGGTTCATGTTTCACGGCAGACTATCCATGCGATTGAAAACGGGAAATTCAATCCTTCTGTAACCTTGGCATTGAAGTTGGCTGAGTTCTTTGATTGTCGGGTCGAAGATGTTTTTTACTTAAATGATTGAAAAGTCAAAGTGGAGACCAGAAATCACTTCAAAAAACGGGGCGAAACCGAAAAGCCAAATGAGTAGGAATAAATTGTATTCAAATGAAAAACATGAATTGGATTCTTGGATTTTTAGGATTTCTTGGATTACTTGGTATTCCTGCTTTTACAAAGGGAGAATGGATTGATGCTCTATGGTTTTTATTTTTTATCTGGTTTTATTATTTTATCCCGAAGAAAAAAAAGGTGCAATAGAATTTGATTTTAAGAAATGTCGTTAAAATGAAAAAAAAATTTATCTATGAACTAACAATTGGCATTCTTATGCTAATTGCCATGTTAATATTTGGGCCTTCAGGGATGGCTGTTGCGGCATTATATGCTGGTTCTATATTTCTTCGAAGGGAGAAATTGGATGAACGGGAATTACAATTGTTCTATAAAATTGGCAACATAACTGCGGGTGCAACATTGCTCGCATGCATAGTTATCTTTCAATTCTCTGATGCGATTCTAAATGGGTTCCAGATCGGGAAAAATTGGCTTGGATTGGTCGTTTCTTGTTTCTTTATTGCCCATGGAGCAACTGGGTTAATTGTCTTTTCAAGGGACTAACCTCTGTTATTTCAAGGTCAGGCACTAATCAAAGTAAATGCATAAGATCATGGAATTGTGAACTTCCTTTTGTATTAAAGTTGTTCGATCCGAGAGATAGCAGTCTCTCGCTTTTCAGTAAATGTAACAGGTGCCATATATAATCAAGGCTGAGAAACCATTTTTTTTATGGTCGTAACGGTAAAATAACAAATTTAACTGTAAACTTCTTGCTGCTAAATCTGTTCCTGGCTTCAATTCAAATTTGTTGGATATTAGATGTTTGAATTGATCTTGTTAATTTTACTATTTTTGATAATGGGTGAGGTATAGGAAAATGAATTCGGATTCACAATTATATAAAAACAACTGGAGGTTTTATGTTAAAGTATCAACGTATCATGGTTTTTACAGGTTTGCTGGGGCTATTATTATGCGGATGTGCCGGTAAACGGAATCCTGTGGCGCTTACAGTATGTGGGGGAGCCTCGGTAATATACGAAACTGACCGTGGGGAGCGCATCATTGCAAGGTATTTTACATTGTCTGATCAGAGTCTCGATTTCGTTAAAGTTACACTGCCCGGCAGCAAGGAATATACATTGCCGCAAGTCATGTCAGGATCTGGTGTAAGGTATACCGACGACCGTGAACTTGTTTGGTGGACGAAGGGGACCACTGCTTTCGCAGAGGTCAGGGATGAAAACGGACAATGGAAAAGGGTATACGACTGCAAAGAAATTCCCGTCAGCAAATGATGTCCATATTCCTTTATCCCCTTGACTCCGAAGGCTGATATTGGTTATTAAACTGGTCCACAGTAAGCAACTTTACTAGAACCCGAACTCCGAAAGCGAGATAATGGTTGTTATCAAGCAACGGGGATTCATTTATCTGATAAAGCCAGTAACTGACATTGAACTTCGATGTAAAATCGTAGAAATATATCAGAATCGCCGGAATAGTGGAAAATCCAAAAACGATGCTTTGGATATATTTCCGATTTCACATAACCAAGTTTGGTTTGCCAATAAGCATGCTCGCCAAGCCATGCATCATCAGCCTGGGGCATCCTGCCAATGAGACTATACAGAAATAATAAGAAAACCAATAATAGAAGACACTTGATTATATTATTCATCTTTCTTTTGTCATAAATGTTTTACTATTTGTACTTTACATATATATATAGTTGATCCGTATTAACTCACTTTATTTGATCGTTCAAAAGCTTTCGGTATTTACCGGGGCAAAAATCAACGCTTGATTCAAACCAAAAATCGTACAACGCTGTTCGATCGGGAACACCACTTCCAAATAATCATTATTTTTGGCCTGATCAATCCTCAGAAAAAATGACCAAGAACAGATTAGAAGCATTCAGTGACGGTGTACTCGCCATTATCATAACGATCATGGTCCTGGAACTTCGTCCCCCGGCCGGCATTTCTTTCGCTTCCCTCCGGCCGCTGATTCCAAAGATCCTTAGCTATGTAATGAGCTTCGCGTTCATTGGGATCTACTGGAACAACCATCATCATCTTCTGCATACGGTGAAAAAAGTGAATGGAGGAATACTGTGGGCAAACCTGAACCTGCTTTTCTGGCTTTCCCTGATCCCTTTTACAACAGCCTGGATGGGTGAGCATGGTTTTGCGGGTCCTCCAGTTGCATTATATGGGATCGTACTTCTGATGGCTGCAGTTGCTTATTATGTCCTGGTTCGTTTTATCCTTTACTGGCACGGGAAGGATTCTATTCTGGCCAGGGCGATCGGCAGCGACTTCAAAGGGAAGATATCGTTAGGAATCTACGCCCTTGCGATCATTTTAGCGTTTTTCCTTCCCCTGCTGGCACAGGTGCTTTATGCCCTGGTGGCATTGATGTGGCTAATGCCCGATATGAGGATTGAACGGCTCCTTGAGAAGGAGGAATAACTGTTATTTGGTGCAACTTTGAGCTGTCGCCTTCTGACATTTGCAGGATTTATTAAAAAACACATGAAAATAATTCATATTGACAACAACCCAATTGGTTCATTTGCATATAAGAATGCAGGTCCCCGATATGATTTAAATGAGGATGGGAGCAATAAACTCATTGAACGATATTTACCAATTCAAAAAGGTGTTTTTGAGAAATCGGCCCCAAACATTGATGCATTGATCATTGCATCTGATCTGCAAGGTAATGTTGATGGTGATGGACGTACTGGCCTGTTAGGCGAACATCTTGCTGAATATTTGAGATTACTGATCGAATCAGAATTCAAAATTTCCAATCAAAACACAGGGGTGATTTTGGCAGGAGATCTATATGCACCTATTGACAGACGAGGTGGATATGGTGATGTGAGAAAGGTTTATACCAGTTTTAGAGATGCTTTCAGGTGGGTTGTCGGAGTCAATGGAAATCATGATAAAATCGGGGTATATAAAGTTGACGAACCACGATTTAGGAAGGAAGAAAACATTACCATTTTGCACAAAGAATCCAAGGTGATTGATGATTTTAATATTTCCGGTATCAGTGGGATAATTGGCAATCATTTAAAACCAAACAGAGTAGAGGAGGATGAATATCTGACAACTTTAAGAACCATGCTTTATGATCAGCCCGACTTGATGGTTCTGCATGAAAGCCCTGATTTTGTCGCTGACAATTTTGATGGAAACGAAAAAATAAGACAGGTAATTGAAGACTCACCTAAAAATCTGATAATTTGTGGCCATCGATTTTGGAAAGAGCCATGGAGAGAATATCATAATGGATCTCAAGTTTTAAATGTCAATGAACGGGTGATTGTTTTAATTAAGCAATGATTGTTAGACATTTACCGCCAGATTCCGGATTATTGTCTTCCATTAAAAAACCAACCCGTCAGATTATCTGAAATTTTTAAAACATCCAACTTTCTGAAATAAATGGTTGGATTTCCGATCCCATTCATAGCATTGTTAAACAAGTCCCTCCGCACATCCCCTTCGCTGAGAAGGTATTCTTTAAGAATGATTTCGCGGGGAATATTCAGCAACGTTAAAATAATTCCAATCACAATCCCCGTGCGGTCTTTACCCGACAGGCAATGAATGAACAAAGGCATAGGGAGTTTGTGATTTTCAAAATTCCTGAAGACACTGTTAATCCAGATCTTTACTTCTGGAACTGTTGTGCTGTATTTTTCAATATCGTTCGAAACCGGACAATGAATCATCATGGCTCCAAAATCCTTACTATCCTGACTATGCCGTAAATTGATAATTGTTCCGGGAGTCTCTATATCGGATGAAGTCAGACAAAAATCCGTTTTTCCTCCCCGATACAACTGCTTTTTCAGCATCAATTCCTTCCCTGCAATCAGGTTTACAAATTCACCAACATCGCGAAAATTTACCGAGCCTGAAGTATAATCGAGCGACATAAATTTAAATTTCTACATTTACCCGTTGCATCAAAATTAGCCGACATTTCAATTAAAAACACAAAGATAAACTTTGGAATTTGCCTGGAGTCATAATACGACCCTGCAATTTCTTTAAATTTGCCAAATATGCAATCTCACACGAGATGCTAATGTAGCCAATGAGGAACCACCAATAACCATCATTCCTGTTGTCAAGATCGACCAGGAAGCAATCACCGAAATATTTTCACAGAAAGTAAAATTAATGACTGACCAAGAAATTATAGAAAAAACCATAGATTTTGTAAAGCAAGAACTTCAAAACGCTGAAGGTGGTCATGACTGGTTTCATATTGAACGGGTGTGGAAAAACGCGAAAAAGATTGCTCAATCGGAATCAGTCAATCGCTTTATTGTAGAATTAGGTGCCCTTTTGCATGACATTGCTGACCATAAGTTTAATGATGGTGACGAATCAATAGGTGTCAATAAAGCCCGAAAATTTCTTGAAAGTCTTTCCGTTGAAGAAAATGCAATTGACCATGTTGTAAAAATCATGCTGAACATCTCTTTCAAGGGGGGCAACTTTTCACAAGCGTTTTCCTCCGAAGAACTGGCAGTCGTTCAGGATGCAGATCGCCTGGATGCAATTGGAGCCATAGGTATTGCCCGTGCTTTTAATTATGGCGGTTTTAAAGGCAGGGAACTTTATAATTCTGGAATTCATCCTGAATTTGAAATGACGGTAAAACAATATCAGAAAAGTACCGCTCCAACGATCAATCATTTCTACGAAAAGTTATTGCTTCTTAAAGACAGGATGAATACTGAAACCGGAAGAAAAATGGCTGAACAACGGCACCAGTTCATGGAGCAGTATCTGGAACAATTCTTCAAAGAATGGAACGAAAATGAATCATGAAGGCCCCAGATGGCGATGGATCGGATGTCGAAAATGATGTCAACACTATCAAACAGATTGAAGAAGATCAGCGAAACGGCACAGACAATAATGGACAAAACGAACCATCTGACCATCTTCCGCTGGCTGTGATTGACCATCTTAACTTATTGACAATCTGCAATCTGACATGGTCAGGCCGTTCCAGCTTAGGCTAGTCAAAGTGAGCGTTTTTTCCAGCCAGGGTCATATTTCTATTCATATTCAAATGCAGCTGCTATAATACAGGAACATTTACCTGCGCACGAGCACTTTTCGTATCACCTTGAATTCGGTGCTGAAGAATTCTATGGAATAGATGCCATCGGGTATTGGCTGCAGGTCGATGGTTCTTTGATATTTATGCTGTATCGTTCTCAAGTCGTTGTACTCCAGTATTTTTGAACCCAGTGTGTTGTAAACTATTATACTGAAGGTGGTTTCAACCGGATATTGAACAGTGACTGTGAATAACCCATTGTTCGGCACAGGGTACACCCCGAATGCTGATTCCTGAATTTCTTCCATTCCTGTCATCAGAACATACTCATGAATGGAAGGCTCTGAAGAGCAATCGTTTAGTGTAACTATTGTCCAGTACCATCCGGTCTGGGTTGCCGCAAAAACCTGGCTTGTTGCACCCGTAACCGGAGTTCCTGTCCCTCCTGCTGTCGGGGAATAATACCATTGGTTACCCAGCGGGGCTGAACTTGACAGAGTCGCGCCCATCGCAACAACAACAGGTGTTTCAGGGATGGGATGAACGATTACAGGAAAAGATGGTGAAGTTGTGCCATTTCCACAAAGGTTATTTCCACAAACGAAGATATCTCCCGATAGGGCATTCATCGCGAAGTCAACCATGATGCTGTTGGTTCCGGCACCATTTTGAATCGTTGCGCCCGGAGGGAGTGTCCATACATAAGTCATGGCATTTGCAATTGCGGGAGTAGCATAAGGAACACCCTGTGTTCCGGCACATATCGTTGTTGTTCCTGTAATACTGCCTGCATTCCCCGGCGGAGGGTTAACCGTCACATCCTTTACAGTTGGTCCAACCGGTGAACAACCCGCTGGGCTGGTATAGATGACACTGACCATCTGAACTCCTGCTGTGTTCCATGTGATAACTATTTGATTGGTACCGCTTCCATAAGTAATACTTCCACCAGCAGATACTGTCCACACGTAAGCATTCATGCCGGGTTCAGTGGTATAGTTATAATATCCTGAATTGACACAAAGGCTGGAAGAACCATTAATCGTCGGCACAGGTATAGGAACAACGATAATCGTTGCATCACCTGAGTTAGCCGATGGGCAAACCCCGCTCTGAATAACAGCACGGTATTTTGTGGTAGTGGTCAGATTGGTCGCAATCAGTGTTGTGGTAGTATTGGCTACATCGGTTGAGCTAACCCAGTTGTTCGTGGAATACTGCCATTTTACGATACTTCCCGTATGACCTGATAATGTCAGGGTGGTCGTATTTGTTCCCGAGCAAACGGTAGTACTTCCTGCAATCGTTCCCCCGATTGAAACCGGATAAACAGTGACCTGGACTACATTTGACTCCTGTGCACCGCTCCAGTCGGCCGTACAACTGACTCTTACAAGACGTTTGTACCAGGTAGTGACCATTAATCCGGCAGGGGGATCGTAGGTTGCTGCATTGCTGCCGGCAATATCAGTAAACCCGGCGCTGCTGCCGGTGGTTGACTTCTGCCATTTGTATTCCAGCGTTCCTGTATAGCTGGTTGGAGCCGAAGAACTTGTCAATAATGCCGGATCAAATGGGTTGCAACCGCTCTGATCGGCAGCAATGGCGCCGCCACTGGTGGGGTTGATGCAGGTAGCATATTCCACAAACTGGGTATAATAAGGAAAAGATCCGGTAGCTGTAGTCAGGTCGAACTTTTTCGTATATGTATTGGTGGCGGGGTCCCATTCAAAAATGACCCCGATATCATTTGAGCCTCCCGAACGGGTCATCCCATAAAACTTCCCCCCGCTTAAGGAAAGGGAACCAAACGGAGAGGTGCCTCTCGCGGAATACAGGTCGATCTTTTTAGTATAGGTATTGGAGGCGGGATCCCATTCAAAAATGACCCCGTATCCATTTGAGCCTCCGCTGGTAGTCATCCCGTAAAATTTTCCCCCGTTTAAGGAAAGGAAACCATTCGGATTGCAGCCTGTTATGCCATCCAGGTCGATCTTTTTAGTATACGCATTGGTGACGGGATCCCATTCAAAAATGACCCCGAGGTCATTTGAGCCTCCGTCATGCGTCATCCCGTAAAACTTCCCCCCGCTTAAGACAAGGGAACCATGCGGAAAGCTACCTGTTGCGGAACTCAGGTCGATCTTTTTAGTATAGATATTGGTGGCGGGGTCCCATTCAAAAATAACCCCGGCTCCATTTGTGCCTCCCCCATTCGTCATCCCATAAAACTTTCCCCCGCTTAGGGAAAGGGAACCATACGGATTGCTGCCTGTTGTAGAACTCAGGTCGATCTTTTTAGTATAAGTATTGGAGGCTGGATCCCATTCAAAAATGACCCCGGTTCCATTTAAGCCTCCGTCATGCGTCATCCCGTAAAACTTTCCCCCGCTTAAGGCAAGGGAACCATACGGATAGCTGCCTGTTGTAGAACTCAGGTCGATCTTTTTTACATACGTATTGGTGGCGGGATCCCATTCAAAAATGACCCCGGTTCCATTTAAGCCTCCATCATGGGTCATCCCGTATAACTTTCCCCCGCTTAAGGAAAGGGAACCATACGGATAGCTGCCTGTTGTAGAACTTAGGTCGATCTTTTTAGTATACGTATTGGTGGCGGGGTTCCATTCAAAAATGACCCCGAGGTCATTTGAGCCTCCCTGATAAGTCATCCCATAAAACTTTCCCGCGCTTAGCAAAAGGGACCCATACGGAAAGCTACCTGTTGCGGAACTCATGTCGATCTTTTTTGTGTACGTATTGGAGACCGGGTCCCATTCAAAAATGACCCCGGCTCCATTTGTACCTCCCCTATTCGTCATCCCATAAAACTTTCCCCCGTTTAAAGAAAGGGAACCCCACGGAGAATAGCCTGATGTGGAATTCAGGTCGATCTTTTTAGTATACGTATTGGTGGTGGGATCCCATTCAAAAATGACCCCTTCATCCCATGCACCACCTGCCTGAGTCATCCCGTAAAACTTTCCCCCGCTTAGGGAAAGGGAACCAGTCGGAAATTTGCCTGTTGCGGATGTCAGGTCGATCTTTTTAGCATAAATATTGGTGGAGGGATTCCATTCAAAAATGGCCCCGGCTGAATTTGAGCCTCCCGCCATAGTCATCCCGTAAAACTTTCCCCCATTTAAGAAAAGTGAACCCAAAGGAGCATAGCCATTGGTTACATTAAGATCAACCTTTTTAGTATAGGTATTTGTGGCGGGGTCCCATTCAAAAATGGCCCCATATCCATTTGAGCCTCCCCCACCAGTCATCCCGTAAAATTTTCCCCCGCTTAGGGTAAGGGTACCATAAGGATAGCTGCCTGTTGTGGAACTCAGGTCGATCTTTTTAATATAGATATTGGTGACGGGGTCCCATTCAAAAATAACCCCGGCTCCATTTGTGCCTCCCTCATTCGTCATCCCGTAAAACTTTCCCCCGCTTAGGGTAAGGGAACCATACGGACTGCAGCCTATTGTGTTATCCAGGTCGATCTTTTTTATATAGATATTGGTGGCGGGATCCCATTCAAAAATGACCCCGACATGGTTTGCGCCTCCACCAGAAGTCATTCCGTAGAACTTTCCATTTCCTCCATCTGATAATTCACCATAAAATGGAGATGCTCCGGGTGCCGAGTATCTGAAAGAGTAGTCGGTAACCTGGACTCCTGTGGCCGGGTCATAATGGATGATGGCACCCAATTCATTGGCCCCTCCCTGTGAAGTCAATCCATAGAGCTTGGGCCCCTGGGCATAGGAGGTTCTTAAAATACCGGCAAAGAAAACAGCCAGAATACTAATTGCAAGAAAAAATCGTAATGCAGGTTTCATTGGATATGAGTTTTTGAAATGAAGAAGGGACGTATTATAAAGTAAGAGCCTGGTTAAATTTTCTAATTCAGTTGTATTATCATATGTATCCTGTGCCGTAGGCACAATAGACGGGTAGAAGTCGACCGTTTTAAATGCTATCTCGTCCCGTACGGGACGAAATAATGCACCTATGCCCGTTTATCTACCCATCTGAAATCCCTAACGGGATTTAAAACAATTTTAAACAGTCTCTGAATAAACGGAAATAAAAAGTTCAGAAGGCAGTAATAATACAGATCATAAACCCATTTTCTTTATCGTAACAGCTGCATTACTTGGCATTGAACAAAGATAAGCACATAAAAAGAAAAGTCAAGTTGTCTGACCTTTTTTATTGTGAATTTATTAACACCCGAATATACAGACTCCGATGCCAGGTAAATTGGATTAGTCGTATCCATTGACCACCTTCTGCCGATTTTGTTAATCACACCAAATTATTAGCAATCAATGAAGGGAGGTGGTCAATTTGCTCCGGGGAAGACTGGTCAAAACAACCGTTTTTTCCACTTGAGGTTGTAACAGAAAAACTATAATTTTGGACGGTTGGAGAAACGGGGCTTACAATCCATAATTGAAAAAACACAGGCATAAAAAAGTGATCGGATATTTTATTTTACAATACAGAATGACAAACAGGAAACTCAACGATTTTGGGATAGGACCTGTTATTGGATATGTGTTGTTAACAGCCGGGTTTATCGGGCTTTCTGTATTCCTTTTTTACAAGACTGCATTTGCAGAATACATTTATATAACGGTAGCACTGGCGTTTGTATCCAACTTGTCGGAGATAAAAAGAAATGATTTTTTAAAGGCGTGTTTTAGTGATAAAAAATTCAAACTGTTAAGAATATCTGAGAACCTCGTCGTCACTATTCCATTCGTCTGTTTTTTGTTTTTCAAACAACTTCTGTTAAGCCCCGTTATCCTGATAGGTATTTCTGTATTGTTGGGTTTGACAAGCTTTAAGACGACGCTGCATTTCACCGTGCCAACCCCGTTTTTCAAGAGACCATTTGAATTTTCAGTTGGTTTCAGAAATACATTTTATCTTTTTATAATCTCATATTTGTTAACGTTTTTTGCTCTTTTTTATGATAATTTCAATCTTGGAGTATTTGCATTGTTACTGGTGATTGTAATACCATTCAGTTATTATGTAAGACCGGAAAATGATTACTTTGTCTGGATATTTAATAGTTCATCAAAGCAGTTTTTATTCCATAAAATCAAGACAGGCCTATTTTTTTCTTCAATGCTTAGTTTACCAATCGCTTTGGTGCTGGGATCTTCATATCCGGCAAATGTTGAAGTAATATTCCTTTCCATTTCCCTGGGATATTTCTTTTTAATCACAATGATATTGGCAAAATACGCATCATATCCTTATGAAATCGGGTTACCAGAGGTAATAATCATAGTTGCCAGCGTGTTTTTTCCTCCCTTGTTATTAGCGATTATCCCATATTTTTTCATCAAATCGACAAAGCGGCTTACACGTATCTTAGGATGATAGAAGTTATTGGTTTATCAAAAAAATATGGAGCCAAACAGGTTCTGAAAAATATCAAGATTAAATTCGAAGAGGGAATAGTTTGTGGTATTGTGGGTGAAAATGGGGCAGGTAAAACAACACTTTTCAGATGTATTGCCGGACTGGAAGATTACGAAGGGAAAATATTTTCAGAGATCAACCCATTGAAAAACCACCTGGGATTTTTACAGACAGAACCATACTTTTTTTCAAAAATCACGGGGAATGAGTATCTTCGATTACTTTGCAATGCGAGAAACAAGGAATTGAAGGATATTGAAAGTAAAAACATATTTGATCTGCCACTGAATCAATATGCTTCAACATATTCGACAGGGATGAAAAAGAAGTTGGCACTGACTGCTGTCCTCCTGCAGGAAAATAATTTTTTTATTCTTGATGAACCATTCAATGGGGTTGACATTCATAGCAATATAATCATTACCGAAATTATCCACAAGCTAAGAGAGCTAAAAAAAACCGTGATTATTTCCTCACATATTTTTTCAACTTTGAGCGATAACTGTGATGAAATTCATTTGTTGAAAGAAGGGGAGTTCATTAACAAAGTAACAAAAGGAGAATTTGCCAAACTGGAATCTGAAATGAAGGAAATAACCATTGGTGACAAAATTGAACGACTAGAAATCAAATAGAATTTAAGCGGGTACCCATTTCGTATAAACTTAAAGAATTACCATAATGTCATTATGTTTTTTGATTGAGCGAAATCATGCCAGTGATGGATTCGGTCAGCAATAAGCTACGAAGTGACGTTACATAATTAACCGTGGGTGAAGCCCACGGTTGTAGCAAATTACACCCAAATTTAGCCCTGAAAGGGCGGCATATTGCTGCTACTGTGAAATATTTCGCCCTTTCAGGGCTCAGGTTTGGATTGTAGCATGATTTCCGTGGGCTTCACCCACGGTTAATAATATTACGCGCTTTCAGCGCTGGTTCTTTTTTAACCGGTCTTTTAGCAATTTCATCCTTTTACTGGTATGATTATGCTCAATCAGTTTATATTTTGAATGAATCGGGTTTTTCCTGAAGAAAATAGGGTTACAATTTTGTAGCGACGATCTTTAGCAGCCCCGCTCAGTTGAAGCTCATCATTACTTTAGGAAAACATCGTATCAGCCAACCCGGCTCCTTCGGTCAATGAGCCTTCTCAGGCACCTGATATATTCCGGGTCAGTACCGCAGCATCCTCCCAGCACGGAAGGCCGGAAGGAGAACAGTTCATCGGCAAGGGTTTCCAGGAATCCTGAACCTTCCGGGTAAATTGTACATCCATCTGTATAAGCTGGTTCACCGGCATTGGATTTGATCAGGATGTTCAGATCCCTGCTCAGGGAGCGGAGTTCTTTCCCGACATTGATCATCTTCTCCAGACCGTTTCCGCAATTTGAACCCACGGCCAGAGCGCCTGCCCGGGAGAGTTCTTCCGCTGCTTCCGCCAGGGAGGTTCCCATCATGGTGTTGAAGCCCATTGATGAATGTTCAAAGGTCATGGACGCAAAAAAAGGAAGGCTGCTATGCTCCCGTATGGCCTGTATGGCGCACAGCAATTCATCCAGCGCGGTAAAGGTTTCAAGCATGAAACCATCGATGCCGGAACCGGCCAGCGACTTTACCTGTGCGGCAAATGACTGGGTCATCTGATCACTGGTAATTTCACCGAAAGGTTCCATGAATTTCCCGCAAGGGCCCATGGAAGCAAGTACAAACCTTCCGGACGGCTTCACTGATAAAGCCAGCTTTGCAGCGGCTTCATTAAGTTCATTCACCCGGTCTTCCAAACCATAATCCCGGAGTTTAAGCAGGGAACCGCCAAATGTGTTGGTCAGCACAGCATCGGAACCTGCTTCAAAATAGGATCGGGCAACATTTTTAACCTTATCGGGTTGCTCAATATTCCATAGTTCGGGACAATAACCGGGTTGCAAGCCGGCAGCAATCAAACAGGAACCGGTGGCTCCGTCCAACAGGAGAACCTTACCGGAAGCAATAAATTGCGAAAGGGTTGGCATGGAAATCATAATTATCAATCAATTTAGGCTCTGTTATACCGTCAGTTCATTGTTAAAAAGATACTTGTCTCAAAATGGTTTTTCCCAGAGGAATCAATTCAAGCTTTTCCGGTTTTTGTGTGGTTTTATTTTTCAGATATATACTGATTTTCCCATCCTTAAAGCTAGCCTGATGATTTGCTATAAACTCATACTTGCTCGAATCAGTTGGAGAATAGGTCAGGTCAATGAAACCGGAAGCATAAACTTTTCCTGTATGCTCGATGGCTTCAATGGGTTTTGCATATATCAAAGCTCCATAGCTGAAGTATTTTTCGTGATTCAAATCCTCTATTACCTGAACTTCAGCCTTAAATTCCAGTTCGATCTGATCATTTTGTAATAATTTCCGGTCAAAAACCAGGTATCCCTCTTCAAGCCGGTAGTTTTCTTTGGTTTGTATGGATATTGCCCACTCCGGTTTTCTGATCTTTAGTTGAAATGAAACTGCTTTCCTGGTTTTTATTTTGAAAATAAAGTGATTCTGGAAGGGATATTCTGTTATTTCTTCAATTCCTACCGGAACATTTTGTATGGTTGTTTCCAGGATATTCGGGCCTAAAACTGCTGCCAGTAGTGTGTTGTCACCTTCTTTCAACCAACAGCATTGGAGGAAATACGGCGAAATACGGCCTGCATTCGGGACGCAGCAAACAGCCACATCCTGATGGACAGGCGAATATTTATAGCGAGTTTGTTTTCGATCGGGTTCCGCTTCACCATTTCGGGTACCAGTCATTTCATATGAATTGTCAGTTTTCAGATAGGCAATACACGAATGATCAGGATTTCTGCTTCCCTGCGCGGCATTGTAAAAAATGGTTTCTATTTCCTCAGCAGCCTTGATATCGCCGCTTTTCTGAAACAATGCGGTGTAACTATCCATGAGTTCATGCAGCGAGCAATATTCGTATCCGGTGTGTGTGGCATCTGCCTGTCGCCCGCCAATCCATTCATCGCCAATAGCACCGCCTGTTGGGGTGGTGCAGGCTTTAATCCGTTCAAGATAAATTTGCAAAGCGTTCTTTAACTCCGGCGTCCCCTTAGCATAAGCAGCCACAATCAACGATCGCAAATGTTCGTAGGTATGCGCTCCGTGTGATTGAAGCTTAAAGTTTGGGTCTAAAATATTATGGAGTTGGACATCCTTTTCTGAAGAATAGTTTTCGGAGAAATTCAGGTATAAAAAAGCGGCATAATCCGAATATTTATGGTCGCCGGAGAGTTGATGCATCCGGTCTAACACATCGGTAAATGTTAATCCATGAGCCACACCGCCTGAAAAATCTTTTCCTGCAAAAAAGGGCTGTGACTGATTAACCGGGTAATTCTGCATCACATTGTCAACCGCCCGGACCAGCGCTTTCCAAACGTTTTCGTCGTGAGTGTATTCGTAATAAGCCAGTAATCCGCGGTATAAAGTTGTTTTTGACCACAATTCGCCATTTTCGCCAGTGAATTTATAGCGTAATTCTTTGTCGTAAATGCCAATATACCCATCTTCGTCCTGTGTTGCCAGAATCCGATTGATGTAATTTTTTACTTTTTCAATCGCCTGTTGATCATCAAGCAGAAAAGCATTCCGGATATATCCATCCCACCAATTCGACTGGGTTTCGGAGTTCCACCATTTGTATTGATCGTCGCCTCCGGCATCGCCCGATTTAAGATTCCCCAAATCTTTTGCTTTGCTTTGTTTGTGCAACCGTTCTCTACCATAAATGGGGTCGTTCATCAAATCAGGAACCAATAGGTCGAGGTTGCCAACAAACCCGGCCATGTCTTTTTGCATTTGCACCTTAAGCCATCCCAAAGGTTTTATGCTTCCGAAAGGCAGACTCTGGTATTTTTCTGACACCATTTTTTCTTGTGCATTCATAATAAAAGGGGTGAATAAAAGCAAAACAGGAATCATTTTTATCGATAATATTATTTTCATTTCTTTTGAGTTTTAACAAAGGTTAAAATTATTCAAGTAGTAAAATCCTGAATTTTCAGATTTGCCTAGCCTGACTGAAAATGAGGTTAAGCTTTGGTTGAGGCACAATGGTTATCACCTGAGTAATTTTATTCTTTATACACGATAAAACTATAAGGTTGAAAAACAAGGTTATTGCCATGAATGCTGGTTCTCTCTTGAAAATCAGGTTTTTTATCAGAAGGTAACCACCTGATGATATTTGATTTTTGCGAAAGATTCATCATAACTATGACTTTTTCGCCGGCATTTTCCCTTGAAAATGCCAAAATATCTGGATTCACCGGTTGCACCAGGTTAAAATCTCCGTTTGTTATTGCTTTGTTTGTTCTGCGATAATGTATGAGTTTACAATACAGATTCCATTGGGATGCGGGGTCTTTTTGCTGCACTGACAAGGCAAGTTGGCCGGATTCACCGGTTTTAAAGTAGGACTGGTCCCACCATGGTCCTGAATCTTTATAAAAGGCTGCTGTGCCGGGATCATCCGGATTTGGGGTCCATGGAAAGGCTTCCCTTACAGGTATATTATTGACGTCGTAACCCCAATTGCCAATTTGACCGGTAACGCCCAATTCCTGTCCGTAATAAATCGAAGGGATGCCAGGCAACAGAATATTTAAGACTGCCGCGCACCTGGTTTTATCTTTATTCTTTTTTACAACCGAAGCAAATCTTTCTGTATCATGGTTCTCAATAAAATTTATAAAGTATTTCCCTTTTGGGATTCTCCGTAAAGTTTCTTTTACCTGTTTCCCAATATTGTTTGCGTCAAGGCTGTTTTTTAAAGATGAGTCAGCAGATTTGCCTCTGAAATAATCGGGAGTTCCTGCTATGGCGAATTGAATTGGAAATCCGAAGCTGGCATCAATACCACTTTTCCGGATCATCTCCTCGCCATATTCAGCCCAGTTTGATTGTTCCCCGACTACAAACAGGTCAGGATTAATAGCTTTGCAGCTTTTGAAAACCGGGTTCCAGAAGTTGCTGAACATATCAGTAAATATCCCTCTATCGTCAAGGTTATCCATCATATGGTCAATCCGGAAACCATCAACCCCATCATCAAACTTGCCATCACCATTAGGATCAACCCAGTACGTATAGAATTTTTTTGTCCAATCTTTTACTTTTTGGTTGTTCAGGTCCAGGTATACAATGTATAATTTCTGGTCAGGCCATGCCCTGAATTCCTTCAAATCAGAACCCGATGGAATATAGAACTGATCAGGATAACGGTTTAATGAATCGCTGTAATGAATAAACGAAGAATAGGGTGAGCCGGGGTTTTTAAAGGATTCATCAAACCACTTGTTGCCATTTTGAGCATACTGGGTTTCCATATCCATGATAAACCTGAGACCGTTTTGGTGGACCGCTTTTACGAAATCCAGATAATCCTCCATCGTGCCAAATTCAGGATCAATTGTTTCATAATCTTTGGCAAAATAGTTATGGTAGAAATCTGATTCATAAAGAGGCGTAAACAAGATTGTTGTTACTCCCAATTCTTTCAGATATCCCAGCTTTTCAACAAAACCTCTCAGGTCGCCATGCCGGTCGCCGTTTGAATCGAAGAAACTTCGTTGAAATACATGGTAGATGATTTCATCGTTCCAGCCTGGCTCGTCTTCGTTATTTTTAATGTTAACTGTTGAACAGGAGTTGGTGAAAAGAAGGATGAATGTTAACAGGCGGAATAAATACTTTCTCATAGCAACTTATTGAGAATTAAGTTTGGTATTAATTGTTTACTTCGATTATAATGAAGAGGCGGATAAGGATGATTGCAGGTTAATAAATAGTTTTCATAATGTCTTTTGTTTAAGTAATTCAATCGATTAAGCCAACACAATTCGTTCAGCAATTTTGCAAATTGTTAAGGTATGCCACTGCGCCCTGGGGATCGCGGCTGTAAAAATCGGCTCCGATCTTATTGCAGAATGCAGCATTGAGAGGTGCCCCACCCACTAAAATTTTTGTTAATGGATGTTTTTCTTTCAGATTTTTTACTACCGATTCCATGTTTGCCATCGTAGTGGTTAACAAGGCGGAAATTCCAACTGCACTATTTGGATACTTTCCCAGCGTATCCAGAAAGGTTTCAGATTTAACATCTACTCCTAAATCAATTACTTCCCATCCGGCTCCTTCCACGGTCATGGCGACCAGGTTTTTACCAATGTCATGTAAATCGCCGAAAACAGTACCTATTATGAAAGTACCTTTGCGTTTTACTTCACCCGACTGGAAATAAGGTTTCAAATGAACCAGTGCAGTACTCATGGCTTTGGCGGCCATCAGCATTTCCGGGACAAATACTTTTCCCTGGCTAAACTTAAGCCCAACGGCATTCATGCCTGGAATCAAACCATGTTCCAGAATTTCGGCAGGGTTTATGCCTGCTTCCAACGCCTGTTTTGTTAATTCATCTGCGCCAACCTCACCCCGCATTGAAGGCGGGAAAGGTGATTTTTGATTGATTTTGCCAAACTCAATGCAAATTGTAAGTTTCTCTACTATTTCATTCATAACGATAGATTGTTCTTTGGGCAGGCTATTAATAATCAGTCTTTATTATACTCAGCTATGGCTTTGAAAAAGGCATCAATGTAAGGTTTTAGTGATTAATTGGTTTTAGTTTTTCTCGAAATATCAGCCAATTTCATAAGATTTGCTATAGGAGTATAAACACCGATTTCACATCCACCTGAGAGAATAAATTTCTGGCCATGCATTTGTTGGACAAGTTCATTTGCCAGGCTTTCAAGGTGCTGAGTTGATGTTTCCTGAATCAAAACAGGGTTAATATTTCCTTTGATTACCACATTATTACCCAATATTTTTCGTGCTTCCTGTATTTCAACCTGCCAGTCAAGATCAATAATATCCAAATTTAAACAACCAATGGAAGGTAATAAATGGTTGATATTCCCGCAGATATGCAGTTTGGCTTTGGCCCCCAGCGAATGAATATGATCAACGAGTTCTTTGTGCCTGTCTTTAACATAAAGATCATAGGTGTCTGCATCAATCTGCGAACAAATTGCATCCCCAATTCCAATGTAGTCGCAGCCTTCATTTATTTGTGCTTTTGCAAACTCCCTGGCTACGATCATACATTTATCCATAATCAGATTTGAATAATCAGGATCGCACATCAGATTTATCAGCATTTCGCTTACACCGGCTAAATCGCATGCTTCAGCCAACGGTCCTTCAATCCATCCACCCACCGGGACGGTTCCTTTTAGCAGTTTCTGAAAGTGGCCAGCTCCTGAAATCCTGTCGCGTGTTCGTTCACAATGATAAATGTCAGGAATTGCTAATTTTTTGGCATCATCCTCATTTTGAATCACGATGTTCAAACATTTTGGAACGCCTTCGGGTATAAATTCAATACGGGCTCCAAAAGCAGATGTTTCGCGGTAAGGATCACTGATCAGACTTACCGTATCAAGGTCGAAGTATTCCATACAGCGTATGTTTGACTCAACCAGTACTTTGTAATCCGAAGCAAGTTTGCCATAAGTCGTTTTATTAAAACGGGCCGCAAAGTGCATCAGTATGGGTTTGAATAACACAATTGAATGGAGTTCACCTGAAAGTAATTTATCAAACTGCTGTTTTTTGTTCATATGCTTCAATTATCAGGTTAAAAGATAGATCATGATTATCCATTGTGTTTTAAGTTGCGATACAGGCATTGGGAAGAATCGCACACTTCGCAGGTATATGCTTCCTGGTGAATCTCAGGTCCGATACCTATAAATCCGCTGATTGACTTTATGGGTTGCATAAGGCATGAATCAGAAAGCGAAATTCCACAGAATCCAGGCGGGAGTAAGCTGAATAATTTTTTTTGTTCAGCAACATTCCATCCGCAATATCCGGGGCTATAACGGTTTGAAATCCCTGAACCTATTACAGCCATTTCAAGCTTTAAATTATTTTGAACCTGTTCCATGGCATTTTCAACAGCAAGGCTTCCAAATATGTCATAAATATAGCCATGCAACATTTCATTATTTTTCATCAGTGTACGTGATTTTTCAAACACTGCATCTCCAATTGTACAAGCAAAAACAGCAATCTTTTCACTTGCCTTAAGCTGTTGAAAGATGTTGTTTTTAATACTGAACGGAATTCTGTTAACAAGAATCTGTTTTAACGTTATATCTGTTTCAACATCTTCGGCAATCAGATATCCACCGGTAATCTGAAGGAGTTCACAGCCATTCATAAAAACCTCATCAATATATTCATCAACCATTGCCTGTACTTCGGCAGATACACCAAGTACTGCATAAATTTCAGCCCGGCTTATTTCGACTGATTGGTTTGGAATATTGAATTGCTGTAAATGCATACGATTTTATAATTCTCTTGGAGTTTTACCTTGCCGCCAGTGATTTTCAATCATTTCGAGTGATTTTCCTTTTGTTTCGGGAATATAAAAGTAGCCCCAGATCAAGCCTGCAATCCCAACGAGGGCATATAACCAGAATGCGCCTGCCGGATTGCCGAGGTTTTCATTGTTAACTGTAATGTCAGTTCCTTGAATGGTAAGCCCTTTCACAATTTTAAAAAAAGT
Source organism: uncultured Bacteroidales bacterium (assembly GCA_903925275.1). GTDB lineage: Bacteria > Bacteroidota > Bacteroidia > Bacteroidales > FEN-979 > CAIVAT01. The sequence goes on from CAIYES010000085.1 coordinate 25,466, forward strand.
AAAAGCTACCACTCCATTGAACAACCAGTTTGAGAGCGAACCAATACTGGCGCCGATGCCGCGAACTTTTAGAGGGAAAACTTCTGAAATTATTACCCAACCTAAAGGTCCAAGGCTGACGGCGAAAAAAGCAATGTAAATCCAAACTAAAGCAACCGTTAGTTGTTTTACCGAATCGCCCAGTGATGATTGCAATGCAAAGCACATCCCCAGAGCGATAAGTGAAACCACCATGCCACTTAAGCCAATCAAATATAATTTCCGCCGGCCTAGTCTGTCGACAACAGATAATGCTATAATTGAAGACAAAACACACACAGCACCTACACTAACCGAAGCCAATATAGCTGCCCGTGCTCCCTGAAATCCTGCCATAAGGAATATTTTCGGGCTATAGTAAATTATAGTGTTGATTCCGGTAAATTGCTGAACAAACATAATCCCGATTGCAATTATGAAAGGGGTACGGAGCCTTGGCTTAAATATTTCGTTCCAACCGGTTTTGTTATACTTGTCAATTTCAATTTCTTCCTTCATCCCGGAAATTGTCGCCTCAACCTGTTCAGAATCTTCCACTTTCATTAATACTTTGCGACTTTTATCTTCGAACCCTTTGCTAATCAGCCAGCGCGGTGTTTCTGGCAAAAACAGCATACCCACCAGCATAATACCTGCAGGAATAACACCAACATAAAACATCGGGCGCCAGCACTCTGTATAACCTGTAGCACCCTCAGGAAGGGCGAAAGCCAGGTCAGAGAAATAAGAGACAAAAATACCAATTGTAATAAGAAGCTGAAACAGGGAAACAAATCTACCCCTGCTTTTAGCCGGTGAAATTTCAGCAATATACAGAGGCACCGCAAATGAAGATATTCCAATAGCTATACCCAAAAAGAACCGGGCAGCCATTAAATTACCTGAACTGGGAGCAGAACCTGACCAAAATGCTCCTAGGATAAAAATGAGTGCTGCTGCAATAATCACTTTTTTCCGACCAACGATGTCAGCAATCCGTCCCGAAGATATTGCACCAAACACGGCACCAGCAAGACCAGCGGTGGTAATTAATTCTACCCAGTCGTTGTCCAGGGCAAAGCTTTTTTGAAAATATGGAATAGCACCAGATATTACTCCGGTATCAAAACCGAAAAGCAATCCGCCGGTTGCAGCTATAGTCGCAATTACGGCAACCAGAAGTTTATTCTGAGTTGGTTTTTTCTCCATGATAATTTACATTTTTATTAAATGTCAATATTTTACTGAAACCACGAAGTGAATTGCTCTAATCAAGGGCTTCAAGAAATTAGATGATGCTCTCACTATTATTTTATTGCAAATTAGTTTTCAGTCATTAGAAATTTCAGACATCCTCCATCCATAATCTCTTTATAGGAAATGAATGGTTTTTTGATTTGAATTCCGTTTAAAATTCGGATATCGTTATAAAATGACGTTTCTGAAAAATTCTTGCTTTCAATTACAAATTGCTTCCCTTTTGACAAGTGAAGCGTAGCTTTTATTAATTGTGGAGACCCTAAAACAAACTCATTTCCGGCCGGATTCACCGGATAAAATCCCATGCATGACAGAATATACCATGCTGACATTTGCCCGCAGTCGTCGTTGCCAATCATTCCGTTGGGTGTATTGTTGTGGAACTCGCTGATAATTTGGTGGATGTATTTCTGGCCGACTTTGGGCGTAATGGAATACGCATACAAATAAACAATATGATGGCTGGGTTCATTTCCATGTGCATATTGCCCGATCATGGCTTCCTGGCCAAGAAATTTGTTGGCATTCCGCTCTTCGATGGTGAAGAAATCGTTCAGCTGCTTTGTAAATGCTTGATCCCCGCCTAAAAGTTTTTTCATGCCATCGATGTCGAACTGGGCAGGAGTCCAGAAATACTGCCAGGCATTGGCTTCGGTATAATCACCTGGATTATTCATTGGTGAAGTAGCTGTCAAGGGATCAAAAGGTGTCCGCCAGTTGCCATAGGTATCTTTACCCCGAAACATTTTTGTATCAGGATCATACAGGTTTTTGTAGTAATCAGCCCGTTTATAAAAGGTTTTTGCCAAAGCAGTATCTCCCAATTTTTCGGCCATTTTGGCCACGCACCAATCATCGTAACTGCTTTCGAGAGTCCGGGAAACGGCTTCGTTATCCAGTTTATTAAAAGGGTAATAACCATATTTATTGTACAATTCCCAATCCGAATTGATGTGACGTTTAGTTGAAGTTTCAATCATTGCTTTCAACGCTTCGGTTTTATCAAATCCCGTGAAACCTTTGTTGTAAGCCGAAAGTATCATTGGAATTGCATGGTTGCCGATCATGCAATAGTTATCCTGTCCCCAGGCCGTCCAGATTGGAAGAAACCCGGCAACTTTATAATGAAGGAGCAAGGTATTGACGATGCCATTAATTTTTTCAGGAGCAATAATTTGCAGCAGCGGGAAAGCACCACGGTATATATCCCAGATGGAAAGCGTGGAATAATATTCTTTATTCGGTGCCTGCGCAATTTTATCATCAGCACCACGGTATTTCCCGTCGACATCGGCTATATTCGAGGGTTGCAAAAAAAAGTGATAAAGAGAAGTATAGAAGATTTCTTTTTGCTTGGTTTCGGCCTCAATTTCTATCCTGCTAAGGTATTGGTTCCAGGTATTTTCGGCGTTTAGTTTTATCTTTTCGAAATCCCAGTGTGGTATTTCGGTTCGCATGTTGAGTTTTGCCCCGGCCACATCCACGGTGGATAAAGCAATTTTTGCCAGCAGTGTTTTATTTTTGCCAAGGTTAAAAGTCAGGATATATTTCGGGGCATTTTCTTTCGGACCCTTTACCAGTTGTTCTGATTTTATAAATGGTTTATCAAATTTGATCACAAAGAAATACTTCCGTTCCACCCAGTTTTTTGTATGACAATAGCCTGAAATGGTTTGATGATCTTCAATGTTCACTTGTGATTCTAATACCAGGCTGTCTGTCAGAAAACGGAGACCATGTTGAAAATTGGCCAATACTTTGGCTTCCCCGGCAGGGAACGTATAACGATGAAAAGCCACTCGTTCAGAACAGGTCAGTTCAACTTTTACCCCATCTTTTTTCACCAGGGAATAATAACCAACACTGGCTTTTTCGGAATCTTTAAAATATCTGTTTTTCAGAATTTCATTCGGATTATTGACAAATGGAAGCAGCAGCACATCGCCCATTTCGTTAATACCGGTTCCACTAAAGCGGGTTTGTGAGAAACCCAGAATAATGCTGTCCTGATACTGGTATCCGCTGGTGTGATTCCAACCTTGATCCCGGTTATCCGGTCCCGGTTGGACCATCCCAAAAGGCATCGACGGACCTGGAAATGTATGCCCGGTTCCGTCAGTACCGATAAAAACATTGACGTATTGAATATTGTTTTGCGCACTTACTATTGTTGCAAAAGCGATAAAAAAAACCAAAAGAGAAGACTTCATCTGTCTAAATCTATTTTTACATGACAAATTTTCTCAATTTTCAGAAGTTCTTATTTGTCTGAATTAACAAGAATTTGTGTAATATTACCATCATCAATGAATGAATGTAGATGTTTACGATAATGAAGACACAATGAAAGCATTTTTCGAACAACTTACTACAGGGATTGAAAACTCTATATCGATCATCGATATAAATATGACCTCTTTCGATGGACCTTATCATTTTCATCCGGAATTAGAGCTCACCTGGATTCGAAAAGGTTCAGGGAAGCGTTATGTGGGTGGTAACGTTTCAGATTATAAACCCGACGACTTGGTTTTAGTGGGAGCTAATGTTCCACATTGCTGGCACAGTACGAACGAAGCGATACCAGACAATGCCCAGGCTATCGTTATTCAGTTTCACCCAAATTTTGCGGGAGCGGCGTTTTTAGAACTTCCTGAGTTAATCAAAATTAAAAGTCTGTTTGAAAAGGCCATTGCCGGAATATTAATTACAGGAAATACGAAGGAAAAAATAATCTCCAAAATAAAGCAATGTCCTGCCTCAGATGGATTATACAGGCTTTTGCAATTCCTGGAAATACTTGCGCTTATTGCTGATTCCGAAGAAACTGAACTCATCGATCATCATTTTGCAGGGCTTACAGCATCTCCATCTGAAACTGATCGTTTTCAAAAGGTTTTTAGTTACCTGATCGAGAATTATCAGCAGGAGGTCAGCCTTAAAACAGTTGCAAAAATTGCGAATCTGACTCCTACTGCTTTTTGTCGTTATTTTAAGAATGTAACCCGGAAAACACTGGTGAAAATAGTTACAGAATTCAGAATCAATCAAGCCTGTCAATTACTTAGAAACTCTGAAAAATCGGTGAATGAAATTTGCTTTGAATGTGGCTTTGGAAACAACTCCTATTTTAACAAAACATTTAAATCAATCACTGATTATACGCCATTACAGTATAGGAACTTGTTTTTAGACTAGATGGATAAAACATAGCAGCTGACCTGCCATATCTGGAACAGCCTGGTCATGTCAGTTTGTAGAGGTCAATAAGTTACAGGGGTCAACAAAAACCGGTGGAAGGGGGTCAGATGATCCGGTTTTTTTCAGTTCCGGCGAAAGTAGGTAAATTTGAGCGTTTTTCCACCTAATGTTAAAAGTGTCTAAACATATGCCGCATGCAGGTCAAACCTGGTTCAGCAAAAACCGGGTGATCATATATAATTTCAAACGACCATAAAACATATAACATGATGAAGAGATGTGTTTTTGTTTCACTGTGCTTTTTTACCTTCTTTTTCAGCTTTGGAAACGTGAGGGTGTCCAGAATCTTTAGTGATCACATGGTGTTGCAGCGCAACAAACCTATTCCTGTGTGGGGTTGGGCGGATCCAAATGAAAATGTCATCGTGGAATTCAACAAGCAAGCAAAATCAGGAAAGGCTGACAGCAGCGGGAAATGGATGGTGCGTCTGGATCCCGAAAAGGAAGGCGGTCCTTTTCAATTAATCATCAATGCCGGGAACAAACTTACTTTCCGTGATGTAATGGTAGGAGAGGTGTGGATCTGCAGCGGGCAGTCTAACATGGAATTCATGGTAAAATCTGTTGCGGATGCAGAGACCGAAATAGCGGAAGCCAACTACCCGCAGATCCGGCATTTTACTGTTCCCAAACATATCAGCGCTTTTCCTGAAGATGAGTTGACAGAAGGCCAATGGGATGTTTGTAGTCCTGAAACCGTTGGTGATTTTACTGCCGTCGGGTATTTTTTCGCCAGGAATATCTTCAATGAAATCAAAATACCTATTGGACTGATCAATGCAACATGGGGCGGTACGGTGGTTGAAACCTGGACCAGCAAAAACACACTGGAGCGCAGCGATGATTTTAAAGATATCATTGCGGCGATATCTTCCTTTAACCAGGATTCATTGCTTCAAACAAAGAAAAGGGCATCGGAGAAGTATTTAGCCCAAATGACGAAAAGGATCGAATCATTGCAGGGAAGCGTCAATAACTTCAATGATGTTGATCAATGGATGAAAGCAGATTACAATGACAGCCACTGGCCACATATGAAATTGCCGGGTCAGTGGGAAAATCAGGTAAAAGGGTTGAAATACCTCGACGGCTCAGTCTGGTTCCGGAAAAATTTTACCCTTGGCAGGGAGGAAGAGGGTAAACCTGCTAAAATTAACGTTGCGATGATCGACGATAATGACCGGACTTATGTCAATGGGGTTCTGGTCGGGTCTACTTTTGTATGGAACAAAATAAGGATCTACGGGGTGCCTGAAAATGTTCTAAAAAAGGGGAAAAATGTAGTGGCAATCAGGGTGGAAGATAGCGGCGGCGGTGGCGGAATCTATGGAAATTCTGACGACATGAAAATCATCGTAAACCGGAAACAGATTTCACTTGCCGGGGAGTGGTCGTTCAAAGTGGATTCAATGTCAATGAAAATTCAGGGTGTTGAGCCGAATGATTTCCCTTGTTTGTTGTACAATGGCATGATAAATCCGGTCATTTCCTATGCGATACAGGGAGCCATCTGGTACCAGGGTGAATCCAACGCTGATAGGGCCTTTCAATACCGCAAGGCATTTCCGATGCTGATCAGAGACTGGCGTAATCACTGGGCAACCGGGGATTTTCCTTTTTATTTTGTGCAGCTGACAAGTTATAATGAAGACAATGGCAACAGCAAAAACGGAAGTACCTGGGCTGAACTCAGGGAAGCACAGGTTATGACCTTATCGATGCCAAATACCGGTATGGCCGTGACTACCGATATCGGAGATTCAGCCGATATTCACCCGACAAACAAGCAGGATGTTGGTAAACGTCTTGCGGCTGTAGCACTAAAGAATGTCTACGGGAAAAATATCGTATGCTGCAGCCCCCTTTATAAATCGATGAAGGTGAAAGGGAACAGAATAATCTTATCCTTTTACAATACTGGCAGCGGTTTGATGGCAAAAGACAAATACGGGTACCTCAAAGGTTTTAAGATAGCCGGTGCTGACAGCATATTCCATTTTGCCAAAGCATTCATCGAAGGAGATGAGGTAGTAGTATACAGTGATTTAATTATTGACCCTGTGGCCGTAAGATACGGGTGGACCGACAATGCATGTGAAGATAATCTCTATAACAAAGATGGGTACCCGGCAAGTCCCTTCAGAACGGACCAGTGGAAAGGAATAACGGATGAAGAAGAATACACTGTCGGCCTTTGATGACAGTGTGAGCAAAATATTTTACAATTATCTGGTGTTTTTCTTAGAATTAACGCTTAGTTTCCTTTCGAAAAATCCTGTGGGAGGGAATCAATCAAAACCGGTTTTGAAAAGCAGAGAGAATCGGCTTTCGGATCAGCAGGAAACGTGGTTCGGTAGTATGCCTTACTCCCCCGGTAAACCTCGTAATAGAATATCAACCTCCCTTTCTTGTTTTCCCAGCGGAAACTGCTCCGGTAACCACCCAGATATTCCGTCGCAAGTTCTTTTAATTCAGGCCATTGAATTATTGTTACATGAGTTTCCTTATAGTCAATCAGCAGGAGATACTTCCCATCATCGCTGAAGTCAATGGCACCCATATCATAAACATCCATTTCGGATGCGTCCGATGACCATGTTGTTGTCGTATCTTCATTTGATATGTCGTCTTTTTTCAAGTCATAAATCTGCAAAGTGTATTCCCCCAGTACTAACAAATGACTCCCGGAAGGATGCATGGTCATTGATCGTATTTCCCCCCAAGGCATTGGTAAGGTACTGATCTTTTCACCTGTTTTCACCTTGTAAATGGTCATCTGTGAATCCGCTACAATTTTATAGGTGCTATCCAGCAGATAATCGATCCACGGGTCGCGAAATTCCTGTGAAACGATGGGATCATCGGGATAATCCTTCTCCTTATGGAACGATTTAATCAATACAACCGCCGATATTATTATCAGCACAAGACCTGAAAGCAGAAATAGATAGCCTGTTCGGTGAAGTTTCATACACTGAAATTCTTATCTGAGTATCTGCCGGCATGTTGTAGTACAAGATGCTTTATCCCGTCGATAACAAGTCTATCATTACACCTTACCATGTATGATATTTTCACATCAGCGGTTATAAAATAAATCACCCCACTTTAACCGCTCCTCACCGGCCTGCTCGGAAGCAACCTGGCGTAATTTTAATAAAATCTGATGTGAGGTTATTACATCGTGCCCTAAAAACCGCAACAATCCATAAGTGATCATGCCTGTCCTGTGTATTCCTGCCGCACAATGAATATATAGAATACCTGCGTTCTCAAGCTTTTCCTTCAATCGAACATATAAATGAATGACTTTATTCAATTCATCTCCCTGTGGTGGTTTTGAAGCGGAAAATGGAAACCAGATCCACTCAATTCCTAATTTACTTAATTTATTTTGAACAATCAGGGCACCCTCATGTTGATGTAAAAGGGTAATAACGGTCGTAATTCCATTCTCTTTTAACTGGTCATAGGAGATCTTCCCACCGGGTTTATGTCCGATGGCAATACAGCCATTACAAAGAGGATGAAAGACCAAGGGATTGTTTTTTATCAAGGTCATTGTTTGTTAAATGTTTTTTCCACCGACTTGTCCAATCATGGGCGACTTACATCGATGACGATCACTGTTACATCATCATTAAGGCTGATATTCTTTCTCTTTCCCGACCATGCATCGACGGTTTGAATGAGGTGATCCGAAATCTTTTCACCCTGTAAATTCCTGAGTTCTTCCAGCTTTGACAATAGCCTGCTTTTACCGAATAATTCCCCCCGGGGATTAAACACCTCTACCAACCCGTCGGTATAGAGCACGATGCGGTCGCCCGGTAATAGTTTCACAGTCGACTCGCCATATTTAATGTCAGGTAATATACCGATGGGGATGCTTTTGATGGTTACCGGCAGGTCCTCCGCTTTTGACCCGCGAAGTAACATTGGCGAAGGATGTCCTGCCGAAGCGTGAAGGCAGATCATATCCCGGAAATCGAACCACAGATATGCTGCAGTAATAAATTCATTGTTCAGTTGTCCCGTTAGCGCCTTGTTCATCGATTCAAGCAGTGCAGACGGATGATCGGCGAGGGCAACATGGGCGTTAAATGCCACTTTGATCATGGAGGCCAGCAACGCTGCAGAAATACCATGACCGGAAATGTCTGCCACCAGAACCCCTACATGTTTGTCATCCACCACGTGAATGGCATAAAAATCGCCTCCGAGCAAGGTCATCGGAACATAGGAAGGGAAGATGCTGAACGAGGACGATACCGGCAAACTTTGAGGGAGAATGGCACGCTGGATCTGGCGTGCAGTTTCAAGATCATGCATAATGGCCAGGTATTCCCTTTCTGTCCGGCTGCTGCGCAGGAAGGAAGCATAGATGAGGCAGCAGAAGCCAGTAGATTGATCGTTTCCATCCCCAGCCGCTGAAAGATTTCAGGAAAAGAATGAAGAAAACCGGTAATATGTTGGTGGCGGTCGCAGAGATATATGCCAAAAAAGATTTTGGAACATTCGACGACATCCATACCAGTTCGTTTTGGGAAATTACGCGAAGTCCGTATCCCAGGATAAAAATTGCCAGGAAAAGAAGGTGCAATTCCGATGATTTCCTCTTTGAGAGAAATACCAAAAGGAATACAATACTGATGAGTATCAGCAGCAACCCCAGGAAGATCACAGGCTGGTTCTCAAGCCATAATTCCTGGCTGATCATCATGTGATTTTGGGAAAAACAAATACATGGAATTAACAGGCATGAAAAGAAAAAAGCGATAGCGGTTTTCATTACCGTGATAGTTGATTAATTCAAAGGAAAGGTAAAGATATAAAAATATTCCAGAGACCAAACCCCCTTCCTTTGGACGGATTTTTAAGAGGGATGACGACAGCTTTGTCACTTTTCCATTCAGTGATTTTTTCATTTCCGGCGTCAAACCTGACTTCTGATCATAATCGACAACATCATTCAGGTAACTTTTTTCATATCCGTCAGGGTCAATAATTTTTTTAACTTCGCTTACCGGACAAACTGCGCTTTCATGTACCCGGGGTTTTCCCGGAAGGATTTGCCAATATGCAAAAGGAGATTGATTATGCGAAGGCAGGGTTGAAGAGCACAGCAGAAATCCTGTAAATCAGTGGATGGATCCTTGGAACGTTGGAGTTGATATGTCAGCAACTGAATCCTGACAGGCCTGTCATAACAAAACATGGATGAAATATAATTTTGACAAATTTATTGACCGGACAAATACTTCCTGTGTAAAGTATGATTTACGGCAAACCGTTTTTGGAAAGGGAGATGTTATTCCGATGTGGGTTGCCGATATGGATTTCGAAACCCCTGATTTCATCCGTGATGCAGTCATTCATCGTGCCGCCCATCCTGTATATGGCTACACCTTCAGGAATAAGGATTATTATCAGCCTGTCGTGGAGTGGATGAAATCACACCACGGCTGGACAATCCACAGAGATGATATTGTATTCAGTCCGGGAGTAGTTCCTGCACTCAGTTTTGCAGTGTTGGCGCTTACTGCCCCAGGAGATAAAATTATCATTCAATCTCCGGTTTATCCCCCGATCAGTGGTGCAGTGCAGGATAACGGCAGAATAGTTTCTAACAATCAGTTGATCCAAAAAGAAGGAACATACCGTATTGATTTCAGCCTGCTTGAAGAACAGGCGAAGGATGCAGCGATGCTGATCCTTTGCAATCCGCACAATCCGGTAGGCCGTTGCTGGGATAGGAGAGAACTTGAAACGATTGCTCAAATCTGTCTGAAACACCATGTGCTGGTTTTTTCTGATGAAATTCATGCCGATCTTGTCATGCCCGGGTTCCGGCACCTGGTCTTCGCCAATTTATCGTCTGAAGCGGCTGAAATCACCATCACCGCCCATGCACCCAGTAAAACATTCAACCTGGCCGGACTTGCTACTTCATCCGTTATCATTTTGAACCCCGGATTGCGTGCATCATTTTCACAATTGATCGAAAAAATGCATCTGGGCATGGGAAATCTATTCGGCAGCGTCGCCTCCACCGCGGCCTATTTGCATGGAGAACCCTGGAGGCTGCAGCTTATAGATTATCTGAATGATAACCTTGAGTTTACCGAATCATTTATCAGGAAAAACATCCCTGCTTTACATATGTTCCGGCCGGAAGCGACCTATATGATATGGCTTGATTTCCGGAATTTCAAACTTGATGATGAAACACTTAAAAACAAACTTGTTTATGAGGCAGGATTAGGCTTTAATCCGGGAACGGACTTTGGCCCGGGTGGAGAAGGATTTATGCGGATGAACATTGCCTGTCCACGTTCAACCTTGACAGAAGCGCTCGGTCGACTCCAGCGCATGCTGTCCGGAATTCTTTCAGATGGCCGTGCAGTTCTCTCTTGAGATCCCAAAGAAAAAGAAAAACAAAACTGTGTAATATGCTATCATATTCTGAGCAGCTTTTCCTATTAGCAGTTGATCCTGTTTCCGGTCGGTTATTCCCGATGCCGGAACAGGTATTGCACCTTACCCTGGCCGGTGCGTTTCTTTTTGATGCATCGTTCAACAACCTGATTAACGACGACTGGGAGCAGCTGGAGGTAATTAAAACACCGGATATCGAAAACCTTGCTTTAGAAGAAGCATTGCGGTGTTTACAGATTTTTGAAGGATCGGTACCCATAAATCAGGCGGTTGCCATTGTTGCTGCTCACGGTTCAACATTAAGTCAATTGGTTTGGGATTCCTTACAGAAACAAGGGATATTGATTCCAAAAAAGCAATCTGTTTTTGATAGCAAAGGCACACGAACAACTTTTTCACCAAACCTGCCTCAGGTCGTGGCTATTCATAAAAAAATCAGGGATACAATTCTTACGGATGAGATCCCTGATTTTCAGATGCCCCCGCTTGTTTGCCTGATTGAGGCGGGGGGATTGACCAAATACATATTAAAACCGGAGGAAACAAATCGTTTTAAAGAGCGAATCACCTGGTTGGCCGGTATGGAATCGCTTGGCAGGGAAATTATTCGTTCGGTTAATTACCTCGAACTGGCTGACCTGGAAAAGGAAATTGCGAACTTAATAGGATTGAAACACGATCAGCCAAAAACATTTGCCGGCGGAATTGATGCTGTTCTGACATCGCTGAGCTTTCTTCAAAAAGAAGCAGGGATTAACCGGAGCCGCAAGCTCATCTGGAACTTTAATCAGTTTAAAGGCTTTGAGTGTCCGGGATGTGCCTGGCCTAATCCTGATAAAAGCAGATCGCATTTCGAATTCTGTGAAAATGGTGCTAAAAATATCAGTTCGGCAGCAACCACGAGGTTGGTTACTGCAGATTTTTTCAGGAAATGGCCGGTACAGGACCTTCTGCTTACGCCTGAATATTGGTTGGAGCAACAGGGACGCCTGACCGATCCGATGATGCTGGATGAAAATTCCACCCACTACCGACCCGTTAGCTGGGATGAGGCTTTTCAGCTTATTGCCGGTGAATTGACATCACTTGACCATCCCGATGAGGCTGTTTTTTATTCTTCCGGAAGAACATCAAACGAAGCAGCATTCCTATATCAACTGTTTGCCCGGGCTTTCGGAACCAACAACCTTCCCAACAGCGCCAATTTGTGTCATGAGCCTTCGGGAAAAGCGCTCACCATGGGCTTAGGCTTTGGGAAAAGCAGTGTCACGCTGGATGATTTTCCAAAAGCAAATGCCATCTTTGTTTTCGGACATAATCCCGGATCCAACCATCCCCGGATGTTGAGTGCTTTGCAGGCGGCAGTCAGGAATGGATGTAAAATCGTTGCGGTGAACCCCATGCCGGAGGCAAGTTTGATGGGCTTTGCTGATCCTCAGGAACCCTTGTCTTATTTTGGCAAACAAACCGCTCTTTCGCATTTGTACATTCAACCAGGGATAAATGGCGATATGGCGCTGATCCGTGGGATGGTGAAAGCTACCCTTGAAGCTGAAGAGCGGGAAGGGGGAATACTTGATTCCGGTTTTATCAGGGAATATACCAGTGGGTTTGAATTGTATAAGCAGACTGTTAAAAATACCCCATGGGAGAAACTCATTTCAGCCAGCGGGATAGAGAAGAGTCAGATCGTTGAGGCAGCAGAAATCTATATGAAGGCCAAAAATGTAATTGCCGGCTGGTGTTTGGGGATAACCCACCATCGGAATTCAATAGAAACGATCAGGGAAATTATCAACCTGATGCTGCTGAGAGGGAATATCGGAAGATCCGGAGCCGGGCTTTGCCCGGTACGCGGGCATAGCAATGTTCAGGGGATACGAACCGCTGGAGCCGGAGAAAATATGCCGGTCGCTTTTCTCGAAGCACTGGAAAAAAGATTCTCTTTCAAAGTACCCCGTGTTCCTGGAATGAGTGCAATTCCTGCTATTAAATCAATGGCTTCCGGCAGGTCAAAAGTATTAATCTCTCTTGGAGGAAACCTTGCATCAGCGCTTCCCGACACCCTTTTTGTTGAACATGCATTGCGAAATTGCAGGTTTACGGTCATGATTTCTACAAAACTGAACAGAAGCCATCTTGTTACCGGAAAGAAAGCGTTGATCCTTCCTTGTTTGTCCAGGCTGGAAGATGAAATCCAGGGCGGTGCAAAGCAGGCTGTTTCCATTGAAGACGCCATGGGTAAGATTGGTTTTTCGCGAGGTTGCCTTGCGCCGCCTTCTCCAAACACGAAAAGCGAAATTTCGATTGTTACAGGAATGGCAAGGGCTACATTGGGGGAACAACATGGAATCGAATGGCAACATTTTGAAAATGATTATCAATACATACGGTCAACAATTTCCCAGATTGTCCCGGCTTTGAAAGAAATGGATGAAAAATCCGGTTTGGAGCAAGGATTTCATCTTGAAAATCCTTTAAAGAGCCGTGTCTTTCTAACCAGCGATGCAAAGGCCCAATTCAGCAATTATCCGCTTGTAATGGATGTTCCGAAAGAAGGTGAACTGTTTCTGATGACAATCCGTAGTCACGATCAGTTCAATACCTCCATTTTCGGGCTTAATGACCGTTATCGTGGAATCAGCAACGAACGGCGGGTACTTTTTATGAATAGTGAAGACATGGTTCAACGGAGTATTTCGCCGGAACAGATGGTGGACATCACCAGCGAATACGACGATAAGCTGCGGAAAATTGAGGGTTATTACGCTATTCCGTATCCAATAAAACGAGGTTGTGTGGCGGCATACTTCCCCGAAACGAATATGCTGACATCCATTAATAACGTCAATGAGCTTTGCCAGACACCTGCGTACAAATCAATCAGTGTGCAGGTTTGGCAATCGACAAACAGGATTCAATAAAGTTCTTTTTAATTTGTTTTCTGATGAAGGCAGAAGAATGTTTATTTTTGTTTCGCTGCTTAACATAGAACAGACTGTTTAAATTTGTTCTTAAATCCCGTTAGGGATTTAATGTGGGTAGGATAAAAGGGATAGGTGCATTATTTCGTCCCGTACGGGACGAGATGGTTCTCAGAACATTCGATTTCTACCCGGATTTTGTGCCTACGGCACAGCATTACACACAGAAATATAACTAAACACGAAAGTTAAACAGACGCTAAGTGCTGAAATAATTCATGATCATGGATCTTTTTCTCCTACAGTTATTGCTAACATTTGCCGCAGGCAGTGCGTGGATTTACATGACTGTATATTTTTCCGCGAATTTCGGCAGCAAGACCGGTGGGTTTATTGGTGGACTGCCATCAACGGCATTGTTGTCATTTTTCTTCATTGGATATACACAATCCCCTGAACTTGCGTCCGAGACGACCACTGTTTTCCCGCTGGCGATGGGTGTGACAGGTTTATTTCTGGTATTTTTTACCTGGGCTTCGCGGTGGGGTTTTTTTAAGGGTTTAACTGTTGGTCTCCTTGCCTGGTTCATTCTCTCATTTGTCATCGCCCTGGTGCGCCCGGAAAACTTCTATCTTAACATCCTGTTATATATTCTTGTCATGGCTTTTTCTTTATTTATCCTTGAGAAAAAATTGAAAGTCAGGGCAATTGCAGGCAGGAAAGCGGATCACGCTTCAAGCCACATGATGCTGCGCTCGCTGTTCGGCGGGCTGATTATCACCCTCACCGTATTCATCGCTAAAATCGGAGGTCCATTCCTGGGTGGTATCTTTGCAGGTTTCCCGGCAATGTTCATCGCAACGCTTACGGTAACCAATAAGGTGCAGGGCACTGATTTTGCGAGAGCCATGACCAAACCGCTCCTGGTAACTTTCATGATCACCATCGCTCTTTATGCACTTTCTATCAGACACCTCTACATATCAACAGGGCTTTACTATGGAACGCTCCTTTCCATCCTTGTTGCGGCTGTGAGTGCTTACATCACCTTCAAATACATTTTACCCAGGCTGACCTGATCGTTTCAGAAAAAGAGCGACAAATCAGGTTCAAGGAAGAAGTTAACAGGACTTTTCCACTTATTACGCTGCAACAACTTTTCCCGGGCATTTTCGGGATAAACTGCAGAAAAATCAAAGCTATTCAGGGTGCCAGTCTCCTTTACCCGGTGTTTGCGCTGTAGTTCCCTTGCCATGATATAAACCATCGGACTCAGCGCCTCTGCTATTTTATTGTATACCAGAAAAGGATCCCCCGGGAGATTTCCTTCACCATTGAGGACGCAAATCGGAGGCGACTGCCCTACGATATGGCCCGAATCAATCTGCTCCGAAACATGGTGTACCGTCCATACTGTCGTTTCTGCCCCGCGAGCCGCCAGGTCATCGTAGGGTGCAGGACCAGCACCGTAATTGTGGGCAAGTTCCGACGGATGAAAATTGTAAATGCCACAGGGTGGCAGGTCGACAATGAAGCTGTCGATTAACTGGCCAAACACGCAAACCAAGATGACATCGGGTTTCCATTGTTGAAGCAGGTTGCGGAACGAATCGATCTTGATCTCTCCGTTATAGACAGGAATACCATGGCTGAGCGCAGAATCTATAATTGTCGTTTCATCGATAACACGTTGCGGCATGTCGAGAAGTCCCCAGATTCGCTTTTTCAGGGATATTTTTGCATCCGGATTGAGCGGATCGTCGGTGACGAAGCCTACAAGGTTTATCTCCTCCGGGAACAGGGATTCATATTTCTTTAATGTCTCCAGCGCCAGGTATCCGAATTCCCAGCTGCCGAAAAGGACAATCCTCATTCCCTCACTGGTTTTCCCGGGGTTTTCGCCCGGAGCAGGCTCGATTAACCCGCCCCAGCGGGTATCGGTTTCCGAGGTGAACCTTCTGTCCTGCTGGTTTAATACAACCAGGTAATCAACCAGTTTAGATGTATTTTTATCAGACATATCAAAATCATTGTAAAGGTTTTCGGTGGATGGCCATTTGCTTCCCAACTCAAATGTATAAATAAATTTACTGTTGCACAAATTGGGCGAAACCAGATCAAGGAAGAAACAATCTTTTGGAAGTGAGGCGTTATGTTCAACGTTGACCAGAAAGGGGATCAAAACTATCTGCCGAATCCAAATCCGATCTTCAGCCCCAGGCTGATGGCCGGGTAAGCAGTTGTTTTCTGTGTTGAAACAGGCGAACCGTCCTTGTTATATGGTAACAGTTCTTCCTTCTCTGTATCCCAGTACCCATACAGAGCATAGTGATTGCACTTGACTTTGATTCCAACCCCCGTGTAAAAATCTAAGATCAAACCACCGAAATTCTTCATGGTTCCAATACGGAATATGGCGCCATATACCTGGTAACGGTTATCGCCATATGGATAGTTTTTTTCCTTATTTCCGTAAACGGAAGAAGTAAACGAAACATCTGTGCACCGCATGTCTTTAAAGATCAACCAGGGCAAAAGGTAGAATCCCGGATGATTCCGGTTAAGCCGGTATATTTTCGGGCCGGCTTCCAGCGAAAATCCCTGACCCGGCAATAATAGTGTAATCCCGAAAAACGGATTCCCCATATCTGAATGTCCATGGCTCTCAAGCGGGTACTGGTACCCGAATTCCATTTCAAGTGATATTTTTTGTGATATTTTCCGCTCATAGGAAATAGCAAAATCAACAAACAGCAGTCTTGCAAGATTCAATTTGAGGAAATTTCCGTGAACGGTATCGGTGCGTGTCAGGCTCCGCTCATTAGGTTTCGGGGCTGGTCCGGCCGGGTCAGGAAGAACAGTTTCCTGTGAAAAGATATAAAGATGCAGTGTGGCGAGAAAAAAAATCAACACTACTCGCATTTGGGTTTTGTTAGTGGGTTGTCAAAGATACAATCTTTATCTTTTTTAATATGCAGTGAACACTGAAAAGTTATACGATGTGGTCAAAATGTGCGGTCTTTCCATGTTTTCAGAGCTCCCGGGTGGTTGCAACTTTTAGCTTGCACCAGGCATCAAATAAAAGTTCTTCTTTGATTTCAGCACAATAATAAATAATTTAGCATATGATATTTAACAAGCGGCCGAAGAAATCTCAAAAAATGTCGTAGTGTCAAGGGAACAATAAAAACGGCAATATTCAAAACATGGATGAACCGATAAACAATTTACCCGGTAACGCCGGGCAGCAGCAGAATGTTCCCGGTTATCCGGAACAATCAGGGAAGATTATGGAAAATATTTCACAGGAAAGTGACAACGAAAAAAGTCAATCTGAAAACACCGAAAATATGGAAATACATGCTCATTCCGACAGCCATGGAAAAAAAACATGGAAAGGTTATTTCTTTGAATTTTTCATGCTGTTCCTTGCTGTATTCTGCGGTTTCTTAGCTGAGTATCAATTAGAGCATAAGATAGAGAGAGACCGGGAGAAACAGTTCATTATTTCAATGGTGAAAGAACTTCAGGAGGATCTTGTGCAAATTGACAGGGTACAGCAAGACACCAACAGGTATAAGAACTTAGACACCCTGGCCATTTTGCTTCTGGAGAGTGAAAGATCCTCAGAAGAAATAAAAAAATCATATGAGTTGTATTTCCGATACTCAACAACCATTGCTTATATGTCATTTAACCGAAATACCCTCACCCAGCTTAAGAATGCCGGAAATATGAGGTTGATACGAAAGATGAATGTTGTTGACAACTTAAATCAATTGGATAATAAAATCTCTGAATTAAGCACCCAGCTGGAGTTTTACATGAAGATCCTGTACGATAATTTTAAGTTAGGATCAAGAATCTTCGATATGGGATACGTAATCAAAGACAAAGAAGGCAAGTGGATGAGGTCAAAGGAAGAGTTTAATAAAGTTCCCAATAAATATGACTTTATTACCAAAGACAAAGCCACATTCATTGAATTTGGGAACATGATGAAGATGCAAGCAAATAGTTTACGTGCCTATCACTTTGTGCTGGAAGACTACAGGAAATATTCGGTTCGGTTAATTGCTTTCTTAAAAAGGGAATATCACCTTGAAAAGACATTCTAATTCAGGCATATTTGTTTTAGCTTCTTGTGTTTGGCGGTGAAAAATAGTTTTCGGAGAGGACTTCACAATAAAAATTGCGGGACCAAATTGCGTAGATTTTTGTGGATGAGGTAGGGAAAAAATGATTAATTTGCACTACTTATCAGAAACCTTTCAGTTTTTGATTCAATTATTCGGAAAAGCATTATTCATGAGCACTTTAAAACATGTAAAATGAAAAAATTCTATTTGGTTCTGATTTCACTGGGATTTATCTTATCAGGATGGGCACAAACCTTAAATGAAAGTTTTGATGGAACGACTTTTCCTCCTGCAGGATGGCAGAACATCCAGGTTGGGGGCTCCGGATTGTGGAAACGGGTAACCGCCGGTGTGGAACCCATTTGCAGTCCGCACAGCGGAGCTGGCATGGCTGAATATAATAGTTATGACTATCAGCCCGGAACGAATGCGCTGCTGGTCTCTCCCCCATTGACCTTTACCGGTTCATCCATCCATGTTTTCAGTTTCTGGCAATATGGCGATTCGGGTTGGCCAATTTATAATGACAGTCTCGGTGTTTATTATAATTCAACGGCCAGTTTGACCGGGGCAACATGGTTGGAAACAATTCCAAGATACAACCCTGAGGATGGATGGTATAAACACACCTACCTGCTACCGGCGAGCCTTACCGG
Organism: uncultured Bacteroidales bacterium; assembly: GCA_903925275.1. Taxonomy (GTDB): domain Bacteria; phylum Bacteroidota; class Bacteroidia; order Bacteroidales; family FEN-979; genus CAIVAT01. The sequence goes on from CAIYES010000085.1 coordinate 44,162, forward strand.
AATCAAGTACCTTATATTCAGAGGATTCAGCAAGTATGGCAACAATATGTTTGTGGATGATATAAATCTTGTGGTTCCCCCTGCCGATGATTTGTCCACTTTGTCAATCAATAATGAAATCTATTTAACGAATACTACGCCCCTAATACCTTCAGCCACGATAAAAAACACCGGATTAAATACCGAAACCGGGTTTGTTGTGACCTGCAAAATATATAATTATGCCAACGATGAGCTATATACTGATGATCAGACCGTGCCGTCATTGGCTTCATGGGATACAGCCATCGTGAACTTTACATCATTCGCACTCCCCGCATCCGAGGCAATATATAAAATGAAAATATACACTTCGTTAGCCTCCGACATGGAGCATTCCAATGATACCCTTGTAAAAACGATTTATACCTATACCCATAGTAAACAAAGCGTTTTACTGGAGGTCGGGACCGGTACATGGTGTCAGTATTGTCCGGGAGCTGCCATGGGGGCAGATGAACTTGTTGAAAACGGCCAGCAGGTAGCGGTGGTAGAAAATCATAACGGCGACCTGTATGCCTATACATCGTCGGATGCGCGGAACAACTATTATGCCATTTCGGGTTATCCCACGGCCATCTTTGATGGGATCAAGCGGCTTGTGGGTGGCGATCATTCTGTTAGCCTGTATACATCGTATTTACCGATGTACCAAACAGCGTATGGAAAAAAGACTGCATTTGGTATCACCTTCCTCGACGGGACCAGGGTAGGCAACATCTATAACCTGTCGGTCGTTGTGGACAAATTTGGGGAAACACCTTTTGCAAACAGCAACCTGGTATTGCATTTAGCGTTGACTCAATCACATATCATGGTAAACTGGCAGGGACAGACCCATCTTGAATTTGTAAGCCGGATCATGGCACCCAATGCCTCAGGAACACCCATCAACCTACAAAATGACAACCAGGTGACGGTTCCTTTAACCTTCACATTTAATCCTACCTGGGGTGGCGATTTGTTAACTGATTATGAACTGGTTTCCTGGGTTCAGGATTTAACCACCAAAGAGGTTGTCGACGCAAAAAAGGCCAATCTGCAATCCATACTGGTTGGAGTTAATGAATATAGCAATGGTCAGGGTGGGATGAAAATTTACCCTAACCCGGTAAGAAATATCCTTACAGTCGAAACATTGCAATCCTTTGGCAACAGCACTTTGTCCATATTCAATGTCAACGGACAGGAACTTTTAACACAGAAGGTGGTATCCTCCAAAACGCAACTGGACATGAGTGGTTTTGCAAAGGGTGTTTATACCATCCGGCTCCTGAATAATGACAAAGTTGAAGTTAGAAAGATCGTAAAAGAATAAACCGTTTTTGTGGTGAAAAAGAGTTTTCGGAGTGTACTCACTAGTATACTATGAACGGGATAAATTTTAACATTTTGATTTAAGCATATTGATTGACGATTGTCAGGCCATACTCACTATGGCTCTGAAAGAGCTAAATCTTAATAACCATGGGCATGGCCCATGATAGTAATAACGATTACGAAATCAGCCCCGAAGGGGTTAAATCTCATCATTTGTATCGAATTATTCAACCCCTTCGGGGCTGTAGTTTTTCACCATGCTAAACCGAGGGTTTCACCCACGGTTATTGATAGTTAGCCACTTCGAGGCAACGCTGTTACTCATGTAGAATGTAGAAATTTATCCCGTTTTATGTATAGAAAATAATCAAACTGACACTGAATATGAAAACATGTCCGAACTGCAAGTCTGAAATTGAAGATAATTTTGACTTGTGCTGGAATTGTCAATACAGTTTTTCGGAAAACAGAATAGTTCCAAAAACAGAGTTTTCTGTCGTTTGCGCACATTGCAATAGTGAGGTTGACGCTTCCAACACCTTTTGCCCGAATTGTATGCAAAAACTAGGATTTAACAGTGAACCTAGCGGCTCATCCGATTATTCGGGTAACCTGAATATTGACTGTTTAAGATGTAAAGTGCCTATGGTGTTTAAAGGCACCAGCAGGTTTCACGAGGGAACAAGAGTTGGGACCCGTGGAAATATTTTTGAATTAATGGTAAATCGAGAATCGTTTGACTTATACTTTTGCCCTCAATGCGGCAAAATTGAATTTTTCTTACCACTGGGCAATAAGGCGGATTAAAAATAAATGCATCAGCCAACCCGGGGCTTGCCTTATGTCTTCGTACTTTGTGTGACAGGAAAGCTTCGACAGGGTCAACAACCATTTCGCCCCGATGGGGCTCTGGAGATGATTCGCTTTTCTTTTGCTACAAATATATCACCCCAATGGGGTTCTATGTTTGCAGTGATTTTTCCAGATTCTTTTTCATCAAATCGATTTCAATCTCAGACTTAATCCCCCAGAAATTCCTCTTGATCCTATTCCTGCCTGTGATCGAAAAAATCTCTGGATAGTCACATTTCAGATAGCTTTTGTTATCATTTCCATCTGGACAATAGTAGAACTTCTTAAGCAAAAAGCACGTGGTACCTGTGAAATGTGTGAATGTTGTAACTTATTCCCAAAGTTGTGTAACAGTTTTAAAAATAATGAATTGCACCTTTGTCGGATAATTTAAAACTTCCTAAAGGCAACTTTTTGTTAAAAAGAAACAGGTCATGAAAAAGTCACTCACAATCACTGTTATGCTATTATTCGCCGGTGCTTCATTATTTGCACAAAAGCCACATCAGGCAAAGGATGAACATAAAGAGATGAAGAAAGAATATAAACATCATCACTACCATCACGGCAATCAGAAGAAAAGAACGGTAGTAATTCAACCAACTGCTCCAAAACCACCATCAGTTGTAATACGATTCCCGTCGCCACCAAAACCTCCAAGGGTTAATATTCAATTACCTTCTCCTCCGCCCCCGCCAAGACCTCCCAGATAGAAATCCGGACCGGTGTGATGGTACATCGGATCAAAAATTTCCCGATGTCATTTTCTAAAAAAAAAGTCAAGATCTGGAATTCATTAACAAATCAAACGGCGGGAAATGAACAGATCACGGATCAAGAGGAATTTCTGGGGGGGTAAGGGAATTTCGGATTTCAGATTTCAGATCACTTGCAGATTTATAAGGATATTTCTTCCGAACCCATTCTGTCATTTTGGAATTTCTTAATTTTAAACTTTAAATGAACAGATAAACCAATTACGGGTTCCAACCCTCAAGGGAATAATTGAAAATCTCTAATGATCACACAGACCAACATTCCATCCATCCTGATCGCTCCCTGCGGGATGAATTGTGGCATCTGTATGGCATTTCTCCGTGAAAAGAACAGCTGTGACGGCTGCAATGTTGAATCACCCCAAAAGCTTAACCATTGCTTTGTTTGCAGTATAAAGAACTGTTCTGAAAGAGAGGATGGTTCACGGTTTTGTTTTGATTGTAAAAAATATCCTTGTTCCAGACTTCGACAGCTGGATAAACGATACCGGACAAAATACGGTATGAGTATGATCGAAAACCTCAATGGAATCAGGGATTCCGGGTTAGATCGGTTTATGGAGATTGAAAACACCCGATGGATATGCCCAAAATGTGGCAACCAGATTTGTGTTCATAACGGGAAGTGCTACTCCTGCAAATCATGACAGTGTCTGAGCGTTTTATTTTACAATACCCATTTTTGTTTTCATATATCCAGCCCACGCTTTGTAACATGCAGCATTCACATGAAGTGAATCAGATTCAAAATAATCCTGACGCAATTTCCCTACTTTATCGTACATCAATCGTGTAATGTCTATGTATTTTGTTTTCCGTCTTTTCTTCAGAAGTCCTTTAAGTTGCCTGTTCGTTTCATGCTGAAGGGATAAAAGTTGTTTTCTGGCAAAAGATGGTTTTATCGACATAAAATAAATCATGGTTTTCGGAAGTACACGATGGACTTTTCCAATAAACGTATCACATTGAGCCACGAACGTTGCCGGGTCAATTCCTGAAACCAGATCATTGTCACCTTCATAAACAACGATTGTGCTGGGTTTATAGGGCAAAACAATATAATTCAGGTAATAATTGAGCGCTGCCATTGTAGAACCGCCAAAACCACGTTGAATGAGCGTTATTTCGTGAAAATCGGTTCGTAATCCATCCCATTTGCGGATTGTCGAAGATCCGGTGAACAGACAGGCACTTTCAGGAGGAAAGGAAGCAGAATCCTGCCGTAAAAAATCATTTATCTCTTCCTCAAACCCTCCCGGGGTTTTCCCGGATATTAATCTTACAGGTGATTCAGCTTGCGAAAATGAAACGCCATAAAACAAAAACAACAAAAGAATACAAAGAAAACATGGTTTTTTCATTTCCAATAATTTTTCATCAAATCCGCTGCCTACACTGGTTACTGATCTAACCGGTTGGTTGAAACTCCTTGAATACTGGTTTAATGTTTTATGACCTCTCCCCTTGCCCCCTTCAAGGAGAGGGGAGGGGGTGGGGTCAAAATCAGAAAAGTATCAACGGATTTTATTTTGGTTGCCAATACTTATCAAACTCCTTTACCTGTCCACCAATATTGCCAATGTCATAAGAAACCGTACTGTCGCCATGCCGTTTACTTTTATGATTGTCAATGATCAGACAAAAAGCAGTGATGAGTTCAATGTTGCAATTATTGTCGGCAATGATGGCGTAGTTATCCCCTTCAAACCAGCTGACAGCTTCTTTCTCCCACCAGGCTACCTGTGTATAATTCCTGTAAACCGAGAATTTTCTTCCCCGATGTCCATAAATTTGATAAATGTCCGGACTGCAATGACATTGATAATGCATCTTCCAGAAGGAATTGGCTCTGAATTCCATTGTGATATTGCTATCGTGAAGCCTGATATTATATTTCGGTTTCCAGAAGAACCATTGCTTGCTGATCGTGAGTCGGGCCCGGGTATCACCATTCTTGAATAAATTAATCACCGATAATAACCTGAACAACTCATTTGCTGCTGTGTAGGTGGGTTTTCCGTCGATGAATATTTTATATTTATCACCGATGGCAATTTTCTTTTGATTAATGTCTATCCGCATATTTTAAACCGTTAACATTTTTTTCAATTAATCCGACAAAACGATAAGTCAAATAGAAAAGCCACATCGACCAACGACAAAGCTCCGGAAATGTTTGCGTGTATTTAGAAACAAAACCAGCTTTTCTTTAAACAAAGATAATAATTGTAACTTTACCCTGTCCGTAGATAAACCTTCTCCCCTGATATAATAGTTTTAAAAATCAATATTGAATTAACTCAACAAAAATGAAAAATGTATTCTTTTTATTTATTTTCATGACCTTAATGGTCGAAGGTGGATTTTCACAGACATTTGATCCCGGTTATACAAAGAGATTTGGCTATGGTGTAATAGTTGCATCATTTAACGGATATCCGGAATTTAACAAATTTGATGAAACGCAGTTCAAAGTCAAAGACAACATTTTCATGTTTCCGGCAGGCGAAGAAACAACCATTGATTTGCGGGTCATTTTACCACAAGGAACTACGGTAGAGGGTTTAATGAGCAAACTTAGAACCGGAAAGCCACAAAACATAAAAAACAAAACAGCCGAATTCATGGTCTGGTCTGTTTGGTGTTCTCATAGTGGTGGTAAGAGTCAGGTTACAGCAGAACGTCCATGGCCGCAAAAGAAATCAGATATTCCGCTTTGGGCAGCACCTTGTGTGGAAGTATTCCAGGATTATGATGTGCCTACGCTCGGAACACGCAATACCACAGGGCTCAAATGGTCTCCGGATGGTGGAAACCTTAAGTTTCAGATGGGTTCAACTTTACAATCAGCCTTGCCGGGCAATAAATTTTACATTACCTGGCGTGTAGCCTATCAATACTCTGTTCCCGGCGGACAACCCGAACAAAAATGGAACTCGGATTTAAACAAATGGGAAACAAAAATTTCAGCCGGAGGAGTGGGATATATTTATTCCGACCCGGTTGCTGTTTGCGTGGTTGAAATAGAGGCCTACGATGATCCGGCAGGACGTTTTGCTGATAATGGCAATGGCACTGTAACCGATACGAAAGCTAACTTAATCTGGATGAAAACACCTCCAGGTGAAATAATGTACTGGGACGATGCTCAATCGTATGCAGAGAAACTTGTGTTGGCAGGCTTTTCCGATTGGCGCCTTCCAAATTTAGTTGAGATAAAAGAAATGCTGAAGATCTCTAAAATGAAAGATTCGGGATATGAATGCAAATGGCTGAATGAAAACGGTTTTTCAAACATTCAGGCCAAATCCTACTGGTGCGGTGATGCTTGTGATAGAGGGAAAAATCTTGTCGATTTTGAAAGTAAGACAACTGATTGCAAAGAAACAAACTATGAATTTTGTTGTTGGGTAGTCAGAGAAAAAAAATAAACTTATAATACGGTTTTTTGTATTAGCATGGCATGAAAGCAAAAGACAACAGTAAAAACAGGGACGACCAGATTGTGAAGATCTGTGGTGGTCTGGCCTTGCTGGTGGTAATCGGGGTATTTTTGGGCGGTATCCTTATCCTCTACTCCCAATACAAGTACACCTGTCTTTACGATACAATTCAGGGGAAAATCACAGATATAAATACAGGCACAAACCAAATCCAGTCTGCAAAACTTCGCCCGGCAAAGTCAACACCGCATATTGCCTACACATATATCGTCGAGGGAAAGGAATACAAGGGAAAGCGCATCAGTATATACGAATCATTTTCCTATTCGGGTTCATCTGCCAATGCTGCTAACAAGGCCTCGGAAAAATTTCTCCTGCGTTATCCGGTGGGTTCAATGGTCCCGGTACACTATAACCCGAAAAATCCTTCAGATGCAATCCTTGAAACCGGATTTGACTTCATTGGGATTTGTATGACTTCGATTGGACTGATTCTGATGATTGTGGCGGGGTTTATTGTCAAGGCCGTACGCATAAAAACAGCATCCCCATAATTATCCTCCTTTTGCTGAATATTTTACGGCTGGGAAATGCTAAGTTATGGTAAATCTTTCCCCATTGAAGCAGTATAAATTTTATACCACTGCGCTAAGCTCATGTCAATGTTTTCAGATTCTGCAGCGTTTTTAAGGCGTGCAATATTGCCGGTGCCGACAATCGGGATAATGAAAGCCGGGTGTTTCAGTAACCAACTGTAAATGATTTTGTCTGACGAATCGACATTTAACTCTTTGGCAACATCCGACAGCGCCTGACCTATCCTTCGTCCTTTTTCGTCCTGGGGATTCATCAGTCGGCCACCTGCCAATGGAGACCATGCCATTGGTTTTATTTTTTCTTTCAGGAAATAATCTATGTTCCCATTATCAAACTGATCAAGACAGTACGGAGAAATCTCAACCTGATTGGTTACAAGTTTTTCATCCGTATAAGAATTCAGCATTTCAAATTGCATCGTGTTGAAATTGGAAACGCCAAAATGCAGTACTTTCCCGGTTTTTTTCAACTCCGAAAACGCCCGCGCAACTGTTTCCGGATCAAAAAACGGCGCGGGACGATGCAGCAGCAGCAAATCAATATAATCGGTTTGGAGGTTAATTAAAGAGTTGTTTACCGAAGAAACGATATGATCATAACTGTAATCGTAATACTTGATTTTTCGGGTGGGAAACTTTTCTGAAATCAATTTTATCCCACACTTGGTTACTATTTCGATCTCTTTTCGCAAGCCTTTCTTCAGGGTAATCGCATCGCCGAATAATTTTTCACAACGGTAATCCCCATAGATATCTGCATGGTCAAAGGTTGTAACACCCGATTCTATTGCTTGTTCGGTCAATTTTAACAATTCCTGATCTGACATATTCCAGGCTGTTAATCTCCAATGTCCATGAACTATTCGGGAAAATTCAAGATCTTTTGTAAGTTTTATTCTGTTCATCCGGCAGGTTTATTTTCATTAACAGGACAAAAGTAAGCGTTTTGGGAAAGACAAAACGGTAAATGTGCCACCAGCAGATAAAAACCCCCAGTACAATTCAATTTTCTGGTGCTGTATCATCGTTTCTGCTATAATCGGTAACGATTTTTTGTTTGAATCCACTTATTACCACACGCATCACCATGTTGAAGAATAATGCCAGGAAGGCAGCAATAACAAGGTTCGCCGGATTATTGTTCATCAAAAAAATTCGCAAAGTCATGCTGCGAAAATATAGTTTTGGTAAACACGCTCTCTTTCCCTACTTTTGAAAGGAGAATCATTTTGTTTTTATGCAACCGGCACTATTATCCCCGCGAAAATCCCTTAACAAAGCCTACCTCAGGGTCAAACCTTCGCGGAATGAAATAGAGCTATTCAAGGCAAACCTTATTGATACGGGTGATTACAAATTTGAATTTCAGCATAACTTTTTCAGGTTTTTCCACCCTGTTTATTTAAATGGATGACATTATGAAAAGACTTATCTGCATTTTAGTTTTCGTTCTTCCGGTAGTTGTATTTGCCCAGCAAAACTGGTTTAAATCATCTCCATTATCGTATATGTGGATGAATGTTGGCAATGCAAATTTTTCATTGGGAGAAGCTTATTATACCAGCCTTGCCTTCAGCCCGTCGGGCGAACCGTATGTAGCGTATAAAGATGTTGGTGGTTCCCAAAAAGTCACGGTTATGAAATATAATGGAACCGACTGGGTGAATGTTGGTAATGCTGGTTTCTCTTCAGGAGAAGTTTCATATACCAGCCTGGCTTTCAGTCCATCTGGTGAACCGTATGTGGCGTATATTGATTATGAGAGTTCTTACAAAGCCACTGTAATGAAATTTAACGGCACCATCTGGTCAAATGTGGGAGCAACGGGGTTTACTGCAGGATTTCCTCAGTATTTGAATCTTGCGTTCAGTCCATCCGGTGAACCTTATGTTGCGTTTACGGATTATGTCAATGACGGTGCTACTGTGATGAAATTTGACGGAACCAATTGGACAAATGTAGGAACAGCTGGTTTTTCTGCCGGACAGGCTCTTTACACAAGTTTCGCCTTCAATCCATCGGGTCAGCCATATGTGGCGTATAAGGATGAAGAGAATTCACATAAAGCCACCGTAATGAAATATGATGGAGCCAATTGGGTCATAGTAGGTACAGCGGGTTTCTCGGCAGGCGAGGTTGCCTATACAAGTCTCGCCTTCAGTCCCTCCGGTGAACCTTTTGTAGCTTATTCGGATTATTCAAGTGCTTTCAAAGCGACGGTCATGAAATTTGATGGAACCAATTGGATGAATGTCGGAAATGCAGGGTTTTCGGCAGGATTTCCTGAGTATACAAGTCTGGCTTTCAGTTTGACGGGACAACCTTATATTGCATTTGAGGATGAGGCAAATGATGCAAAAGCAACGGCAATGAAGTTTAATGGTGATACGTGGGTTGTATTGGGATCAGCAGGATTCTCGGCAGGAGAAGCTGAATGGACAAGTCTTGCATTCAGTCCCAATGGTCAACCGTATGTGGCATTTGGGGATTCTCTTGGTGGGGCAACCGTAATGAAATATGATTCTGTGTTTGCAGGGATAAATGAACCACAGGAATCAAGCTTGTCTATCTATCCGAATCCTGCAAAAACTAAAATATCAATTGAAACCTCATGGTCAGTAAATGAATGTCAATTGACCATTATAAATTTTACGGGCATGGAGGTCATTAAGCAACAAATAACTGGGCCTAGGACACAACTTGATATAACCAATTTGCCGGGTGGCCTTTATTTTGTGCGTTTGACAAATGATAAGACGGTTGTGACGGGGAAGTTCGTCAAAGACTAACCTATGATATTGCCCATTCAGTCCTTTGTGAAATTGCCGTGTTGTTCTTTTACCCCTGATACGCATTTCAAAGTAATTTATAATCCACAAGCTCTCTTCCTATGATAAGGACACTTCTTTTCCTGACGATTTTCAGCAGTTCCCTGATAACGCTTGCCCAGAACTCCGGTACGTACGGGAAAGCCACAACCCCACCGGAGAAAAAGGCGAGTATGAACAGTCCTGAAAAGAAGTTCACCTACCCTAAGACAGTTGCCATATCAAAAGACCGTTTACTGAACAAGATCAAAGGCGGTTGGGCCGGGCAAACCATTGGCGTGTGCTATGGCGGACCGTCGGAGTTCAAGTTTGCAACTTTGATACAGGATTATTTCCCAATCCGGTATGATAGTAACATCGTTGCCAGATATTACAATAACGATGACATTTATATGGACTTGACTTTTGTAGGTGTTTTTGACCGGCTGGGTCTGGATGCACCTGTTGATTCATTTGCAATTGCTTTTGCCCATGCAGGATATCAGTTATGGCACGCCAACCAGGCTGGACGCTACAATATACTCAATGGTATCAAGCCTCCCATGTCGGGTTTCTGGAAAAATAATCCACATGCTGATGACATTGATTATCAAATTGAATCAGATTTTGCCGGCTTAATGTCTCCCGGAATGCCCAATTATGCATCGGCTATATCAGATAAAATCGGCCATATTATGAATTATGGAGATGGATGGTATGGTGGTGTTTTTGTGGGAGCAATGTATTCAATGGCATTCATAACAGATGATGTATGGGTTGTCGTTACTGAAGCGCTGAAAACCATTCCACCTGAAAGCGACTTCCGGCAGTGTGTTCAAACGGTGATCGATTGCTACAAAAAAGATCCGCTTGACTGGAAATCTGCCTGGTTTGAGATCGAAAAAAAATGGACAGAAGATAAAGGATGTCCGGATGGTGTTTTTTCAGGATTTAACATCGATGCCAAAATCAACGCTGCTTATATCGTAACCGGACTGCTTTTCGGTCATGGTGATTTCGCAAAAACGATCGACATAGCTACCCGGACAGGGCAGGATTCTGACTGCAACCCGGCAAACGCCGGAGGGATCTTGGGCACTTTGATTGGTTATGACCATATCCCTGCGAATTTTATTGAACCTGTAAAGTATATTGAAAATAAAAAGCTGCTGTTTACACCCTATTCACTGAATGAGGTTTATCAGGTTGGGCTGAAGCATTGCCTTTTAACAATTGAACGAAATGGGGGTAAAATTGATGGGAAAGAGGTAATCATTGCCGTTCAGGTACCTCAGGTTGTCAGGTTTGAAAAGAATTTTGATGGGATTAAACCTGTTGCAATGATTGGCACCCAGTGGGACAGTCATTCACTTACGGCCAATGACAATTCTTACAAACTCAGTTTTGAAGGTTCCGGTATTGTTATCAGAGGCGAATCGTTGGTGAATGAAAAAACACTCAAAGCGTACACTAACATGATTGAAATAAGAATCGACGGGAAACCTGCTGATACCGCTGTAATGCCATCCAATTTTCATGACCGGAAACCGGAAATCTACTGGAATTATGATCTTTCGCAAGGGAAACACGAAATTGTACTGCGAATCATCAACCCGGCAGAGGGAGCCTCGGTTAAGATCAATAACTGTATCGTATACGTAAAGCAATAGAGCAGGCTCAAGCATTTCATTTTATGCCTATTCATTTGGCATGTTGTGACTCATTAGATCAACAGAAAAATGGGTTAACCCGAATATTTATGACCTCTCCCCCTGCCCCCTTCTATGTTGTAAAACAAGAGGCTGGCGATTTATTTTTTAAATAATTTAACTTTGTATGATAAATCTGAACAGGACGTGAGCTCTGCTGGAGAG
>CAIYES010000086.1 GCA_903925275.1 uncultured Bacteroidales bacterium
AAAAAAAGAGTGCTGACAGCGTATTTAAAAATACTGTCTGGCACTGAGAACCACAGAAAAACCTCACAGGGAGCCACAAAGCGAAAATTTATGAATCAATCAGGTTTATAGATTATTAGGGTCTAAATCAGAGTCTTCAAGACTGCTGTCCTGATCCATTAAAAGCTTCGGCATTTTCCCTTTGGGTTCGGCATCTGCGTAATATACTTTTAATAAACCCGGTCTGGGGGTGCGATATACAGCTTCAAAAGTAAGTTTACTTAACTTTTTAATCGCTTGCATTTTTTTGTCGATTAATTTCCCATCGCTGATGGAAGTATCCAGGATGCTTTTATTATTAAGGATATAGTACCGTTTATCTTTTTTCATCAGTGCAGCCATATGGCCTACCCGTTCGACACCTTCTGTTTTTGCAGGCATAAAAACGATATAACCGATTGGTTCAAATCCTGCATTGTAAAAAAATCGCATTCCATAGGTTGCAAAAACATCACAGTCCGCTTCAAACCGTTTGTTATCAGGTTTCCCTGCTGCCAAATGACTTATTTTCCCCTCCATGTTGGGTTTAACATCCCGGGTATGCGGAATATGGAAAAAAAAGATATCGGCAATGTTTTTATATATTTCGAAAATCGCATTCTTATCTGAAGGATATTTTTTAAAGGCAGCATCCCCGATTTTTTCTGTATTTGTTTCCAGCCACTTTTTTAATCCTGCGAAATCCATGGAAGCAGGAGTAGGAATATCAATCGTCTGACTCTTAGCCAGTTCAATCAGATATTGAACATAGTATTTTTGTTTGTACTTATACGCCCATGGCATATCATCTTTCATTCTTTTCTTTTCATAGTCCTCGGTCGACATCCCTTTTGGCACCAAGGCTTGTAATGTTTTCCCCCCATAATCGGGTTCAACAAGGAGATCATGTTTCAACACTTTAAAAAGCAATTCAGCATTTCCCAACGCCCCGGATATCATGCTGTCGGATATGGTTGCGCGAATTTTAGTGTTGAACATAAGTATTTCGGCAATAGCATCAACAATTAGCGTATGACTTCCGTAATTCTGAATTAATGGTTTGAGGATTGCTGTTGTTAGTGCGGCATCTAACTTCTTTAAAGGCGACGAACTCCCATTGGTAAGCGTTTTAACAACAGATACATCTGCCGGATTTTTAACCCCTTTACATAAAAAAGTAACAATGGTCTCCAGTTCCGTTGCCGACGCTGATGAAGGATTAACCAATACCGTTTTATACAAATAATTTTTTTCTTCATTATCCAATCCGGTGGATAGCGTCATGGAATCTGACACAAGGCCTGCCTCCGCCATAAGGTTTAAAATGCCTGTGATCCGTGAACTGGCGCCAGTTTTGACACTGCTGTTTTGAGTGTTTGCTTTTAAAGCGATCAGCCTGTTTACTACAATTCCAGCTTTTTCAAACTTTTTTTTCCATTCTTCCAGTTTGCTTTTTTTCGAGGCGGGCGGTTTTTCGACAGGTTTATGAGTATTGGTGTCAAGTATCAGTGTTGAAATGTACGTCCATAATTGATGTGGATAATTTTCGCTGCTTTTTATAATTGTTTCAGTATTGGCTGCAGCCCATTTTTGAAATTCTGTTTCTACATCCGCATCACTTACCGCTCTCATTATTTTTCGATGTGCGCCATGCTTTTGCTGAACAACATGCGCCAGTTCATGTGCCAGCAAATGATTTCCGGAATCGGTTTCTGTGTTAAATTTTCCGCTGTTGAAATAAATATCATGGTCAAGTGTAAATGCCTGTGCATTCAACGTTTTGTTCAACTGAACAGCATTGGCATCGGTATGGATCTTCACATCACTGAAATCAGCGCCAAAACGACTTTCCACGAACCTGCGGGTGTTGGCGGGAAGAGGAGTGCCCATGTTTTGGGTTAACTTTTCACATTGATCAACCGGCTGCGATTGTTCCAATTCCGGATAAATAATGGATTGCCTGCTTGGCTGTGAAGGTTTTGTTTGAATTCGTTTTTTTATATTCTGATTTTCGCTCATCCATCCAAAAGGATTATCGGATTTTGGTTGGATTTTATCTGCATGAAGTGGTGTCCCCTGTTGCGAATTGGAAATCGCTGCATTTGTATTGCGCTTGGTTTTAATGACGGGAACCGGCCTGGGAATATGAAGGTTGGTTTGCGACATAATCTTCCGATGAAGATACAAATATAAAAAAGGTATCGTAATATGAACAGCAAATCCCGGTTAAAAATTGAATTCAAACCATAAGCCCACTCCGAAAAGGCTATGAAAATGGGCCGCAGCCAATCCACCCACCCCCGGCCCCTCCCTTTTCAAGGGAGGGGAGAGGTGCGCTCATCCATAATAACATGATATACAGGAATTTGTTTGACCAGCGGCCCTCCCCTCCCTGCGGGCAGGGAGGGGCTGGGGGTGGGTAGATTCAAGTTAACTACTTTTCGGAGTTGACTCAACCATAAAAGTAAAATAGCGTTCCTTTCGATTCGCATGGCTTAGTACATGACAATTTTTCATCTATTTGATATTCAATATATTATGTTAATAACTTGGTCATAAGTATTCTGAAAAAATGCACTTAAGGCCTTGATAATCATTACATTAGGTTATTAT
>CAIYES010000087.1 GCA_903925275.1 uncultured Bacteroidales bacterium
ATATTGAACACCGAGTCAGTAAAAAAAACATAATCAATCTTGTGTATTTCATACAGTTGCCGAAGGGTATGAACGATCTTATCCGGATTGAGCGTACGAACGTTGTGCCCTTCTATCAGCGGGTAGGTACAATAAATGCAATTATAAGGACAGCCACGCTTTGTTTGTACATTGACCATGCCGGCCTTATCCCAGTAAAATTCGAGCAGACCCGAATCAAAATTCAGGTCAGGTGTCTTGATAAAGTGTTTCCTGACATTGACAAGAATTTCATCGCCATTACGGTAAACAAGGCCATCAACGTTCAAATCAGGTGTTCCGGCATCGAGGCTGAGTAAGAAATTGTATAGACTTTCTTCACCTTCGCCGTGAATTCCGTAATCCGGGTTAAATAAGGAAAACAATTCACGGGGATAGATGGAGAAGGCAGAACCGCCGATTATCAGTGTTACATTGATTGTTTCGCGCACAATGTCAACAATCATCTTGTACCCGTTGATGAAACTCTCCTGACTGTAGAAATTCACATCATCGATATTCCGCAGGGAGAGGCCGACATAATCCGGCTGAAATTCTAACAGGTATTCTCTAAAAGACTCCGGTGTGTTGAGGTTGAAGTCGAAAATCCTGATCTCGTAATCTGGGAGGCGCTGAATCAAATAGGTAGACAGGTATGATATCCCCAGTGGGTAAACCGGGTAGGGGTTTGCATAACGGTTGGCTGAAACGAATAGTAGCTTTTTTGCCGGCATGGTCAGATATTTCTTTCAGGCATGAGTGGCAAGGCTTCAGGAAGTTTCCAGAATTCGAAATAGTTGAACCATTGCAGCGGGTATTTTACAACGATTTTCTCAAATTCTCTGGTATATATCTCCATGACTTCGCGGAAAGTTTCTTCGCGCAGTTTCAGATTTGTGGTAAAGGCAACCCTTTGAAGTGGTGTGGCATAAAAATGATAGTGACTGCTTGTCTCCTTGACCGCAAAAACAAACGAAACCGGAACCTTGAATTTGGCTGCCAGATTCACCGGACCGATGGGGAATGCGGCCGGTTTGCCCATGAAATCGAGGGTAATGGTTTTGTTGCCTTCAATGAAGCGGTCGCCATGCATGGCAACGATCTCTTTGTTGGTCAGCGCCTGTTTGATCTCCAGCAGATGTGAAAAATCATCACGTATCACGATAAAATTGACATTCCGTGTACTCAGAACATCCGTTAAATAGCCTTTGATCCGCTGATGCTCAGCATCGAAAAGAATGATGTTAATGCGTTTTTCAAGCCGGTTTAGCAATTGGCCGGCTATCTCCCAATTACCGACATGGGCGCTTACAAGCAATCCGCCGTCGTGCATCTGGCGCAAGAACTCCTCGCCTTCAAAATCGAATGTAAATTTTTGCTGAAAGCCCGCCAGCATCGCAATTTTATCCAGCAATATCTGCCCGAATTTGTAATAATTGCGATAGATACTGATAAAGGCTTTGACACGACTGTACCCCATCATCCGGTGATAAAAATGGAATATTGCAGTAAAGGCTTTACCGGAAGTAAGCACGAAGTAGATTACAACGAAGGAGAGAAGAAAGTAGGCAAACGAAAGACCGAGGTGTTTCAATGTCCAGACAAATATTTTATATCCAAGCACCCCTCCCCGGGTTTTGCCCTCCCACGACGACATGTACGATTAATTTGGGTTGATACGTTTAATGATGTAGCGATAGAAATCGTCAAGTGATTTAACATCAGCCATTTCTTCCGCTTTCATTTTAAATCCAAAATTATTCTCAACGATCACAAACAAATCAACAAAGTCAAGGCTGTCGATCCCAAGATCTTTTTTCAGATCGGCAGCGGGGTTTATCTGGGTTTCATCAATTTCAATTTCGTCGATCAGGAGCTGGTTGATTTTCCTGATAATCTCATCGTTTTGCATCATAGTTTATCGTTAACCGGTGCAAAAATAATGAATTTTAGCTTAGGAATATGGTTCTAAATATAAATGCGCATTTTTAGGGCTGCGATTGCATGTCAAATATCCCCGTGTTTGCATCAGATGCATACCCCTGTGCCGGCCTTTGGCACGCTTGTAATAGCGGATGTAGCTACATTTTCATTTCCGGGACTAGTTTTGACCGTTCTATCTGTTGGCTTAACAGGCTATTTCCCCGCCTCCCTTCCCGCAGGGAGCGGAAAAGAGGATAGGTAGAAACTTTACTATCTGACTTCGCGGATTATCAGGGAGGAGTTTGTTCCGCCAAATCCGAACGAATTTGACAGAAATGTTTTGATATCATGCGGAGTGGTTTTCGTCGCGATATTAAGCTTTTCCGAATCAGCATCCGGGTTTTCAAGGTTGATGTTAGGGGCAACAAAACTGTTATTCATCATCAGTGTCGAGTAGATCACCTCACTGGCTCCCCCCATCCACATTTCGTGACCGGTCATCGATTTGGTGCTGCTTATCAGCGGCTTAAAATCACCGAACACCATGTTGATGGATTTGGCTTCGTTACTATCGCCCGACGGGGTCGAAGTAGCATGGGCATTGATGTAATCGATCTCTGATGATTGTATCCCCGCATCGCGGATAGCCTTCTGCATGGCGCGGACCGGCCCTTCAACATTGGGCATTGAAATGTGGTCTCCATTGGAGGAAAACCCGTAACCGATCACCTCACCATAAATCGTTGCACCCCTTTTCATGGCCGATTCATAACTCTCAATGATCACAGTTGCAGCGCCGCCGCTTGGAACAAGCCCATCGCGGTCGCGGTCGAACGGACGCGATGCTTTGGAAGGCTCTGATTCTCTGGTTGAAAAGGCATTGAGTGCATCAAAACTGGCAGTGGATTCGGGGTTGATCTCCTGGGCACCGCCACAGATGATCATCTCCTGCAATCCCTGTTTGATGAGCAGGTAACCGATTCCAATGGCATGGGAACCACTGGCACATGCGCCGCTGATGGTGAAGTTGACACCTTTCAGCCGGAAAATCACAGAAAGATTCATCGAAACTGTTGAATTCATCGACTGAAAGATGTATCCCGAACCAATCATCATGGTATCTTTTTTCGATCGGAGGATATCAACTGATTCAACGACAGGAACCGCTGAACTGTCATTTCCGAAAAGGATGCCGACTTCGTTCCTATCCAGATAGGATTGGTCAATGCCGGCATGTTTAAGAGCTTCCATGGTTGAGATGTAGGCATATTCTCCCTGAACCGGCAAGCCGATGCGCATCCTGCGATCGAGAATACCCTTGAGTATCGGGCGTTCAACCATACCCGTCAATGCTGAACGGAAGCCCATTGCTTTCCTCACAGGATCAAAAATAATCCCGGAACGGCCCTGGTACAATGAATCCTGAACTTCCATGAGATTCTTCCCGATCACGGAATAGATGCCCATGCCTGTTATAACGACACGACTCATGTTAAATAGTGAAATAGTGAAATAGTGAAATAGTGAAATAGTGAAATAGTGAAATGGTGAGATGGTGAGATGGTGAGATGGTGAGATGGTGATACCGTAACTTATAATTTGTCATTTTTTATTTGTCATTTTTTATTTGTCATTTGTCACTTGTCACTTGTCACTTGTCACTTGTCACTAAGTGTACAGTCCTCCATTTAC
>CAIYES010000088.1 GCA_903925275.1 uncultured Bacteroidales bacterium
CATTTCGCTTTCTGGCTGTTACTTTCAATAAACTAACTTCCGTTTGGAAAGATTTCAGGTTTCCGTCTTTGAGGGTAATGATGAATTGCCAATTGTTTTTGGCGCAAATATCAAATACGGTATTGTTGGGATAAAGGCCATCAGCCAGGATGCATACAGGAAGCCGGGGGAAGTGCTTCTTGATTTTTTTAGCTAACCGCTTGAAGGCCTTTTGCTCGCAGTCCTGTTTTTCGTAATCACGATCCGGGTCGTTTTCGATAAATTCTGAGGCCAGGGAAATTGACAGCCCTGTGGTGGTTACAATTTTCGCCTCCAGAACATAATGGAAATAGGTGACAACTCCCGTTTTCGAGGTTTTGGTCAGGCATTGATCGCAGTGCTTATGATCAAAAGTGGCCGTTCCTGTGGCATCAACAGCAACCAAATAGAACTTGCCCAGAAACCGGAACTTGCGGAACATCTTTTGCTCAATAAGACCACCGACAAGCTGCATTTTTAGCTCTTCGAGTTCCTCTGGTGGCAAAACCCGCAAAACGTCATCTATTGAATCAGCATGTGGCAGGTTAAAACCAAAATATTTGAGGAAATTTTTTCGGAAGCAGGTTTCTCGCCAATCATTGTTGTAAGCATTGCGTGAGGTCTCTTTAAAAATGAACATGAAAAGTGACCCCAAAACAATCTCGGCCATCGAATAGACTTTATGCTTTCTGCTGTCTGACAGGATATTGGAGCTATTGTTCAGCTCTGGGAAGTGGGTGTCAATGACTTTTCTGATACGCGACAGGAGGATTTTTCCTTTCCCCGCTGCGGGTGTTTTTTTACATGGTTCTCTCAATATAAAAACATGCAAAATACTTGAGAAAATCATGCAAAATACATGTTAAATATTTGGATATCAAATAGATAACATGTATATTTGCATCAATGAAAAACGCCACAGGTTCCTCGTTAACCCACTGTGGCAAAAAAAAAGAACGAAATGAGAGAACACCTGCTAATAATCAGACAGTTGGGGTTCGCCCCTTTATCTCCCACCGTACAAAATTAGCCGGAAAATTATTTTTCCCAACCTATCGCAACTATTTAGTTATCAACAATATTATTTTTGAGCTGAATCGCTGGAGGATTTATGGATTATGCGTGGTCGTTGAGATGTTTCTCGATGTATTGGGTGATAATATCGATGGCCACCTTGTTACTCCCGCCCTCTGGCACGATGATATCCGCATATCGCTTAGTGGGCTCGATGAACTGAAGGTGACTCGGTCTGACCGTTTCCTCATATCTCTTCAGAACTGTGTGAACATCCCTGCCTCTCTCCATGATATCGCGCTGAATAACCCTGGACAGACGCACATCTGCCTCGCAGTCGACGAATATCTTGATATCCATTAATTTACGAAGCTCTTTGGGCCATAAGCAAAGAATTCCTTCGACGATAATCGCCTTTCGGGGAATGATGGTTGTGGTCTCAGTGGCACGGGTGCAGGTAAGATAAGAATAGATGGGTTGCTCGACTGTTTCACCCTTCTTTAGCTTGCGTATATTTTCA
>CAIYES010000089.1 GCA_903925275.1 uncultured Bacteroidales bacterium
CTGTTTGTTGATCGTCTTTTTTATTCCCTCTGTGAAGAATTTTTCGTTGGAAACAAACCAACCTAAACCTGCAGATGGAAAAAACCCAAACCGTTCTTTTTTGGAGAAGCGCTCGGAACCATTGTATCCGAAGTTGAATTCCCCGAAATAGCGACTATCATAGGCATAAGTGGCACGACCGGCCAGACCAATATTGCGATATGGCAGCGATTTCTGAAGGTCGCCTGCATTGGCGTACAATTGTTCGCGCATGGTATATACAGCAAGGGCGCTTACGGCATGTTTTTTATTAAAGGTGCGGTTCCAGTTCAGCGCAGTTTCAAAATAGGTGGTCGAATTGATGTCTTTAGTCCCTTCCTTGTAATCGAGATATTCAGTACCTGTCAGTTCATTCAGCAATGACAATGTATATTGATCAGAAGCCTTGTCGTACATCATGGTCTGATAATAGAATGGATTATAAAAGCGGGACACGTCAAAATAAGAATAACGGTTGGTATTGAACATAGCGCGCAATAATAAGCCTTCTGTTATAAAGTCAAGTTTTTGCTTTAATTCAAACTGTGCCGACATCTGCGAAGTGGTATAATCTTTATACCCTTTGGTCATGTCAGCATAAGGATTGACAAACTGTGCCTTATCGTAATTTCCAAACAAAATATGCTGTGTATATTGATTGGCAACATCGGGTTGATAATAGGCTGGAAAAAGAACAGGGTTAGCCCTCATCACTTTCTTAAATAAACCTTCACCTCCATCGATCGGTCCCGAATAATCATCAAAAGATCCCTGCAAACGTACCACCGCTTCAGTGGTTTTTGTGATATTGATGTTTACATTCGAACGGAGCATATAACGTTTCAATTTGATGTTGTTGTTGAAGTTGCTTTGCTTGTCAACATTCAGACTTCCTGACCTCTCGCACATTAATTTGTCGCCAATTTATAAATTTGTCTAAGGTTCGTACCGGGATACAATGTTTCAGAGTCGGTCAGCAGTTCACATAGTTTTTCCAAAGCACGGTTGTCCCTTGGGTTTGATAGGGTATAGATTTTTATTGTCAATGTTTCTTGTTGGTAATCTGGTTCGATATCGCCCCTGGACACTATGATGCTTTTTATCAATGAGCGGCTTTCTTCCTGCTTTTTGTAAATATCTTCATTGATCAACGTTGCCACTGTTGTTTCTGCCCGATAGCATATCATTTTTACTATGTTTTGGAACAGCTTACCCTCGGTGTCCAATTTTGTATACCTTATGTCTTCTGGCATGTTTTTTACTTCCATTTTATAGGGCTGATTTTTGCGCTTCTCAAGTAATTTTTGTTCTTCGTCTTTCAATTGGTTGATCTGGGCGATTTGTTCTGCTTGCTTTTTTAGGTATTGCGGGGCAGTTTCCAAGGCACTGTTTACATTTTGCTCATTTAACAAAAATAGCTGGGCTTGTCTGCGGCTTATCTTTTCACGTGTTTTTTTGATGGTTTGGGTTAGTTTGCTGTATATTGGGTTGACGACCATTACCCCTTCATTTATTTGTTTTACAAGATAATACATAATTTTGTCAATATCGTATTCTTGCCGAAGGTATTTGAAAAAATTCTCCTGGCACCAGCGGGAGAACATATAAATGGCTATCCATGTTATGCTTAACTTTCGGTTTGTGGTCAATATGCTGGTTTGGTGGGGGCCTTCAGATTTTTTCCGCACCTCGCGTATTTTCATGCCTTCCAGTTCTATCTCACGTTCGGCCAGTTCCATTATGACTTTATGGCCGTCGACCTCGATCTGGTATTGACCAAATTCATTTTCAGGCCACTTGTCTTTTACGTTCTTGTTATAGGTCAACACGGCAACCCTGTATTGGTCCCAGTAGCTTTTAAATGCTTTAGGGCTATATCCTTCGCGGTCAAATGTCAATGTGAAACGGGGCAGTTCCGCATCATCCAACAAGTCCTGTTCACTTACAGCAAGGGCCACCTGGTCCTTTAGCCTTGGTATGATCTGGCTTGAAAGCATTTCCCCCAGTTTTTCGTTTACTTCGCCGGTGACCACAAAATAGGGCATCCCATGATGGTTGTTTACCCAAAACTCCATGATGGCGGGCATGCACAATTTCAACCTTGAGATATGCTTCTTCCCAAGGTTCGCCTGGTCGCCACAATACACCTTGGCATGTCCGTCGATATAATAAATCGTTGTGCCTTCCGCTCTTACCCACTCGTTGGCCTGCGACATACCCCATTGTTCCGACTTGTTTTGCTGCACGATTTGCTTTATCCTAGCCCTTAAGCACTTGGCTTCTGGGATGCGGTCAAGCCCCAACAACTTCCCAAACTCGCCGGGGCTGATGTACCTTAGCTGTTCAGGGTTATGGATGCGGCAAAGGTACATGAAGGACAAAAACAGGATGGTCGTGTCAAGGTCATAATAAATATTTTCAATCTGCCGATAGTGTTGCTTGTAACCCATCAGCCCTTGTGCCATCAGGGCTGGCAACATCAATAAGACACCGGCATGTTCCAGTCCCTGGCAACTTTCAAACCTGATCGGTGTTTGTCCCAACTCCCCCCGGCTGGCGGCAATCCGTTCTTCAACGCGAGTGGCCGCTGTCCCGATGACTCTTGAAGCCTCAAAATCAATAATGTTCCTCTCTCCGGGGGTACTGCCATGAAGGTCTTCAGGATTTTGGCGCAGTGTTTTTTTTTAAGTTGCCGCTTTTGAGATGGTACCGTATGCAACTTTCGCTTACCCCCAAGGTCCTGGCCGCATTCAACTGGGATTTTCCCGCATCCAATAGCTCCTGTGCCTGGACCAGGACGGCATCTGTCATTTTATAACATTCTCCCCTATGGTCTACCTGGTTAAAAAAACTTTCTATCCCTTGCTCCCTGAGTTTTTGGGCATATCGCTCAACATTCCTTTGACTCACGCCCAAAGCTTTGCTTATCTCTGAAGGGTGGCACAACTTGCTCAAAACAAGGTTACCCAATATGTAACGGTAGTTGTTCGTGTTGTCTTTATGGTGGCAAAAAATCGGCGATCCATTGTGAAGGTAATAAATGAAATCCTCTTTCATGAAAAAACCAACACTGCTGTTGATCAGCTTCGTACTTTCCGGGAATATTGGCAATTGCATTTGCATAGGGCTGTATTTTTGCCCAAATTTACGACAGTTTTATTTACGATGTACAACTCCTGTTCCATTTTATAATCAAGTAGTTATATTAATGGAATCAGGAAGTCTGAATTTGCCAAATGTTCGTAATTTGGCCGCGAATTTAGTTCAATTACCAATAGGACGTTATGATTTCTCACCGCAAAAAAGATTTGACCGTTTTGCAATTTGATAATCTGAGCAAGTTTCCGACAATCGGCCATTTTTCAACGATACGCACAGGTGGTTGTAGTACAGATCTTTATGCTTCATTAAATCTGGGTTATAATTCCGGGGATCGCCCCAATAATGTAATTTCTAACAGGCAAAAACTTTGTTCGGCAATTGAGATTAATTTTGGGAATCTGATTTTTCCAAAGCAAACCCATACCGGAACTGCCAAAGTAATCTCTGCTGATTTTTTTAATCGTGACGAAACCGAAAAAAGACAATTCCTCAATGAGACGGATGCCGTAATGACAAACCTGATAAACATCTGTGTTGCCATTAAAACTGCTGATTGTGTACCTGTGCTTGTCTATGATCCTGTAAATCAGGTTATCGCAGCAATCCATGCAGGCTGGCGGGGAACAACGCAAAATATAGTTCAAAATACAATCCATCAAATGATTGCCAGTTTTGGATCACATCCTTCCGATCTATGGGTAGGTATCGGGCCATCAATCAGTCCCTTAGTCTATGAAGTTGGTGAGGAGGTCTGGAGCCAGTTTGCCCCGAAATATTATCAATCCACAGATCCTTTCAGAAGTGAAAAACGACTATTGGATTTGTGGAAAGCCAATCACTTTCAATTGACAAATTCCGGTGTACCGGAAAATCAGATCGAGGTTGCGCGTATTTGTACGTTGTCCAATCCGGAAATGTTTTTCTCGGCCCGCCGTGATGGGGCAAAAACAGGAAGAATGGCAACGGGAATATGGCTACGATAATTTGATTTACAAGACATAGAGCTTGGGCTTCTTAGAATTCAAGTTGGAATTCCAATTGCTTTTCAACTATTTTTTCTTTTACACCGTGATTATGCTGTGAAAAATTATCTGTATCAAAATTACAAACGAGAGCTTCAACTACAGTTCTTCTATTTTCAATGCTGCCTCCATTGTGATAAAAATGATCCTTAGTGATAATATTAAATCTCTTCCAGAATTTATTTATCATATCATTTTCCCTCCAATCGTTATGGTGCCATGTTGAAAGGACAAATTTGGCTTTAGTCTGGCTTAATAAATTAAATAAAAGTTCTTCATCCTTCTCTGTCCATCCGTTATAATAGTCAACATGTCTGCCATAATAAGGTGGATCACAATATATAAAATCATTTTCTTTTGCCAATGGAATAATATCAGCAAATGAACGATTATAAAAAACCCAATCTGGTTCTGGTTGTATAATTTTTGATGTAGAAGAAACCTGGTTTGTTATTTTGGTAATATAAGCTTGTGCGAACCTATCGGGTTTTTTGCAAAATGGAATATTCCAATTCCCCTTACTCCCAAATCTCATCATTCCATTAAAACCAGCCCTCGAAAGAAAAATAAAATCATATGGAGAAAATTCCCCACTGTTAAATCGAGTCCTTACCTTTAAATAATGCTCGTATCCGAAATTATCTGC
>CAIYES010000090.1 GCA_903925275.1 uncultured Bacteroidales bacterium
AATTTCGCTGATGCCCGTATTGATCTTGCGCATGGTGTTATCATCTGCAGCAGCGTGAACGACAAAGCCATATATGCAATCTCATGTGGTCTAGACCTGGGGGGTTTACCACATTTTCGACATTAATTTTTATTATTATAACCTGAGGAAAAATGCCGAGAACAGGGCCGGCAGGTTCCCGGGCTAATTTTTCTTGATGATTTCCACCCGCCTGTTTTTTGCCCTGCCTTCTTCAGTGCGGTTATCAGCAACGGGCTTTTCCTGTCCCCAACCGATGGATGAGACTCTTGTCTTATCAATGCCTTTTGCTGTGAGTGCATCCATAACCGATTTAGCCCGGTCGGTCGAAAGTTTTTTATTGCTTGCAGCATCACCAACATTATCAGTATGGCCTTCGATACTGATCTTAAGTGTTTTGTCAAGGTTCATCAACTGGTAAACCTGGTCGATGACCGGAAGGGATTCAGACTTGATAGTTGATTTGCCTGTTTCAAAAAGAATGTTAAGAGATATAAAACCATCCTTATTGAGTGCGTCAAGCATTTCATTGGCAGTAATTTCCTGTTTCATTGCCTCCATTTCAAGAACATACAGCAAAATATCACTGCTGTTGGTACAGGATACTTTGATGTTATAATCTTTTCCGTTTTTATTCAGTGCGTAGCAGCCCAATCCATTATCTTCATAAATTTTCCTGCCTCCGATTTTAATAATTGCGTTGGCATAATTTTTTATGATCTGAAAAAAACTTGGTTCTGGTTTTCCCGATTCCAAATTAAACAAATACCAGGTGTAAGTAAGGTTTCCTTCTAACTTTATCTCCTGACCCTTACTGTCATAAAAATCGAGCTGGTTATAATTCTGAGTACATTCTAAAATATAATATCCCGGCATGCGTGAAAGTAGTGCATGGTCTTTACATCCTTCGGTATCTGCCTGGGCAAATCCGATATTAATGGCTGTAAACATCAGAACAATTGAGAATATCAGTTTTTTCATGTTTTTTGCTTTTTGTGATGAGTAAATGTATAAAATATTTCAGTCCGAGGTTTCCGATCTTATTGCCAATTTAGTAAAACGGCCAGAAAGTTTTATTATTTTTGTGACAGATAAAACACTTCCTAAAACAGAAAGATTATGAAATCCATACGCATTATTTTATCGCTCCTCCTGGCCTTGGTTATTGCCGGGAAAGTGAGTGCACAGACGTCTATTGTCATCTTCTCCGAAAAAGGAGAAAAATTCACCGCTTACGTTGGTAATTCACCGCGTAACGACAAACCGGCCAGCCGCGTTGAAACAAACCGGCCGGGAGGCCCGACCTTTAAAGTACGTATCATGTTTGAGGACAGCTCAATCCCGGAGCTCTCCAAAACCATTTTCAATTCTCCGGGATCCGACCTTTTTTATGTCATAAAAAAATCGGACAAAGGCAAACTCGTTCTCGAGAAAACCAGCTCTGAATATGTCCATAACGAGGGGAATACAGCCGTTTCGGCCGATAATGCCGTCACTAAGGCTGAAAAGAAAACGGCTGAAACTGCAGCCATTGAAGCCACTTCACCGGGCGGAAACGGGAAAGGCTGCTCTAACCCCATGGAGGAGCCTGGTTTTATTGCTTCCCGGGAAATGATAACCAACGCACCTTTTGACGGACCGAAGCTGTCGCAGGCTAAGAGCCTGGCCGATAAAAATTGCCTCACAACGTCTCAGATCATCAACATGATCTACATTTTCTCAGGAGAATCATCCCGGCTGAATTTCGCAAAATATGCCTATAAACATTGCTGGAACCCCTCTGACTATAGCAAGGTGAAAGACGTTCTTCGCTCGTCAAGCCAGGCTGAACTGCAGAAATTTATTGATTCATTGAAATAGTCATTGGAAACCCGGGTTTGTTCCATTCTTATTTTTTTTATTACCCTGGTGTTTTCATGTTCCATGCCTGCGCAATCCTGGAATTTTATCAAAGAAAAGGATGGAATAAAAATATACACCCGTAAGGAAGCCGGAAAATCTCTGAAATCATATAAAGGCGTAACCGACA
>CAIYES010000091.1 GCA_903925275.1 uncultured Bacteroidales bacterium
ATGAGGTTACCTTCGCATCAAATTTGAGTAGTAGTGCGTTGGCTTTTTGCAACTTTTTACTTCAAAAAGTCGCCCGGTTTCAATGGGTTTCTTTTTGCTACGCTTTTTCATTGCCCTGCGCCATCTAAGAAAAAGCGAACACATGAACATAAAAAAAGAGCCTTGTTTCCAAGGCTCTTTTTGCTGGTTGGGCTGTTTAGAATGGGATTTCGTCCGAGCTTTCTGGCATGTGGTAATCTGTGTTGTCAGGAAAAATTGAAGCTTCTGTTTTTGGAGTTGCCGTTCTTTTTGGTTTGCGTGTGCTTTTCTTGGGAGCGTCTTCAACCAGGCTTGCCTGAGGTTCCGGCGTTTCAACCATTTTATTTACATATGCTGTGTATCCGTGGCCGAAACTGTCTGTATTTTTCAATTTCGCTACTTCGAAAGTGATGTAATCTTCACCGTTGAATACATGAGAGAGCTTTGCAATTTCTGACAGTTTGAAACTGAATTTTACGATTGATAAATTCGCGACCTGGGTGCCTTTTCCGATGTAATTTTTTTCAAATGTTTTCATGATAGAGTTTTTTAGGGTTAAATTTTATGCAAGTGTATTTAGCTATCGGAAGAGGCTGTCAAGGAGGAATTGGAATACCGGAGTAAAATGAGGATATGCCGAGAAAATCCTTTACTTACCTGTTTTCGGAATGAGATTATTCCTTTGCATAGAAATTTCACTCTTTTTCATCTCGATCATGCAAACATGTAGAAAAATGCATCGGAAATGTACGGTCTTTGAATTAATCGGGAAAGTCAGTGGAAAGCTGGAGGGAAAAGAGACTCAGCCAACTGGTGGGAATCATTATTTTTGTATTGGGAAATATTCAGATGGTTGTCACTGGATTAGAATGAAAATAACTTGCAATGCTGGAATTGCAAATATGGAGAAACTCACCAAAAATCCATGTAAACAGAACGGCAGTGAAAAAAAGGTCAAATTGCCAAGAGAATTAGTACACCAGCGGAAACGGATTTCTGTCAGCTAATCAAATGGACGTTGTCCACGCAGTAAAGGCTCTTGTTAATATGCCATTAAACAAGTTCATATTTACAATCAGGTTATAGAGCACCCCTTAGTCTTTAGAAATGGCTTTTATGAACATTAATGCCATCTCCTTGAATGCCAATACCTCAGTATTTAAGAACCTTCCAAATAATTTTACCTTTGAAACTTGAGTTAATAAGTAAAATCATTATTTAGCACCACTATTAATTAATAAATTTGATATCACGGTATTATTTAATTGAGTTGCAATCTTTAATGGTGTTAAGCCCATATCGTTGACCAAATTTAAATCGGGTTTTTTTAATAATAATAATTTTAAAATCTCATCACCATTATTCTTTCTTGCACATGCTAAATGCAAAGCAGTATTTCCATGTTTATCTTTTTCATTAATATTAATTTCTTTTGAAATAAGTATGCCAACAATTTCAATGTCACCACTTTTTACTGCTAACATTAATGCATTGCCACCTTCTTCATTCTTGATATTAATATCAGCGCCTTTGGAAATTAAATATGAAACTAATGTGTCTTTATCATATTTACAAGCCTTCATTAACACCGTATTCCCATAATAATCCAACACATTAATATCTGCACCCTTTAACAATAAATAGTTTTCAATGTCATGGTTATTTTTAAATATGGCATAAAAAAGTGGGGAAAGGTCTTCACTATTTAAAATATTTATATCTGCGCCATGTTTCAGAAATAAATCTATAAAATCCTTTCTCTTATATTTTACACAATAATGAAGTAATGTATTACCATCTTCATCTTGTTTATTCAATAGATCCATATGTACAAGTACGGTGCTATCCATTAATCTCAAATCTCTTTTTTTAAATGTATTAAACAGTATTCTGTCTGACCCGGTTAACGCAACCTGTTTATATGGAAATTCTTCAGGCATTTTAGAAATACCTTTCATGATCGCATTGACTAAGGGAGGAGGGGTGCCTGAATATGTTTCCCATCCAGCCATGCTTTCAAATACTGTGGTTGTGTTGTCCATCGACATAGCTATGCGGAAATCAATTAACTTATCCCAAATAATCTCTTTGGTGTTGCAATACAAAATTTGAATTCTCAACTTCCCCTTTGTCTTCGTTTGTTTAGTGAAATAAGATGCATTGGTCAATCCGGATGACACATCAAACACATTACAAAAAATAATAGCATCTGATTTTAATTGTTCACCAATTTTTAAAAGTAAATTAACATCCGTTTCATTTGAGTTCCAGAAAGAATTAATGTTTTCGGTTAATTCCTTATTGATACCAAGATTAATATTGCTGGTATCATTCATAATTTGTTCCGAAGAAATTACTTTAATTCGCCCGTCAATGATGCTTTTGACTTTTAAGGAGAAAAAATTCCAAAGGTATAAAGGATCTTCTACCTCTCCTCTCACAGGCATTACTGCAATATTTTTAATTTTTGAAATATCTATTTTAGGCTTAAGATCAGATTCGGTTTGTCCATTAATACAAATAAATATGAACAAGAAACTAATTAAAAATAAAATGTTTTTCATAACTAAAATGTTTTAATTATTTCAAATTCCATTTCTTTATTATTGAACGAGCAACTACTTTTGCGGTTTCATCACAAAGCATAGTATAAGCAGAATCTGTTTCACCATCATGCGATTGTTGCATTTTAATTTGAGAAGTTGAAGATAAAACTAAATCGCCTTGATTATTATAAACTGTCCAGAAGAAAGATGAATTAAACCCAAATGATTTATTTCCGTTAACAACCCAGGTAGTATAACCCCAGAATAAAGGCCAGATGATAACTGTGTATTTAGCGCCTTGTGGTAAGATGGTTTCATCAAGTTTATGAATTTTCAATAATTTCGGGGATTTTGCAATTCTAAAAGTATATTGTGATACACAACCATCACCAATGGTTTTCCCAACAATAAACAATTGACCGCCAATATTTGATAGTGATATATACCTCTTAAACTCAGGAACACTATATGGCAAAGTGTCTGTCTCAATTACCTCATCCTTTGAAAGATCAAATGAATTCAATTTTTCACCATCCTCTAATTCCTTCCTTAAGGATTTTGCGACATTATCTGCAAAATTCTGGCCTGCTACTATCCAAATCCTTTTTGAACATTGTTCTCCCAAATCTTCATTCAAAATAAAATTGGGCGATCCTGAACAGACACTAATTCTGGCGCTACTGTTACTTGTTTGTGACGATGCAACGGTAGTCGCAGTCAATAAGCACAATAAAAATAAGGTTTTCATGATTTTTAAGTTTAAGTTAACTGATTAAAGTCGCAATTGAAATTGTTGGATTAGTCAAATTTAGCGATAAAAATTCAATTGGATCACTAGTGTCCAATAAAAATTTTTCTACAATCAATCTGTAAAGGCAAATTTAAGTTGAGCGTTTTTTTCACCGATATCATCAATAATCTCGGAGGTCAGGAAAAGGTCTCTGATTGGCGTTTTGTCTGTCAGAACTCTGCTTACAACACGAAGCACGTTGAATGTCGACCTCCCCAGTTGACAGTCGTGCTCGACAATAGCCACAAGACAGTAGGTGATAACCGCAATATAAATTTGAATTTTCACGGCGTTCTCTGTATTTCCCCAGAAGGATGTGATTCTCAGGTGAAGCTTTATCCAACGGAAAAACAATTCCACCTGCCAGCGTTGCTTATACAGCATGGCGATGTCTTTCGCCTTGATAATAAAGTTATTAGTCAGAAAAGTAAACGTTCTCTTAAGGTCCGGAGCATAGTAAACTATCCTCCTCAGCATGGAGGGATAATTCTTTTTGGTCTGATAGCCTGCAAGGCGTATTGTCTGATCAAGCAAGACATTATCCTCTTCACCCAGAAGTTCTTCACCATCAACAATTTCATATTTGAGGTGAGACTTCTGCCGGATGACAAAGTAGGAGCCAATAGTGTTGATTGTCCACAGTCTTGCAAGGTCATAATATCCCTTGTCAAAGATGTAAAACGCATACGGCTCGTACGGAATATCATCCATCGCATTGACATCGTGAACTTTTACTTCTGTAATATGAATGTAAGTCGGTATCTGAGTTACAACATCAAACAGCGTATGGACTTTGATGCCGCCCTTGTTTTTCCTGAAATATGCCCACCTGAACAAGGCCAAGCAAAGGTCTATCGTGGTGGAGTCGAACGCATAGAACTTCCCATGCAGTTCGAACGGCCTGTCAATTCGCTTGCTTTGAGCAAGATTGATCATATGGTAGGCAAACTCCTTGAATATCTTGTAGTCTCGGTTTACATTGGCGTAGGAAAGATTACTCAGCTTTATCTCTCCAGTGCCAAATCCGAGATGGTAACTTTTGTTTTTGATAGAGTCAACGATGCAGGCGACCTCCCTGAGACTGTCACAAGTAGCCAATTGCCCAAACATCATAACGAGCAGGTGGTTCCAGCAGGTGAATGTCTTCACCCATTTATCTCCGTCATGTCGCTTGATAATCATATCAAAAATTCTCTTGGGCAGGAAGTCTACGAGTTGACTGAATACATATTTGCCGTTGTTCATATTTGCCTGGTTTACTTACAGGCTCCAAAGATGCGAAATGAATTCAAATCGACACGCGACGTATTTGCTCGTAATTAACTATATATTAATAATATAAAAAGGTTTAATAAAATTTATTTTGGACACTAGTGCAATTGGATATAAAAATGCTAATGTCCTAAAGTGGCTCTTGACTGTCCCTCAGACAGGAACATTTCAAACAAAATTACGAATATTTACAATTCCATAATATTTTTGATTTTTTTGTAAGAGAGGAGATTATTAGCAAAAAAGGCTCCGGTTTCCCGGAGCTTTTTTTTTACATAGTACCTTCATCAGCAAAGGAATAATAGGCATCATGGGCAACAATTATATGATCAAGTACAGATATTTCAAGCAAGGCTCCGGAATCTTTGAGTTTTTGGGTGATTTTCATATCTGCTTCACTTGGGGTAGCCTGCCCCGACGGATGATTGTGACCTATTAAAATTGACGATGCATGGTGCTCTAAGGCAATGTAGAATATCTTCTTAGGATCAACCACGGTGCCGGAGATTCCGCCTTCGGAAACTTTCACCGTTTTCATGATCTTGTTTGCCCGGTTCAGCAGCAGCATCCAGAATTCTTCATAAGGCAGTTCGCCCATCAGGGAATGGAATATGGTATAGGCATCCTGGCTTCGGGAAATTTTAGGTTTGACAACAACTTCGGCAGCATTTCTTCTGCGGGAGAGCGCAAACATGGAAGCAATCTGGCAGGCGCGTTGTTTTCCGATGCCTTTTACCTTCTGCAGGTCAGA
>CAIYES010000092.1 GCA_903925275.1 uncultured Bacteroidales bacterium
AGTATTGTGGGTGTAGCGTTCAAAGAGGGCAAGACCGGTTAGGTAATCCTGGTCAGCCTTCATCCAAAAAAGAATTTCATTGTTCATGGTGCGAAAATATTACTGCAATTGCAGTATTTAAAGGACAAAAAAGCCTGCCAGATTGCTCCGACAGGCTCTCCAACTAACCTACTTATGAAAACAGCTACAACGCTTCTTAATTAAATTACTGGAGGATTGGGATCCATTACCAGTAAGCCTTCGTAAAAGGCCATCGGGGAACCTTGTTTGCACAGGAACCCGAACTTGTGGCCTTTATCCTTGTCGATCTCCTCGCCCCAGGTGGTTTCGATGGTCTCGATGTGCACCAGGTTGCAGGGTTCACCAATCAGGTAACGCTTGTTTGAAGCGCAGTTCTGAATGATGACAATCCCTTTGAAGTCGATACCGAAATTCTGAATCCATTTCTGAACGGCTTTCTCAATGCCAGGGTAGAACCCTTCCAAACCGATCTCGTACCCGCCGCAGTCCTGATTAGAACCTTTCAGCTTCTTCTGTGACGGCTTGATCGTTCCCTGGGTCATGTAAAAGCTGTGCATGAATTTGCCCGTCTTCATCGCGATGTCGGCGGCCATGGTCACGCCATCAGTATCCCTTTGCGGGAAAGTATCCCAGTCGATATCCGCTTCCTGGATCAGGATGATCTCTGATTTTATCCCACCACCGCCTCCGGCGTTTCTAACAGTGGGTTTTGCAAGGTCAAACAGTGCTATGGTCATGATGTTTTTGTTTTAAGGATTAAGCCGGAACATAAGCAAACACTGCCTCTTCAATACCGAAGCCCACAGATTCGTACCAGTCGGCAAAAACCTTGATCTGACGATCTACGCTTTCGATTGAAATGTTGGAAGCGCCATTGTTGCGGTTCATTAATCGGATAAAGTTTTCCTTAGGCGTGGTGAAGATCATATTTTCGCCAGCCATTGATGGCAGCGGGGTCAGGGTGAGGTTGGTCCCTTCCAGCATGGTTTTCATGCCGTCGTAATTGGTGTCGGTACCATGAAGGTCGCGGCGTTTTTTGTGATAAGCTGCAAACCATTTGCGCGACAGGAAAATGTTCATCGCCATATCCTTGTATAAGTCCCCCACCTGGTCACCGAATGACTCAAGTTGATCAAACACATTGTCAACGGTGAGCGCATCAAGAGTAATGAAATTCATGTTTGATCCCCCGGCAGTGTGCTTATTCTTCAAAATTGTGACAAAGCCGTCCATCGAAAGGCCTAGTGCCTGAGCTGTACCTTCGACCGGTGGAACATAATGTCCCTTGCCGATGAGCGCCAACTCGCGGTTATCCATCACCTTTGGCATGATCAGTTGTTCGATGATATAGCGGGTG
Organism: uncultured Bacteroidales bacterium; assembly: GCA_903925275.1. Taxonomy (GTDB): domain Bacteria; phylum Bacteroidota; class Bacteroidia; order Bacteroidales; family FEN-979; genus CAIVAT01. Next base: position 1,379 of record CAIYES010000092.1, read on the forward strand.
ATCGGCCATACCTTACGGTCAATTGACTCATCGCCCATAAACCCGAGCCACGAATCCATGATCTCATCGGGATAGAATGAAAGGTCGATCTTGTGCCGGCGCTGCAAAATCTCAACAGGAGTGAATGCAGCTTTTCCTTTCGGGGTCCAGCCTTCCTGGAATCCCTGAACGAGATCGGAGATCACGGCCTTTGAAGCGCGGTACACCAAATCCTGCGACTGTTTGGTGGTCATGAAGGTTTCGGAGTAGGTGGGCTGGGTCAAAAGCCGCAGAATATCTTTCTGGTTCGTTCCTACGTACGTCCCGAATGCGGCTTTAAGTTGGGCTAATGAAATTGTTTCGGCCATTG
>CAIYES010000093.1 GCA_903925275.1 uncultured Bacteroidales bacterium
AACGGGTGAACAGGTAAACGGGTGAACGGGTGAACAGGTCATCGAATACATTTCCAGGCAATTATTAATTATTAATTATTAATTACTAATTATCCCACGCTTCCTTCCAGGCTAATTGACAAAAGTTTTTGCGCTTCAACGGCAAATTCCATCGGGAGTTGTTTCAAGACCTCTTTTGCATATCCATTCACAATGAGGCCGATTGCGCTTTCGGATGATATACCGCGTTGCTGGCAATAAAACAGTTGATCCTCGGAGATTTTCGAAGTAGTGGCTTCATGCTCAACGATCGACGATTTATTGTCGGCCTGAATATATGGATAAGTGTGTGCCCCGCAATTGGCACCGAGTAAAAGCGAATCGCACTGGCTGTAGTTACGTGAATTCACTGCGTTCTTTGAAATGCGTACCAGTCCGCGGTAGGAGTTATTACTTTTCCCTGCCGAAATTCCTTTCGAGATGATGGTGCTTTTTGTATTCCGCCCCAGGTGTATCATTTTTGTACCGGTATCGGCTTGCTGGTGGTTGTTGGTAACGGCCACCGAATAGAACTCTCCAACCGAATTTTCGCCCAACAGGATGCAGCTTGGATATTTCCAGGTGATGGCCGAACCGGTTTCCACCTGAGTCCAACTGATCTTGGAGTTGCTGCCTTTGCAGATTCCGCGTTTGGTTACGAAATTATAAATTCCGCCCAAGCCGTTTTTATCGCCGGGGTACCAATTCTGTACTGTCGAATATTTCACTTCAGCATCTTTCATGGCCACGATCTCAACAATGGCGGCATGAAGCTGGTTTTCGTCTCGCTGAGGGGCTGTGCATCCTTCCATGTAACTTACATAGGCACCTTCCTCTGCCACAATGAGAGTCCGCTCAAATTGTCCGGTATTGGCGGCATTAATCCGGAAATAGGTAGATAATTCCATGGGGCAGCGAATTCCCTTGGGAATATAACAGAAGGAACCATCGCTGAAGACAGCCGAATTCAAGGCTGCAAAATAGTTATCGGTATATGGCACAACCGATCCCATGTATTGCTTTACCAGATCGGGATGATTCTGAACGGCTTCACTGAAGGAACAAAAGATGATCCCATGTTTTGACAGGGTTTCAGAGAAGGTCGTTTTGACAGAAACACTATCAATGACTGCATCCACTGCCACACTGGCCACGCCGGCAAGTTTCTTCTGCTCGTCCAGCGAAATTCCGAGTTTGTTGAACGTTGCGAGCAATTCCGGATCCACCTCTTCGAGGCTTGAAACCTCTTTCTTTTTCTTCGGTGCAGCGTAGAAAATAATCTCCTGGAAGTTAATAGGGCCGATGTTCAGATGAGCCCACTTCGGCTGTGTCATGATCAGCCAGTGCCGGTAAGCCTTCAGGCGGAACTCCAACATGAAATCAGGTTCATTTTTTTTTGCGGAGATATAGCGGATTGTTTCTTCAGAAAGTCCTATTGGTGCGAATTCCGTTTCGATATCTGTAACAAAACCATACTTATACTCACCCTGGGTGACATCATCCAAAATCTTATTGGCTTCGGATTCCATTAATTAATAATTTAGAACAAATTTAGTCATTTAAAACACTTCAGCAACCGGTTCAACTATTTGCCGGGCAAAGATACGCTAATTTAGGTATTTGAATGCCTGATTTAAAAAGTCGTGATGTAGCGATTGCTAAACAGGAGGATGATTCGGCAGGATAATTTACTGAATGTTCATATTGGGACCCGAAAGAATAACGTTTGATGGGATTCCGGTGGGGAATCTTGCAAACATTTTTAGCTGGACATAACTTATTTCATCCATGGTGTATCTAAAGTCAGTTTGTGAACTAATAGCAACCACAAAGGTTACAATAAGATTCACGGGTGCAGTGATAATCGCATACCATCCATGACTGGCACACAAAACTGTATATGGAACAATTGTCCACCAATAATTTTTAGATTGGGCATACAGTAAAGAGAAGTCTTTAACTTCGGTCAGCGGAACAATTTTCACAATTTTTTGTTCGTTGGTATCAGTTAGAACGATCAATGATGTCGTGTCAACCGATAGTAATTCCCCGTTCACATCCGTCCCTTGAATCCGGGTGACTTTTATATATGAACCATATTGACTGATGTCAATCTCACTGGATTTCGGCAGGTATTTCGGGGCCGCGCAACCACCGGCGACCATAATAAGCCCGAATAAGATGGAGAACCATTTATTTTTCATTGTAGGAAAATATTTGAGGGTCAATTCTTGAGTTCCAGAACTCCTGTTCCATTTGAGTTTCATATTTCTTATAGGATTTCGTTTCCTTCTCTAAATATTTTTTTGGATTTTCAATCAATTGCCTGAGTGCCAGCAAATCTTTGTCTTTCAGCCAATGTGCCCTCATCCACTCTAAGTAATAGCCTTTGGAATATAAGAAGAGTTCATAATCCTGGTCCTTCTCCGGAAGGGTAAAATTGAATGTATACAAACTGCCGGGCATTGAAATGAGGTACTTTCCCGGGTCCTTTATTGATGACAATGCATGGGCGTCAAGTTTACCTTTGTTCAGAATCTGATCCGGAGAGAGCTCAACCGGCGTCACTTTTTTCTTGATGTTGGTCAGGGCCAGATAATCCAAACGCCAAAGACCTTTGTTCAGCACAAGTTTAACTTTGACGGATTTAGCTGAAGAGATGTTTTTTATTGGCAGCATCTGATGGTTAAGTGCAATAGGACCTGTTTCATACCATCCTCCCTGGATTTCCCAAATACGTTGTTTATCGTTCCATACATACACATCAATGTCGCCAAATTCTTTGTATACCGAAGAGAGTTTATCTCCTTTGTATTTCCCCCGTTCAATTTCAGCAAAAATATCTCCGACCTGATCGCCCATATATCCAATAGCGCTATAAATCAAATAAGTGGTCAGCATGGTTTGCCTGAAGCTTGCGACAAGTCCTAAATCACTAATGTTTTCAACGTTATCGTAGGTTAAATAAACCTCTTCCCTGGTCACCAGGTTTTTGTCATCAGCCAGGCTAAAGCGCTCCTGTTTATCATCATTTCTCAATAAGGCGGTAATGTCTCCCTCCTCCCCAATCGCTTTTGTGATCTTGTAGGTATTCTCACATATATAAAAATCATCTTGCCTGGTATGGTAAATCCGTTCGTTTGTGTTTCGCGGGTAAGCAAACAACTTTACATCATTGACACAATGAGTTTCCAGGGCTTCATTTTTCATTGTTATCGAAAATGTATTGCCGGTGACACGAGTGTTGTTTAAAGCATCTATGTCGCCATACTCCAGGGAAGGAGCTATTGCATTGGAAAATCCCTCTGCATCCGAGTAGTGAAAATTGTCGTGTTCGTTGATATAAAAAGTAGGACAAGATCCAAAACATGCCTTCGGAACGGTAAGGCAGATGACCCCAATCACCACATCCACACCTGCCAAAAGGCCAAGGGTTGCAATTCTTGCCGCTTCAGGATTCTCTAATTTTGTGTTGGTTTCATAAATTGCAACACTTTCGAAAACGATGGTTACGTTTCCTTCAAATTTCTTTTGCCTGTTGAAATCATATTGGACACCATTACCCGTGACACAATTTTTAACAGTATCCACCTGCCATTTATCATACAGAATTATCACATCACCATTTATTAAATGGGCCTTTAAAAATGGTTTTGTTTTAAGATTATTGGATTCATGAAGCAACTTGTTCACATCAGTGTAATCGGAACGGAAATAATATGCTTTGCATGCCTGCACAATGATGGCAACCAGCAGAATGGCTGCCGCCCCCAGGAACAATTTCATTAATCTCTTTTTCATTTGTCAATAAGTTATTTAATGGTCACATAGTCATCTTTTTTCAGTCAGCTAAAGCTGACTGCAATAAATCATTCTCCAGCATCTTTATTTCATTTAACTGATAACCAGATCAAAAATAAAAATATTTTTTCAAAATCAAAGCGGATTTTCTGAAAAGATATAAAAATTAGGTTTTTTTTCAAATATTTTAACAAGCTTCACCAAAACTTCACTATATCTCTGAAACATCAATATAGGGCCATTTTCTTTTCACAAAGCCTTCTTTGAATAATCTTTCATCTGTTGAAAATAATACGATATTTGAGCTAACATGTTGGCTCATAAACCCTTTTGAAGCATTCAGCAGGGGATCATCGGCTGATGTTCCCCATATCAGAAAATGGTATCCACGATGCCGGTATTCGGTGTAAACGGCCCGCAGGAGGGCATTCATGATCAGAGGATTGCGCTCCTTTACGGCATAATCGATTACAGTGACGTCGTTGAAATGATCGCCGGAGCCAGGCAAGGGCGGAAGTTTTATGACCAGGGATAAGGATTTCCAGGCGATCCGGGCCGGCAGGAATGCTTTGCCATAGGCGCTTACCCGGGTCTGTTTCATCATGCCGGTATCCCATGCCGCACACACCCCGCAACAACCTCCTCTCCGGTCAAAAGCAAGAAAATAATCCCCGATCGCCAGCCCGACATTTCGCTGAAGGTGCAACAGGAAAGAATCTTCACGATAAATATGCCCGAACAAACGCTCCCTGTGCTCCATCTTCAGGAGTTCAACAATCACCGGAATATCTTCCACGGTTGCACGCCGGATGCTATAGCTACTGTTCCCGGCGACAGGGAGGGTAAGTAAAATGGTTTTTACATGCAGTTGATTTATTATTTGCGTCAGGGGGAAATAAGAACAATTTGCGGGTCTTTTTCCAAGGAACTTCACAGGGGCTTTATTTCCTTGCATCACCAATCCGTAACCTATCGGCGAACGGTGTTGGTTTTCGCGGAAGTGGGTTTCAACGCTTCTGGCTATAAAACCGTTTCCTCTGGCTTCAGGCAAAACATACAGATCCCTGCAGCAATAAACCTCCTGAGATATTCCATTCACCAGCGCCTGACGGTATCCCACCATGCCAAACCCTTTGAGTAATTCATGTTCGAATAATCCCTGGTAAAAATAATCGTCATATTTGCATTTTGCCAGGTTAAAAATATCCGGCTGCCGGTCAAAGCAAATTGTCATGTGATCGGTTACAATGGGAGAGGCTTTCAGGATATCCAGCATGGCCGTGTTGTAACTCCGGTCAAGGGAACGGATGCTATAATCGCTCATGGTTTTTGCGTATCAGGACATATTTCATTTTCTGACCTATGATTTACATGCCGGATGGGAACCACCGAACTGAAAGGAAAACGATCTGTTTTTATTAGTTCGTTACCAAGCTGATAATCTTTTTTCAGGAATAGAGCGGCCTCTCCAATGGGAGGTTCAGCATAAATGTGCCTAAACACCATCCGTGCGCCCGGTGTTGTCTTTTCCTGGAGCTGGCCGAATACCTGTTCCATCATGGCAAATGGCATCCAGTCGCTGACGTTCGACAACAGTATTTTGTTGAATTGGCCGGGTCGGGCTTCCGCGAGAAATTTCTCTAACGTCGATCGGACAAAAGAAATCCGATGATTGTTCCTTAAAAAGACGGCATGGGTTGGGTTTTTCAAGTACGCGGGCAATGCTTCCGGGAAGATAGCTCGCCGAAAAAAAACGTATTGTAATAAAAAATTTTCCCTTGCAGGTGTACTGCAGCAAAAACTCCGGAAACGGTTGAAGAAGAAATTTCCGATATTTTCAGTTTTACGGTGCTGCATGCCGGCTGCATCAATTCCTCTGTTTTTATAGATGCGGGGATGAAAAGCAGTTACAAAGATCAATTTCAGAAGCAGCCCTGCAATATGCCGGTCGAAAAGGATCTCCTGTTCGGGGATGGAATGGCAATCGAACAACCGGCCGAGGTTCTTTTTTCCAATAACCCACCGGGCAGGCAGGGATGCTTTTGCGATAAACTGTTCAAATTTCCCTGCGTGGATCACCCCCATCCTGATGATTTCGATGCTATTCATCCAGAAACCAACATCATCTTTCTCCAGAAAGGGTGATATCTCCTTTAAGAAAATGTGTTCACGCTGGATTCCCTGCTCATGAATATACCCCAGAAAACCTGCAGCCCGGGTTGGTTCTAGCCGGTTTGCCGCTACCTGCTTTAACCGGCATAACCGAAGCTGGTTTTCAGAATAATCCACGGCAACAATATTTACATCGTACAATCCTGCGATAGTTAGCGGAATCTCACCCCCCCCAGCAATGCATAACAGTGAATCGCCATTTGTCAAATCAAGTCCTTTGATCTCTGTCACTACATCTTCCTGCGACAAACCAAAATTGTACTGCGGTTTCATTGTTACTGATTTTTATCAGTGGAAATTGCTTTCAGCATTTCAACAGATCACTTTATAGCTTTTGATGCTTCCGAGCTGATTAAACAATCCATATTTTTCAGCCAGTTCAGTCAAATCTTTCAACGATTGAGGCAAAAGATGTCCCTTCAACTGTGCCTGGCAGGATTCAAGCCCAAGCAACATCGCTTCAGCCGCGCAGCAGAATACGGTTCCGGCAGGAGAATAGGAGCTGATCACTGCATCCGGATCATCCGGCAGGCTTACATAGGCAGCAAATGGCATGCTGGTGACATTTGGCATCATTTCCGTCTCTTTTGCAAGGGCAGAGGGGACAGAAAGGTCAGAAACCAGGACTGGGTTTTCTTTTGAAATATGATGTGGATAGATCAGCGGATCGTTTGTATTTGCACAAATAATAAGTATATCCGCAGATTTTAGCCCTGAGAGTCCGGTACTGATTTCGATTGCGATGCCAGGCGATTGCATCTGCTTCAGTTCTCTTAACAGCGCTTCAAGCCGTTTAGTCGAACGGGCTATGAGCAGCATCCCCGAACAGATATCCTTCCGGGTACATAATATTTCTGAAATTACTTTACCGATGTTCCCTGTTGCTCCGATGATGGCCACTTTTTTGAATTTCAACAACCCGGCATGGTCCTTCAGGAATTGCCGGAGATGGGCCAAACCTGAAGCCGCCGTAAGCGTATTGCCGGTGATAATGCGGGCACCCTCAGGTTCAGCCAAGGAAAGTCCATTGCAGGTCAGGATGGAGGTATAACCCCCAAGACTTATCACCGATGCACCATCGCTTGCAGCGAGGTTAACTGTTTGCTGGATCTTTGAAATGACCTTGCGGGTCTTTCCGCACTTATGCAGATGCTCCATCTCCGCAGAGTCAACAGGCAATACATAAAATGAAAAATGAATCCTTCCCTGAAAAAGATTATACGCGATCAAACGGAACGGTTTCATATCCATGAGCAACTGCAACCGGTTGAAGAGAATGCGCAGACCTGTATCCGAGGCACGGCAAAGATCCGGTTCAAGCATGCGCAATTCATTGACAGGATTCACGAAATGGGCGATAAAAGCGACCTTTTTTGCCTGCGGTGCCGGTTTCTCCAGGATTGCCTTATAGTGGCCAATGTCGGGTAAGGCTCCTTTATTGTCATCAAACGGATCATCATCCATCAGGAAGGAAAAGAGGTCATACACTCTCTTTTCCAGGAGGATACGGCACAGGTCGGTCAATGCAATACAAAACTGATCTGCCTCACTTTCTGAAAAAAAGGCAGATGGCTCAATCCGAAGGGTTTCAGGTGCCGACAATGTGGGAAAGACCCGGATATGGTGCCGGTGAAAAAACCATGCTGCAAAAAGGTATCCGGCCTTCTCGGTGTTGAACAGCGCCCTGAGCATTACATTACCAATGGAACATTCCCCATTGAAAGTTACTCCCTGCATGATTCCCGGTCCCCCGACACTCCTGATCACCGCAGGATATTCATGTTGAATCCTGTTTAATTCTGTGAAGAGGTATTTCCCGATCGATTCTGCCCGTTCGGTCAGCTTTTCTTCCTCAATAATTTCAAGCGTTTTCAGTGCTGTAAGCGCAGCCAATTCGCCATTGCCGAAGGTACTGACATAATTTTCGCTGAAATCGAAACAAAACCGCCGGCTGTCGATCAATACGGCCGATATTTTTTCAACGCCTCCTCCAAGCGCTTTACCAAACAGATAATAGTCAGCCTTTTCGTAAGCAGGGAGGTGGCCTGTGCGACCCAATCCGCACTGGATTTCATCAGAAATAAGCGGAAAACCATGATTGGTAAGATGATCCAGCACTGCAGGGTTCACCTTCCTTACACCCCCTTCACCGATAACCGGTTCGGCAATGGCTGCAACGATTGAACAAACCCTGAATGGTTCTGCTACGATATTTCCATTCTTCTGAACAACCTTCTTGAGTTGAATAAATGAGTCGTTCAGAATATCCTGAAGTTGTTCCTGCCAGTCTGATCGTTGATCGTCGAGAAAAACAGGCTCAATCTTCGTGAGATTTGAAAAAATAATGCGTTTCTTCCGGTTGCCCAATCCGCTCCGGGCGCCGGTGCTATGCCCGTGAAATGCGGTGGTTAAAGCGATCAGGCGCACCGAAGCCTGTGAGACAATTTCATCGTTTTTCTGCCATATTCCGGCAATATCGATTCCGGGACTGCTGCCATACATTTGGAATTGAAAATCGCGCATCTTTCCTATTTCCGTTTTCCATTCAAACAATGCATGGTGAAGCGCCATTTCCACCGCTTCAGAGCCACTGTTGCCAAACAATACTTTGAAACTTTTTCCCGTTTTCTGTCCAACCATTACACTGAGTTTTTCGGCAAGTAATCCGGGAAAATAAGGAATGCTTAACTGATTGTTCAGTGACACGCTGCCGGCGGATAGAAACGAGGAGATAACTTTCACAATTCCAGGGTGTGCATGACCGATAAGGTTTGTTCCATAACCTCCTGCAAGATCGAGTACCTCGGTCTCTTTTCCCTGATTGCAGGTGAATAATGAATCCTTTAAGCCACGGTGAAATACCAGGTTCATCCTTAAGGCAGAGAGCATCGACCCGATTTGCGGGCTGATGTATCTTGAATATTTGTCGGTCGAAAGGGTTTGGCTTTCAGAAATTTCTATCCCGGTGTTATCCTTCCTGCAATCCTGCAACCTGACGATCAGTTCCCCATATTTCAATATGATCTCCTTTGAAGAAATTGTCCCTTTTCGTGTACAGGGAGGCCGATCGTAAACCAGTGCAATCCTGCAAATATGACGATGGGAAAATTCAAATGCTTCGATGCTTTTTTTTAACCGGTTGTTTATCCCCTCAATGATACCGGCATGCTTTTTTAAAAGGTCAGCATGTTTGGCAACTTCGTCGGGGATGTGCTCTTCCTGAACAAACAGCAGCGCTGATAACCCTGGAAAATTGACCATCGGGTAAAACTCGGCATGACAAATTTTATTCAATACCCCGCCATAATATTCATTCAGGGCAGGAACGGGAATTTTCACACCGAAATTATCCTTGAAATAATCCCTTGAAGCACGTCCGACATAAAGAATACTTTTTTCTGCTGTTATTTTGACGATATCGCCGGTGTCGAAATAGTCATCCTCATCGTCCTTTCCAATGCAACATTTATGACCAAAAACAGATCGCAGAAAGAGGCGGTAGCAGTCCTGCCCGGTATCGGTGCGGTTAAGTCCGATGATAACTCCGGGCAATGGATTGCCAAGGGGTAAAAGCCCCTGGGAAAATATGCTTTCATTGCTTAGCAGGGTAGAAAATACCTGCTGTGTTTCAGTTGTTCCAAATGCATTGTGAAGCCGGAGGCCGATGGCATCATAAACCTCTCGTGCCGTATCCGGATTGTAGCCCGCTCCGCTTGAAACCAATGTCCTGATGAATGGTGTCAGTGTCGACTTGAGTTCAGGATACAGGCGATAAAGCTCAAGGAATGCATTGTAAACGGCCGGACCTCCGGTAATGTGTGCCGGTTTCATTTTTAAAAGCAGATAACGCACAGTTTCAGGTTTGCGGGTAAACCATTCGGTGATGATAAGACATACCGGTGAACCAGTCCAAAGTCCGTTGATAAAGGCTCGAATGCCCATCGTGTGGGTAAAGAGCGGCGTGAACCCGGTTCCCCCGAGCCACTCCTTTTTATAAAAACCGGCCTGCTGCCATGCTTTGCAATTCAGCCACCAGGCTTCATGAGTGTACACTACAAGTTTAGAGCGCCCGGAAGTTCCCGAGGTAGTGATGATCAGTGATTCTTCGAAAGGAGAGACCTCTCTGAGCGCAGTTTCTACCGCTCCTGATAATTGCAGCTCCGGTATGATCTCACATTGAAGGGTTTCAATAAAACTGAATCCTGACAGGATATCCCATACAGGAATTGATCTTTTTCGGGCGATCTCCCTGATGGCACCGATCGATTCCTTCTCTTTATCATGCCCTTCGAGGCTCATGACCTCCCCTTCCGGCAGGATGATGTGTTTAACACCGGCCACTTCTATCCAATGATCGAATTCGGCCGTTTCGGAAAACATGGGAAGGAAAACACGGCACCCCTTTGTAGTCAATGCCAGAAACAGTAAGGCTGTATACATCTCATTGCAGCCCGGAAAATTCAGCAACACTACGGTATCCCCGCGGTTTATGCCGTGCAGTGAAAAATCGTTCAGCAGGTTTGAAACGATATAGCGGAGCCGCTGTAAATCGAGTTCAACATACTTTGCGCCGATATGACTCAATATGATCATATCCTTTTCATCCCTTCCGTGCCAATCATCATACAAGATGTGACCGATTGTCAAAGGACTTTCGGTGGCTAACTGCAAGGGAGATTCGATTATGATATCAAAATCGTTCATGTGTTTACCCTTTCACTTTTTTACGAAGATGTCTCCTTCCTTCGACCCATATCGAAACCAAAGGTGGTTGCGATCCCTGGTTATTGATAATCTGACTGCTTTCAGCATTTTTTTCGTTATAGGAAACGACAAAAAGGGAAAATCCCGGATACAAAATTAGCACCCCTTTTTCGCGAAATAAAACTGATAAGCACAGGGTTGAAAGGAGGTTTGGGAAAATCAATACAAATCAGAGGCAATACAGTTGAACTTACAGGGAATCTGAAATATTTGCCAAAACACAAACAGAAATGGATGATCTCTGAGAAAAAATACTAAAGAAATCCGATGCATTTGCATTTTCCGCCAATAATCAATCTGACACGGCTTATCAAATTCGGTCAATTTGGAAGTTTTGCTTAAATTTGCATCTAACCCAATAAATTACCATGGAACTAACAGGAAAGGTGATAAAAATCATCCCATTGCAATCGGGAACCGGAAAAAACGGAATATGGAAGAAGCAGGAATTCATCCTTGAAACTGCCGCTCAGATTCCCCGGAAGGTTTGTTTTTCGCTCTGGGGTGAAAAAATTGATCAGTTCAATCTGAAGGAAGGTGAAGACGCAGAGGTTTCCTTCGATCTCGAAAGTCGCGAATTCAACAGCCGTTGGTACACCGAAGCCAAGGCATGGAAAATTGTAAAAAAAGGTTCAACGCAACCAATACCTCCTGAGGAGGAGCCCCTCCCGGGATATTACGAGATGCCACATGAGGATGGCTTGCCCTTTTAAAAGGAATTCCCAAACTGCTTTCCCCTTCTCCTTCAGGAGAGGAAACTCCCCTTCTCCTTCAGGAGAAGGGGTTGGGGGTTGAGGTGATTTAGGATTAAACACCTTACCCTAAATCAGATTTGTAACACCTCACCCTAAATCAGATTTGTAATACCTCACCCTAAATCCCTCTCCTGAAGGAGAGGGACTTACTCCCCCCTTCTCCTTCAGGAGAAGGGGTTGGGGGATGAGGTGCATCTCCTTCAGGAGAATTGGCCCGGCGTTGAGGCGAATTGTGCTTTTATAACCCGCGTGAATGCCGGTATCAGGCCTTAAAATATTCCGGGGTGGTTGAACAAAGATTGAAATGTAGTACCTTTACATTCTACCCTGTCATACAGGGATGATAAAATTATGTTCATTTGGTGATCATGAAGGATGTTCCCCATCTCAAAACAGAAGAAACCGTTGCAGAATTCAAATCAGGAGGCAATTATGGAAACAACCGGTAACCAATCAGAATCAGGAAACCTGCGCCAGAAGGCAGAAGAGTTGTTGAAAAAATCGTTAACAACAGATTTGCATCTTTCAGAAATCGATGTGCTGAAACTCATTCAAGAGCTGGAGGTTCATCAGATTGAACTGGAATTGCAAAATGAAGAACTCATGCTGGCAAAACTGCAGGCCGGGACTGCTTGCGAAAAATATGCTGAATTATTCGATTTTGCACCATTGGGTTATTTTATCCTTTCTAAAGATGGTGAAATTGTTGAGTTAAACCTTACCGGATCTCAAATGATTGGTAAAGGACGCTCTCACCTGGAAAACAGCCACTTTGTCCTTTTTGTCGCCAGCGCCTCCAAACCGGTCTTCAATCATTTTCTCGCGAAAATATTTCAAACCAGCGTCAAAGAAACCTGTGTGGTGACGCTTTCAAACAATGACAACTCCCCTAAATGTGTTTCTCTCACAGGTATTGTTGCCAGAAATGGAGACCAATGCCTTTTAACCGTATCCGACATTACCGACCAAAAGGCAGCAGAGGTGGATCTTCAGGTTTCTGAAAAGAAATACCGTAACCTCGTCGAAAATGCACTGATAGGGATTTATTCAACAACATTGGATGGCAATTATATATTTGCTAACCAGGCAATGTGTAAAATGCTTGAATATGAATCAATTGATGAATTGTTACAATCAAATGTAACCTCACTTTACCGGAATCAGAAGGGCAGGGCAGAATTTCTTGAAAAAATTAAAAAGGAGAAACAACTATCCAACGTTGAACTTGAATTGATAACCCAAAAAGGGAAACCAATTGACGTAATTGTCAGCTCTTTTATCTCAGGAGAGGTCATCATTGGCATGATGATGGATAATTCCGACCGCAAGCGGGCAGAAGATGAATTGAAGAAAAAAATTGATGAGTTGCAACGGTTCCACCACCTCACTGTCGGTCGTGAACTAACGATGATCGAATTAAAAAAGGAGGTGAATGAACTTCTCAGAAAATCAGGGCAGGAACAAAAATACACGATAGTCGAATGAACTGAATGAAAGGATGGAACCCGGATGATTGAAAAACACAGACATATCACTGATCTTCTGCTGCAATCACATGGTATTGATGCTTCAGGGTATGATCCCTCTTTCCTGAGCAAATCCATTCAGAAAAGAATTACGGAAACGCAATGCGGATCGGATGAAGCATATTATATTTTATTGGAGCAAAGCAATGACGAAGGCAAGCGTTTTTTCGATTCGCTCCATATAAGTCACAGCGAATTTTTTCGTAATCCACTTACTTTTGCAGTACTTGAGCGCATCATATTGCCGGCAATGGTTGTGCATACGAAAAAGACCAAACGAAAAGAGATCCGGATCTGGTCGGCTGCCTGTGCTGCCGGTCAGGAACCTTACAGTCTGGCCATGTTATTGGAAGAATTGAAAAACAGCGACAGTGAAAAATTCAACTACCGCATCTTTGCTACCGATCACAACGAAACGCAGGTTGCCGAAGCACTTTCGGGTCAATATGCAGCTGAAGCATTAAACAGCCTGAATTTGAAGCGGGTAAAGCAATGGTTCACCAAGAGCGGTGAAACCTATACCGTAAAACCTGAACTGAAAAATAATATTGATTTTTCGGTGTTCGATTTATTCAGTGAACATTTTAGCTGTCCGCCTTCAAGTATATTCGGCGATTTCGATCTGGTGGTCTGTGCCAACCTTTTATTTTATTACAACCCCGGATACCGGAAAATGATACTCGAAAAAACAGGGAACAGTATGGCAAGCGGAGGATTTCTTGTTACCGGCGAAGCTGAAAGAGATATGCTGAAAAATCATTATTTCCATGAAGTTTATCCTCAATCGGGGATATTTCAGAAAAATTAAAATTGACGTACACACTCCCTGCCTCGCTGAAATGGAGACAGGCATTGGTTGACAGACTAAAGAAAACATTATGCACCTGAGAAATATAAAAATCGGAACACAGCTCATATTGGGCAATGCAACAATGCTGCTGTTTGTCGTGGTGATCGGCGTGGTCGCTTTTTTACACTCCAGTGAAGTCCGGCAGCAAACGGAAACCATCGTTAAACATCCTTTTGAGGTCAAAAATGCACTTGGGAACCTTTTTGTGTGTATCCTGAACACCCGACTGGGAGAGCGTGACTTGCTATTGGCAAAGAGTGATCAGGAAAAGCATGATGCCCTCCAGTTAATGGAATTATCAACTGCCAAAGCCATGCAGCAATTCGATGTCCTTTATGCGCAGTATTTAGGTCCCAACAAAGATATCGACGATGCTTACAATGCTTTTATCAGTTGGAAAGCATCCAACCAGGAGAACACCAGACTGGCGCTTTCCGGTGATATCGAACAAGCGACAAATAACATCCGTTTTGCCGGTAGTGTTAGAAAACAAAGAGAGCTAATGATGTCAAAAATCAAAATCATTGATGATTTTGCCCAACAAAAAGCCCAAACCCTGTTTGCAAATACCAACGAATTACACGAAACGTTTAAATTACAGTTTAGACTGCAGGTCGCCACCATTCTGTTATTTTCACTTATCCTCAGCTACATTCTTATACGCAACATCCGAAAGCCCTTGAATGAACTGACCAGTGCTGCAAAACGCTTTCGCGACGGCGATATGAATACGCGCAGTTCGTATAGTTCAACAAATGAGTTTGGTGTTTTATCGGCTTCTTTCAATGCCCTGGCAAATGACATTCAACTAAATACTGAATTAGACGATAAGGTTTCAAGCCTTGCTGCGTTAATGCTGAGCGAATACGATGCAAAAAAATTCTTCCAGGCAACGTTAAATGCGCTGGCTACGCATACCGGCTCGCAAATGGCCGCGATTTATCTGCTAAACGATGATAAAAAAACATTTGACCATTTTGAATCCACCGGAGTTGACAACAATGCCCGCCAATCGTTTTCTGCCGACAGCCTTGAAGGGGAATTCGGTGCTGCTCTTTCTTCACAAAAGGTTCAGCATCTTAAAAACATACCGAAAGATACCCGGTTTGTTTTCCATACGGTAAGCGGTAAATTTATCCCACACGAAATTATCACCATTCCGATTCTTGCCGACAACGAAGTTGTTGCCGTTATTTCCCTGGCGACGATCAGCACCTACAGCAAACAATCTGTTCAATTGATCGACAACATTCTTGTCACCCTTTGTGCCCGTATAGAAGGTATCCTGGCCTACCACCATATAAAAGAATTTTCGAAAAGACTGGAACATCAGAACCTTGAACTGGATGCCCAGAAAACAGAACTGGCATCACAATCGTCGGAACTGATGGAACAAAATACCTGGCTGGAAATACAGAAAAAACAATTGGATGAAGCCAACCGGCTCAAAACCAATTTTCTATCGAACATGAGTCATGAACTGCGCACACCGCTAAATTCCGTAATTGCCCTCTCGGGGGTGCTTAACCGCAGGCTTGCCAATCTGATTCCCAATGAGGAATACAGTTACCTGGAAGTTATTGAACGCAACGGCAAACATCTTCTGATGCTTATCAACGATATTCTGGATATTTCGCGCATCGAAGCCGGGAAAGAAGAAATTGAATGTACGAAATTTAACATCAGCAGTCTTATTGCCGAAGTCGTATCCATGATACATCCTCAGGCTAAAGAACGAAACATAGGACTGCTCCAACTTGTAACCGATGCTGACGTATTTATTACCAGCGATGCCGGCAAATGCAGCCATATCCTGCAAAACCTTGTTGGAAATGCAGTGAAATTTACCGAGAAGGGAAATGTGGTCATTGAGGCGCGGCAAGGTATCAACAACATTTCGATTGTAGTGACCGACACCGGAATTGGCATCTCCGAAAATCAACTGCCCCATATTTTCGATGAATTCCGCCAGGCTGATGGCAGCACCTCCCGCAGGTTTGGCGGTACCGGACTGGGGCTGGCCATTGCCAAAAAATATGCAAACCTGCTCGGTGGAACGATAACGGTTACAAGCATTGCCGGCAAAGGCTCAGAATTTACACTCACCCTGCCTTCGAACTATGCTGCTGAAAACAGGATACACGAAGCAGCTGAAACAACAAGGATCAAATATCCCATAAAACAAACCCCATCCAAACCTATTTCCGGTCCAACAGTAAAAACCATTTTGCTTGTCGAAGACAGTGAGCCGGCCATAATCCAGATTAAAGACTTCCTGGAAGAAAGCGGATACCGGATGCTGATTGCACACAATGGCAGTGAAGCGCTCGAAATCATTAACCATACCATTCCCGATGCCATGATTTTAGATCTGATGATGCCCGGGATTGATGGTTTTGAAGTGCTGAAAACCATGCGCGAAGCTGAACCAACAGCAAAAATCCCCGTGCTGATCCTTACAGCAAAACATATCACCAAGGATGAACTCAGCTTTTTAAAACGAAACAATATTCATCAGCTTATCCAGAAAGGGGATGTGAACCGCAGCGATCTGACCAAAGCGGTGGCAACGATGGTTCTTCCGGTACCAGATAAAACATTGAACCGGCAGCGGGAATTACCAATCATTGAAGGCAAACCGGTTGTATTGGTAATAGAAGATAATCCCGACAACATGGTGACTGTAAAAGCGCTGCTAAGCGATAATTACACTGTACTGGAAGCCGTTGACGGCCATGAGGGTATTGCAAAGGCAAAGCAATACAAGCCAAACCTTATTTTAATGGACATTGCTCTTCCCGGGATCGATGGCATTGAAGCTTTTAAAACAATACGTAAAGATCCGCAACTGCGGAGTGTTCTGGTCATCGCCCTTACTGCCAGCGCCATGACCTCCGACCGTGAAGCAATTCTGGCTCACGGATTTGATGCTTACCTTGCAAAACCCATTGAGGAGAAATTGTTTTTCAAAACAATAAACGAGACACTTTATGGAAAGTAGGACAATAAAAATTCTGGCCATTGACGACAATCCTGACAACCTTATAACTTTAAAGGCACTGATTAAAGAGGCGTTTCCGGATTCGTTGATTTTTACTGCATTAAACGGCACCAGAGGTCTTGAACTGGCTTCTGCCGAAAACCCTGATGTGATCCTGCTCGATATTGTGATGCCCGGGATGGATGGTTTCGATTTATGCCAATTGCTTAAGGCCGACAAATATCTCTGCAACATCCCGGTAATGTTTATCACTGCCATCAAAGGCGACAAAATGAGTCGTATCCATGCATTGGAAGTCGGCGCTGAGGCTTTCCTTTCCAAACCCATTGACGAAACCGAGCTCACTGCCCAGATACGAGCCATGGTGAAAATTAAAATCGCCAATAGCGAAAAATACGCTGAAAAAGAACGGCTTACGGCTTTGGTGGCCGAGCAGACACGTGAAATGAGAGAAACCATCACAGCCACCCTTAACCTGCTGGAAGATTTAAGCCGGGAGAATGAAGCCAGGAAAAAAACGGAAGAGGCACTTATCCTGGCCAAAGAACATGCCGAAGAAAGCGACCGGCTGAAATCAGCGTTTCTTGCCAACATGAGCCATGAAATCAGAACACCCATGAATGGCATTTTGGGTTTTGCAGAACTGCTTAAGGAGCCAAATCTTACCGGAAAGGAGCAGCAGGATTACATTCGCATCATAGAAAAAAGCGGAGCCAGGATGCTCAACATCATCAACGACATCGTCAGTATTTCAAAAATCGAATCGGGACAACTTGACGTTTATATTTCAGAAACAAATGTAAACGAGCAGATCGAATACATTTATGAATTCTTCTTGCCGGAGGTTGAACAAAAAGGAATACAGATGTTCATTGACCTTTCATTACCGTCGGAAGAAGCCATCACAAAAACAGACTGCGAGAAAATCTACGCCATTCTTACCAACCTCGTAAAAAATGCCATAAAATACTGTGACAAGGGCACCATTGAATTAGGATATAAATTAAAGGATAAATACCTTGAATTTTTTGTAAAAGATACAGGCATCGGTATTCCAAAGGGCAGACAGGAAGCTGTTTTTGCCCGTTTTGTTCAGGCAGATATTGCCGATAAACGAGCCTTACAGGGAGCAGGTTTGGGATTATCCATCTCAAAAGCCTATGTTGAAATCCTGGGTGGCAAAATTTGGGTGGAAAGTGAAGAAGGGAAAGGCTCCATCTTTTATTTCACCATTCCATACGATCAGCATCCGGCTGAAAAAAAGGTCGTTACCAATCTGTTTTCTTATCCCGTTGCTGAACCTCAACTGCATAAACTGAAAATATTGATTGCCGAAGACGATGAAGCATCCGAATTATTCATCACCATAGCTGTCAAAATATTCGGAAACGACATTCTGACAGCAAGAACCGGATTTGAAACCGTTGAAATATGCCATAACAACCCGGACATTGATTTAATCCTGATGGATATTAAAATGCCCGGAATGAACGGATATGAGGCCACCAGACAGATCCGGCAATTTAACAAAGATGTGGTTATTATTGCACAAACAGCTTTTGGACTAATCGGCGACCGGGAAAAGTCAATCGAGGCAGGCTGCAATGATTACATCGCCAAGCCTCTGCAAAAAAATGACTTAATGAACCTTGTCAACCGTTATTTCAACCTGAGAATCCAGTAATTGACCGTACCATGAACTATGTTTTCACAATTTATTCCATATTCTTCCTGGCAACAGCCCTGGTTTCATTTTTTGTAGCCTTTCTGGCCTGGAACCGACGAACGATCAAAGGAGCCCGGGAAATTACCAGGATGACCATTGCAGCAGGCATTTGGGCATTTTTCATTATCTTCGAAACTGCTGCCCTTGGTGTTTCTGAAAAACTGTTCTGGGCTAAACTCGAATATTTTGGTGCGGTATCAACACCAGTGTTTTACCTGATTTTCGTCCTCCGTTTTACCGGAAAAGACAGATTCCTTCAGTTAAAATACATCCTGTTGCTGTTTATTATTCCGGTAATCACCCTTTTGTTCACCTTAACCAACGAATACCATTATCTGGTATGGTCGGGTTTTTCAGCCATATCGGAGAAAACCAACCTGATGGAGTATTCCCATGGATTATGGTTCTGGTTCGGGTATATGGCCTATAACGACCTGCTGCTTTTATTGGCAACCTTTTACCTGTTTCAATTTATTATCCGTCATACAAGTGCTTTTCGTTCGCAGGGGCTGATCGTTTTCATTGCAGGATTGTGCCCCTGGATTACCAGCCTGGCATACCTCCTGGGACTTAATCCTGTGCCGGGTCTGGATATAACGCCGGTGAGCAATATAGTGAGTGGCGCACTGCTGGCGTATGCCATTTTTTACCTCGACTTCCTCGACCTGGCTCCGGTTGCCCGCGAAACACTGGTTGAAACCTTACCCGATGGTATCCTGGCCCTCGACGGGCAAAACAGGATACAGGATATCAATGCCGCAGCCTTGTCCTTTCTGGGGATTCCGCATAAAAAAATCATCGGATCCCCTGCCCTCTCCTCAGGCGCTTCAGTCACGCTGTTACTGAATGCTGCAATTGATCAGGAACCTGTCGACCAAATAGAAATCCGAAGCGACCATGAAATAAAAACATTCAGGATCATCAAACAGGCAATCAAAAGCCAGCCGGGCAGCCGTTTGATTGTGATACGCGACATTACCATCCAGGTAGCCAGGCAAATGGAGCTCCGTGCCATGGAAGAACAGTACCGCAGCATGTTTACCATGTTCCGGCTGATGGCCGATAACATGCCTGATATGCTCTGGGCAAAGGATCTCGCAAAAAAATTTATGTTTACCAACAAGGCCGTCTGTGAAAACCTGATTAACGCAACTGATACAGATGAACCAACCGGGAAGAATGATATGTTTTTCGCGGAACGCGCACGGCAGAAACATCCTGAACGGATCGACTGGTATACCTTTGGAGAGCTTTGCCAGGACTCAGACCAGGTGGTAATCAACTCTGGAAAACCAGAGCATTTTGATGAATTCGGGAACGTGAACGGGAAATTTCTTTTTCTGGATGTGCAAAAAGCCCCGATTTTTACCGAAAACGGCGAGATGATTGGCGTAGTTGGAAGCGCCCGCGATGTAACACTTCAGAAAAAAACGGAGTCAGATATCTACAAGCGGGACAAACTGCTTGATGCCATTGCCCAGGCAACTTCCATGCTGATTCAGGGTGATAACCTTGACACTGCTATTCATGGAGCGCTCGAAATTATAGGAAAAGCCACGGAGGTAAACCGGGTCTATATTTTCCGGAACCATGATGACCGGGCTTACAAATTGCCCATGATGAGCCAGCATTATGAGTGGACAGATGGTTCGGTCGAGCCACAAATTGACATGCCGGAATTACAGAATTTGCCTTATGAGTCGGGGTTCTCCCGCTGGTTTGAAGTACTTTCTGCAGGAAATATCATCGTGGGAAATGTCAGGGATTTTCCCAAATCCGAACAAATCATACTTGAAGTTCAGCAGATAACTTCCATTTTTGTAACACCAGTAATAATTGATAAACATTTCTGGGGGTTTATCGGATTTGACGAATGTCGTCGCGAAAGGGAGTGGACACCGGTTGAAGAACGACTGCTTTCCGCAGCCGCCAATACCATCGGTGCAGCTTATCTTCGCAAAAAAAATCAGGATGAACTGCTTGCAGCCAAGGAAAAAGCCGAAGAAAGCGACCGTCTGAAAACGGCCTTCCTGGCCAATATGAGCCACGAAATCCGGACCCCGATGAATGCAATTACAGGATTTGCCGGGTTGCTCATCGATCCCGATATCAGCCCTGACGATCGCAGCCATTTCGTCAACATCATCCAGTCACGGTCGGATGACCTGATGCGTATCATCAACGATATCCTGGAGATTTCCCGCATTGAATCGGGGAATGCCACCATCGAGAAGGGAAAAGTAAATTTAAACAGGATGCTTGCAGAAATTGAAACGGTGACAACCAGGAAAATAGAGCGTCTGAGCAAATCCCATCTCTCATTCGTGTGTGACATGCCATGCACCCAGGAGGATGTAGCATTCATAAGCGATCCCTTCATTATCAAACAGGTATTTACCAACCTCATCGATAATGCTATCAAATTTACCCATACCGGGTCGGTGCGTTATGGGTACCTACCTCCTGAAAACGGCAGGATCACCTGTTTTGTCAAAGATACAGGCATCGGTATCTCCACCGAAAACCAGACAATCATTTTTGAACATTTCCGTCAGGCTGAACGACAGAATCTGCATCAATATGGAGGAACCGGTCTGGGACTCTCCATTTGCAAAGGATCGCTTGCCCTGCTGGATGGTGATATCCGGGTTGAATCAACGCTTGGCAAAGGCAGCGCCTTCTATTTTACACTGCCATTTTTTCCTCCAGCATCCATCATTCCGCATCCCACATCCGGAGAAAAAAAACCGGATTTCCGCACAACCGGTGGCACCTACAACTGGTCTGGTAAAAAGATACTGCTGGTGGAGGATGAGGAGACGAATATGAAGTTGCTCAATGTCATCCTGAAGTCCACCGGGGCTGAATTAATTTGTGCCTGCAACGGAAAGGATGTCAGACAGTTATATGATCGGCTGAATATGTTCAACCTTGTTTTACTCGATGTCAGACTGCCTGATGCCAGCGGGTTGGAACTGGCAAAAGAGATGAAAGCCAGGTGCCCCAGCCTGCCAATGATCATGCAAACAGCCTATGCCATGTCGAGCGACCGGGAAAAAAGTATTGAGGCCGGTTGCGACGATCACATTTCAAAACCGCTCAACAAGGATCTGCTGCTGGTCATGATGGCCGGATATCTTGATTAGAAAATGGTGAAATGGTGAAATGGTGAAATGGTGAAATGGTGAAATGGTGAAATGGTGAAATGGTGAAATGGTGAAATAGTAAATCTGATTCAGGAATCATTGACGGCTTTCGATCAGGATCTCGAGCAATTTTATTCCTGCTTCAGCGATAACGGTTCCTGGTCCAAAAACAGCAACTGCCCCCGCTTTATAGAGGAAATCATAATCCTGCGGAGGGATAACACCCCCTACAACGACCAGTATATCTTCACGTCCAAGCTTTTTAAGCTCCTCTATTACCTGTGGAACCAATGTTTTATGTCCTGCAGCCAGGCTTGATACACCCAGAATGTGAACATCGTTTTCCACGGCTTGTTTGGCAGATTCGGCAGGGGTTTGGAACAATGGCCCAATATCCACATCGAAACCAATATCGGCATAGCCGGTGGCAACCACTTTGGCACCCCGGTCATGTCCATCCTGCCCCATTTTGGCGATCATGATGCGTGGCCGGCGGCCTTCCATTTCGGCAAATTTATCAGCCATTTCGCGGGCTCTTCCGAAATTTGCATTATCTTTTGATTCCGAGGAATATACTCCTGAAATGGTTCGTATCACAGCTTTATACCTCCCGTAAATTTTTTCAAGTGCAAAGGAAATTTCACCCAGGGATGCCCTTTTCCGGGCTGCATCGATGGCCAGTGACAGCATATTGCCTTCACCGGTTTCTGCAGCGTGTGTAAGTGCCTCCAGGGCTGACTGCACTTCGTCGCTGTTGCGGTTTGCCCGCAAGAGCTGGAGCCTTAAAACCTGTGATTCACGAACCGCGGCATTGTCAACATTCAGGATATCGATCGGATCTTCTTTTTCAAGTCTGTTAAGGTTTACTCCGACGATTTTATCTTTTCCCGAATCAATCCTGGCCTGCTTGCGTGCCGATGCCTCCTCGATGCGCATCTTTGGAATTCCTGTCTCAATGGCTTTTGCCATGCCTCCCAACTGCTCCACCTCCATGATCAACGCCCAGGCCTTGTGTGCAATTTCATGGGTTAGCATTTCAACATAATACGATCCGGCCCATGGGTCGACTGAACGGCAAATCTGTGTCTCCTCCTGAAGGTATATCTGGGTATTGCGGGCAATGCGGGCCGAGAAATCGGTCGGCAACGCGATGGCTTCATCAAGTGCATTGGTATGAAGCGACTGTGTATGTCCCAAAGCTGCCGCCAATGCTTCGATACAGGTGCGGGCCACGTTGTTGAAAGGATCCTGTTCGGTGAGGCTCCAGCCCGAGGTCTGGGTGTGTGTACGGAGCGCCATCGATTTCGGGTTCTTCGGGTTGAACTGTTTCACGATTTTGGCCCAGAGTAAACGTGCAGCGCGCATTTTTGCAATTTCCATGAAGTGATTCATCCCGGCAGCCCAGAAAAACGACAAGCGGGGTGCAAAAGTGTCGATGTCCATCCCTGTATTGATCCCGGCGCGTAAATATTCCAGACCGTCGGCCAAAGTGTATGCCAGTTCAATGTCGGCAGTTGCGCCGGCTTCCTGCATGTGGTACCCGCTGATGGAGATTGAATTGAATTTAGGCATGTTCTTCGAAGTAAATTCAAAGATGTCGGCAATGATCTTCATCGATGGAATTGGCGGATAGATGTATGTATTCCTGACCATAAATTCCTTCAGAATATCATTCTGTATGGTTCCTGTGAGTTTGGCCATGGGAACGCCCTGCTCTTCGGCGGCGACAATGTAAAAAGCCAGGATGGGGAGCACGGCTCCGTTCATGGTCATCGAAACCGACATGATGTCGAGCGGGATCTGGTCGAAAAGAATTTTCATATCCAGGATGGAGTCGATGGCTACGCCGGCTTTCCCGACATCACCGGTAACACGATCATGGTCGGAATCATATCCCCGGTGAGTGGCCAGATCGAAGGCAACCGATAAGCCTTTCTGTCCTGCTTTAAGGTTCCGGCGATAGAAAGCATTGGATTCTTCGGCAGTTGAAAAACCGGCGTACTGCCTGATGGTCCATGGGCTTGATACGAACATGGTGGAATAGGGACCACGCAGAAAAGGCGGCAGACCTGCAGCATACTGCAGATGTTCCATATCGCGCAAATCACTTTCTCCATACACCGGCTTCACGGGAATCTGTTCCGGAGTTTTCCAGCTCTTTTGAATTCCGGCCTCTTTTTCCCATGCTGAAAAAGATTTATCGGCGGGTTTTCCTTTCAGTTCAACATTTTTAAAATCGGGTCTCATCGTTCTGTATATAGTGGTGGTAGATTAAAATGAAATTCCAAAAGTGAAAAATACGCTTTGGGCTTGCGGGTTGGTGATGAGTGAAACCTCGACAGGCAACGAATATTGTGCGGTGATCGGTATCTCTTTCGTGGCCGTCAGTCCGATGTTTGTAACACCTGCATAGGGTCCATACGCAGAACTCCCGAAAGGAATGCCACCGATAAACGGCCTCAGGTCAACACCAAGCCGCTTCAACTGTATTTTATAAGCCAGTTCAAGATAGGTCGAATAGTTGTTTTTCGCACCCTGGCCGTATACACCTGCTGAATCCCTGCCTTTATCGGCTCCGTACAAAAGTACGCTTGCCATGAGCTGAACCGGAAAAGTCTCAGGACCATCAAACGAAAAACAACCCTCAACAACATGGCCGGTAGTGGCATTGTTGTAATCAAAATATCTGTTTCCTGCGTTTGGATTCAAACCGTTCACTGTAAAATAATCAAATACAATCAGTGTAAACCATTTATAAGTATATGAAATGTAAAGATCTGTTTCAGCATACGTTCCGGCATCCTCAACAGTTGTATCGTTGAGTTGGATCTTATATCCCGAAAAAGCATAGGAGCCCCATACACCAATGTTCAACCCTTTAAATGAAAAGGAGAGATTGGGTTGAATAGCGGGGGAATTTCCACAATCAATTCCCCGCCATATAAAACGGCTAACCAGATCGGCACCGAAATTAATGGCTGCCTGTCCGGAATCGCTTTCAACTTCAATTTCATCACGAACCTTTTCATCCTGTGCCTGAACTGAAACAGCCTGGTACAGGCATGTAACGCAAATGGTTGCAGTAAAAAAACAATGATGTAAGGAGAAGCGCCGCATTTTACAAGGTTATAAATTCAAAAGCCGCTGCAATTCGTCAATCTGGAATGGTTTGTTCATGTAATGATCCATCCCTGCTGCGATGAACTCCACACGGTCATCTTCACACGAATTTGCTGTGATCGCAATAATTTTTACACGCTGGCATGCTTCTGTTTTTCGCTCAGCTTCAATTTTCCGTATTTCAATCGTTGCAGTGACCCCATCCATAACCGGCATCATGATGTCCATCAGAATAACGTCATAAAAATTGTCAGTGAATTTAGCGACTGCCAAAGCTCCATCCCGGGCCAAATCTACCTTTTGACCAAACCGGACCAAAATTGTCTTGATGAGATGAAGATTAATGGCATCATCGTCCACAACAAGTATGTTTAATTGCTTTTTAAACCCATTTGGATCGTTTGCATTGATAATTGTTTCCGTCATATTGCAGTAAAAAAGGAATCGTGAAAATTACATTATGCCTAACCTGCCCTGGAAATCCCTAAGCGTATCAAGCAGGTTGCTTCGAACATGGATGAAATCAACCACGCCTGCAGATTTAAATTCATTGATCAATTCTTTTGGATAGCCTGCAACAACAATATTGATGCTGCTGCCTGCCTGTTTTAGCTTACCTGCGATTTCTGGTACAATCGCTGCATAGTCTTCATCTGAACTGCAGATTACGACGATCTGCGCTTTGGAATTCAATGCAGCCTCAACACCTTCATCAGTTGTGGCAAAGCCCTGGTTGTCGATAATATCGTAACCCGCGCACCCAAAAAAGTTTGCTGCAAAACCGGCGCGAGCCCTGAGCATGGCTAAGTTGCCCATGGTAAACAGGAATACCGACGGACGGCTGTTGCCATTTTTAACATACTGTTCAGTTGCAAGCCTGACCTCTTCAAAGGCCTGTGCTGCTCTGAAAGGAGTCAGTTTTTTATAGGAAGCGGGTGTAGAAGCAGCTACCTTGCCAGGGTGCTGGATCATCTCCAACATGGTTTCATGAATATTCGGAAATTGGTTGGTTCCCAGAATGACAATTTTTCGACGCGCAACGTCGATCTCTTTCTGCTTCCGGCTGCGTTCGACTTCATCCTGGATGTATCCCGATTTGATGCACTCGATCATCCCACCGCGGATTTCAACTTCTTTAAATAGATCCCAGGCATGATGCGCAATGGAATGTGTGAGGTTTTCGATGTAGTATGAACCACCTGCAGGGTCAATTATTTTATCAAGATAGGACTCCTCCTTTAAAACGAATTGCTGGTTGTGTGCAATCCTCCGGGAAATTTCATCCGATTCTTTAAAAGAAGTATCAAAAGGAAGTATTGTTACAGAATCGGCATTTCCGATGGCTGCTGACATCCCTTCGGTGGTGGTTCGCAACATATTCACGTAGGGATCATACACTGATTTGTTCCACAAAGCAGAAGTTGTGTGGATGAATAGTCGAAGGGATTCTTCACGCGTTGGCTGATACTGTTCAACCATCCTGGTCCACAGCAGCCGGGCAGCCCGCAATTTGGCGATTTCCATGAAATAATTCGAACCGATGCCCAATGAGAATTGGATTTTCGGAGCAACAGCATCTGCCGAAAATCCCTTTTCAGTCAACCCGGCAAGGTATTCATTGGCTGAAGCCAGACTAAAAGCAAGTTCCTGTACAAGCGTGGAACCTGCATTTTGAAAATAATGACCGTTTATCGTGATGGCCTTGAAATGAGGAACATGTTGATGCATGGTGTTTAACAGATATTCTGTCTCTTCAAGATTATGGTGCCAGTTGACATAAAAATCGCCATGAAGCAACAGAAAGCTGATCGGATCGAAATTGATCGAACCATGAATTTTCTCTCCCCCACTGCCCCTGTGGCTGATTTCATAAATAAACAATTCCAGCGTCAAAGGATATGATTGCGAGGAGATAAAATTTATTCCTGTTTTATTGAAATCAATCCCGGCAAGCAACCGGCTCATCTGTTTATGGGTAGTCACTTCCCTGGCATTCAATCCAACAGAACCTACCCCTTTTGATATTGCATCCAGCGCCAGGGCGTTGCTGCTTTCCACATCCGCAGAACAAAAATCCTGCCTGACAATCCAGTCATTGTTATCTTTCCGTAACCCTCTCACGAAAGGTGACCTGTCGGGAAGAGCATTCAGATATTCCAGGCCCTGTAAATCTTCGGCACGGTAATATGGTTTAACATCGAATCCTTCACCGGTTTCCCAAACCAGTTTTTTGGTATAATCTGCCCCTTTCAGGTCAGCAAAAATCTTTTCTTCCCACGCAGAGGTGGGAACCGGTGGAAATTCTGTAAACAATTTAGTCTGCTCGTTATACTCCATGACCAGTTACTTGATTAACCTGTTAGTATGTGTAGTGCAATTGATTTCTGACAAATTGCCAATTAATAACGCAAATATAAAGAATTCCATAACTTTACGAAAAAAAACCTATGATAATCGCACTTGGCGGGTCAACCGGATTTGTAGGGCAAGCTATAATACAAAAAATGCGGTCTCTTTCACCGACTTTCAGAATTATCGACCGTGCCTCATTAAAGAAATCAGACCAGGCATTCGCCGAAGAATACATTGAAGGCAGTGATGTTATAATAAATCTGGCGGGAGCGCCGGTTTCAAAGAAATGGACGGCTGTTTACAAGCAGGAGATACTGGATAGCCGTGTAATGACAACCCGGAAAATTTCATCGGCCATAAATCTGGCAAAGCAGAAGCCATCCGTTTTTATATCCGCATCCGCCATCGGAATTTATGACTCAGTGAACACCCATACAGAATCGAGCACCGCCTATGCTGATACTTTTCTGGCCAAAGTTTGCACAGCCTGGGAAAAAGAGGCCCAAAATTCACAGGATTTTACCCGCGTGGTGATTTTTCGTACAGGATTAGTAGTCGGGAGAGATGGGGGCGCCCTGGCAAAGATGCATCTCCCGTTCAGTATCGGTTTGGGCGGAAAAATCGGGAACGGGTTGCAACCCGTGTCATTCATTCACATCAACGACCTGGTCAACGCGATGCTTTTTACCATCGAAAATCAATCCATCCGGGGTATCGTCAATGCCGTTACGCCATATCCATCTTACAATGCAGAATTTACCGATAAATTGGCCAAAGTGCTGGGTCAAACCAGTTGGCTGACCATTCCTTCATTTGCCCTGAAAATGTTGTATGGCGAGGGAGCAGAGATTTTACTCGAAGGGCAGAAAGTACTTCCGGAGAAATTGGAGCAGGCCGGATTCAGGTTTGACTTCCCAACCATCCAGAATGCCCTGGTACAGGTTTATGGTTGAATGATTTTCATTTCACGGATCAAGCGATCATTCCCGGCCACCTTGTCGATCACAAAAAGGCAATAGCGGATATCGATAGCGATATTGCGGCATTGCGACGGATCGTACATCAGGTCGCTGAGGGTACCTTCCCAGTTGCGGTCGAAGTTAATCCCGATGAGCTCTCCATCTGCATTCAGAACAGGACTTCCTGAATTTCCGCCCGTAGTATGGTTACTGGCCGTAAAGGCAACATGCATGGTACCATCGCGGTCGGCATACCGGCCAAAATCATGCTCCAGGTAAAGCTTTTTTAGCTGCGGATCAACCCGGTAATCATAAATAGCCGGATCCTCTTTCTGCATAACACCCGCCAGGGTCGTGAAATAGCTGTATGCCACACCGTCGGCTGGTTTATAATCATCCACTTTGCCATAGGCCACACGCAACGTTAAATTTGCATCAGGGTAAAATCGCCTGGTTTGCTGCATCTCCATCAACCCCGCCATATACAGGCGTTGCAGGCTGTCGAGTTTGTCGGTGAATATTTTTATTTCAGGGATTACATCCTTGTCATTGCGTTCATAAATGCTTCCCATTAAATGAAACACAGGATCTTTTTCCAATGCTTTGACTTTTGAGGCTTTAAAACTTCTCAGAAATGACAGGATCCTGCTGGAATCAGTGAACATGGATTTCGCAAAAACCGCGGAGGAATAGGATAAGTAATCGTTTTTATACGATTTTTCAATCTCCCTGAAAATGTCAGGACGATAATTTTTATCCATGTTTAGTCCCATCTCGCGGAGCATGGCAACCATTACCTCCAAGTCAACCGATGCATCGTAATTTTTATAGAAATCAACACACGTTCGCCGGAGGTTTTGAATGGTCTTTTCAATCTCTTCTGCTTTGGAATATTTGTTATGAATAAGTTTATCCAGATCT
Organism: uncultured Bacteroidales bacterium; assembly: GCA_903925275.1. GTDB lineage: Bacteria > Bacteroidota > Bacteroidia > Bacteroidales > FEN-979 > CAIVAT01. Next base: position 29,112 of record CAIYES010000093.1, read on the forward strand.
CTGAAACCCGCCGCAAACTTTACAACCTCAATTCCCTGGCCCGCCTCAGTGAGGTAAATGGCCGAAAGATCGAGGGGAAGATAATCCTGGTACACCGACCTGAAGGCAGGCAGCAGATTTCCATACCTGTCATTTTGCTTCCCGGCCGAACCAGCCCATTGCTTAAACAACAGTTCCTGTTCCTCCTTTTTCGATATTGCTTCTATGCGCCGGATTCCCCGGGTCTCCCCGATCATCTTTTTCCAGAAATTAGCAATCCCATTGACTTTTGCTGCATACTGAATCCTGACTAACCTGCTTTTTTCCATGGCAGCATTCATGATGTCAAGGCGTTGCTGACGCAAGCCGATGCGCAGAGGGTTTTCCTTGTTGGCAATCAGGTCGACACCGTAAGAGGTAAGATATTCGCGGGTAGTTCCCGGGTAGCCGAAAACAAATGTGAAATCGTTCTTCATGTATCCTTTGAGGGAAACAGGCAGATAATTCTTTGGTTTGTAGGGAACATTATCTTTCGAAAAGTCGGCCGGTTCATTGTTCTTGTTGGCATAAATCCTGAAAACTGAGAAATCGCCGGTATGCCGGGGCCACATCCAGTTATCGGTATCTCCGCCGAATTTGCCAATATTTGATGGCGGAGCACCAACAAGCCTCACATCCCGGAATACCTCGTTGACGAACAGGTAATACTGATTGCCATAATAAAACGGTTTTACCTTCGCTTCATAATGTGTACCCGCAACTGCCTCTTTTTCAATTTTTTCAATGTTTTGTTTAATGAACTGCGTCCGCTGAAACTGGTTTATTTTTTCATCCACCCCTGTGAGAACTTTATCCGTCACCTCTTCCATCCTGATAAGCAATGTCACCGAAATGCCCTGACACGGTAGTTCGCCTTCGAATGATTTGGCCCAGAATCCATTGGAAAGATAGTCGTTCTGCAGCGAACTTTGACGCTGGATGGCACCAATACCACAATGATAATTGGTAAGAATCAGACCCTGCGGCGAAACAATCTCGGCAGTGCAGCCGCTGCCAAACTGCACAATCGCGTCTTTTATGCTGGAATGGTTAACGCTGTAAATATCCTCAGATGAAAGTTTCAGTCCAAGGTCCTGCATCTGTTTGAAATTCAGCCGGTCAAGTAACATTGGAATCCACATGCCTTCTTCGGCGCTGACTGAAAGGTGCAAAGCCATGATGAAAATTATCAGGAGCCTGGATTTTTTCATAGTTCACAAAGTTGAAAGTTTACATAGCAAATCTTTTTCCCCATTTCCAGCCACCTGTTTTCATAATAGGTCTGAATCGCAACTACATCTTCACTGGTTTCTGAATGATACAGATCATCCGTGGCCGATAACAGCTTGTGGTTGTTTTCATGCACCACATCCATGGTGTAGGAATAAAAAAAAGGATCGTCGGTTTTCAGATGAATGGTCCCTTCAGGGGCCAAAATATTCCTGTATTTTGCAAGAAAGAGGGGTGCGGTTAATCTGAGCCGTTCTTTTTTTACCTGGGGATCGGGAAATGTGATCCATATTTCCGAAACCTCTCCGGGAGCAAAAATCTTTTCAACATGATCTACCTGGGTCCTGATAAAGGCAACATTTTTCAGGTGTTGGTCGGAAACCGTTTTGCAGCCTCTCCAAAGCCTCGCTCCTTTCCAATCAATTCCGATGAAATTCTTTTCCGGATATCGTGTGGCCAGGCCAACGGTATACTCACCTTTGCCGCATCCAAGTTCAACTGATATGGGGTGATTACTTCCGAAAAATCGTTCATGCCAATTCGACCGAAGCGAAAATTCCGGAATAAGATCATTGTAAGTGGGTTGAAAAAGATGTGGAAAAGAAAGATTTTCCTGAAAATGTATCAGTTTCTTTTTCCCCACAGATCAATTATTTTGCGAGTACCCAGGCATCATTAAAATCAGCAGATTTTGCCTTAGCCAACAGTTGGCCGGCATCTTCACGCCCCGAACAAGTGCCTATGGTGACACGATAAAGACCTGTCCTGGACCGATCAAAAATGGTTGCTTCCACCCCTTTCCGATTCAGTATTGCAATATAATTTTCTGCATTCTCCATCATTTTGAATGCCCCTACAATAATGGCAAAGGAATCATCAGTCCGAATGGCAGGAACCTTTGTTTCTGCAGGAATTTCAGGAACAACAATGGTGGGTTTTGTGTTTACAGCAACGGCTGGCCTTGATGGAGCAACCTTCTTGTCAACCAGTGAAGCGGAAGAGAACCGGGAGAAAACGGAACTCAGGATATTCGCATTGTTCGTGGTATTGAATGTTATATTATCGTAACGTGTCAGCCCGATCACAGCAGCAACGCCAATGGGCAGAACCAGAATAGCTGCCCATCTGAGCGCACGTGGCAGGAAAACATTTCTCCCGCTAAGTTGCATTGCCGATGGCATCATCAATTGGTCATGGCCTGAAACAGCACCGTTCCGGCTTACAGGCGGGGATATAAATGGCAATAAGCCGAATGATTCAGGGAGCAAATTGGCATTTTTATCCTGTTCAAACTGGATATTGCCTTCCCTGCCTGAAAAGAGCCGCCCAACATCAGGAATGTCAAAAAATGTTCCGGTTTGCAACGCATGCCGGCATTCCTCTGCAAAAACATCAATCAGGTTACATGCATCATTGTAAGAGGTGCCATAAGCGTCTGCAACTGCATTTGCTAAAAGTCCGTCGTTCTGCTTAAGGTTGATGTTGAAAAGAAGTTTCTTGTAGGGAGGCTGAAAAGCGTGATGCACCGGGTCAATCCGGGCGGAAGAATAATTTCCGATAAACCCTCCCAACCCTGGAATGATGACGCAGTCGTGCAGCGACAATAATTCAGCTATACAAATACGGATATCCATTTTCCTCCTGATTTAACAATATGCGAAGATACGGGATTATTGATGAAAGGTTCAGGTTCTGTTAGTAATTTTTAATAAATCTGTCGGCGTATCAATCGCAATACTTTCGTATTCTGTAATTTGCGTTTGTATCCTGTATCCATGTTCAAGCCATCGAAGTTGTTCAAGCGATTCGGCAAGTTCAAGCGGAGATGGCGGCAGTGCCACAATTTTCCCAAGAACCGATGCCTGATATCCATAGATGCCGATGTGTTTGTAGCAAGTTGTAGCCAACAGCCACTCTTTCGGATCCGAACCCCGTGTATAAGGAATTGGGGAACGACTGAAAAACAGCGCTGTGCCTTTGTTGTCAACAACAACCTTAACAACATTGGGATTGGTCAATTCCTCCACCATGGTAATTTTCCTGATGAGGGTGGCCAACTGGGTACCGGAATTGGAGAAACAATCAGCCACCTGATCAATTTGCCCGGGTTCGATAAAGGGTTCATCTCCCTGGATGTTAATCACATAATCGTATGTTTCACCGGCTGAACGCAGTTTTTCAACCACTTCCTGGCAGCGTTCCGTTCCGCTGCGATGATGTTCATTTGTCATCATAGCATGGCCGCCGAATATTGCAACATGGTTGTTTATAGCATCATTATCCGTTGCAATGATCACCTTAGCCAGACTGACACTTTGAAGTGAACGTTCATAAACCCGTTGGATCATGGTCTTGCCATCAATCATAACCAGTGGTTTGCCTGGAAACCTTGTTGAGGCGTATCGTGCAGGAATGATGCCAAGGATGGACATAAATTGAAATGGTGAAATGGTGAAATGGTGAAATGGTGAAATGGTGAAATAGTGAAATGGTGAAATATCCGGCGCTTAAAACAATCCGTGTAACTGTGCATTGATATTTTCGATCACTTTGCCCAGGTCTTCAGGATTTTCGCTCACCTTCAGGGTATCTGCATCGATTATCAGCATCTTGCCGAATTTATAACCATCAATCCAATCTTCATACATTTCATTCAGGTTTTTCAGGTAATCGAGGCGAATGGCGTTTTCATATTCCCTTCCACGCTTTTGAATCTGGCTAACCAGGGTTGAAACACTGGCCCTCAGATAGATAAGCAGATCGGGGGGTTGGATAAAGGTACTCATCAGGTCGAAGAGCGACCGGTAATTTTCAAAGTCGCGGGTACTCATAAGGTTCATAGAATGCAGGTTTGGTGCAAAAATGAATGCATCCTCGTAAATGGTCCGGTCCTGGATCACGGTCTTTCCCGATTTGCGGATATCGACAACTTGCCTGAAACGACTGTTTAAAAAATATATCTGCAGGTTGAACGACCACCGTTGCATGTCTTCGTAAAAGCTGTTCAGATAAGGATTTGTATCAACATCCTCATAGTGCGGCTCCCATCCGAAATGTTTGGCCAGCAGGCCAGTCAGTGTTGTTTTTCCGGAGCCGATGTTTCCTGCGATTGCTATATGCATAGGGTATAATTTGTTATCAAAATTAGCAAAAGGATTCAATCTTTTGCTATTAATTGCAGGATTTCATCCACATATTTTCGGTTATTTGAAAGTCGGGGAACTTTATGCTGACCTCCTAATTTGTCCTTCTGTTTGAGCCACCGGTAGAATGTTTTGGGTGGAAGGATGCGGATCACAGGTTCTTCCAGCAATATTCCATGATACCTTTTAGCTTCATAATCAGAGTTAAGTGATTTCAATGCTGTATCAAGGGCGCTGCTAAAAAAAGCGAGGTCCTCAGGTTGTTTCTCAAATTCAATAAGCCATTCGTGGGCTCCTTTTGATTCTCCTGAAAAATAAACAGGTGCTGCAGTATATTCTGAAATGATTGCATGGCTGCGTTCACAGGCAATGGCAATGGCTTTCTCTGCATTATCGATGATCAGTTCCTCACCAAAAGCATTGATAAAGTTCCGGGTCCGGCCTGAGATTTTTATCCTGTACGGCCTGCATGAGGTAAATTGAACGGTATCGCCGATCAGATAACGCCACAAACCGGCATTGGTGGTTATGACAATGGCATAATTGGTATAGAGCTCAACCTGGTCGAGGCAATATACATCGGGATGATCCATTCCAACCTGGTTGATTGGTATAAATTCATAATAGATGCCATAATCCAGCATGAGCAGCATATCGTCGGCCTTATTGCGATCCTGGATACCGAAGAAACCTTCAGAAGCATTGTACGTTTCAAGATAATTAACCTTTTCCGAAGGAAGTATTTGCCGGAATTGTTCCCTGTAGGGAGAAAAGTTGACACCACCATGAACGAAAAGTTCAAAGTTGGGCCATACCTCCAGTATGTTTGTTTTCCCGGTCATCTCTAAAACGCGTTTAAATAAAAGCAGCGTCCAGGATGGTACACCGGAGATGTTGGTCACATCGTGCTGAATGGTGGCTTCAGCCATCATCTCAATTTTACTCTCCCATTCATCCATCAGGGCAATTGACAAATTCGGTGTGCGCATGAACTCTGCCCATCCGGGCAGATTCTGGATGAGAATTGCTGAAAGATCGCCCTGGTAATAGAGTTCATTGTTCACCTCCTTGATCTGATGAGATCCGCCCATTGCAATCGATTTCCCGTCAAAAAGCTTTGTATCCACATGGTTGTTACAATAGATCGACAGCAAATCCTTGCCTCCTTTGAAGTGGCACTCCTCCAGCGCCTCCTGGCTAACCGGTATAAATTTGCTTTTATCACATGTTGTTCCCGACGATTTTGCGAACCACTTGATCTCCGAAGGCCAGAGGATGTTTTGTTCCCCGTTGCGAAGCCGGTTGATCGAACCTTTCAGGGTTTCATAATCCTGGACCGGCAAGCGATCTTTGAATTGTTCAGGGGTTGATATCGATTTGAAATCATACTGTTTTCCCCACTCTGTGTTACGTGCAGATGAAAGCAATTTACGTAACCATTCTGTTTGTACTTCATGAGGATATTTCATAAAAAGTTCAATCTGATGAATGCGTTTTTTCATCAGCCATGAAATAACAGAATTGATTAATGCCATACTACAAGTGCCGGGTTAGGGTGTCAAAAATACGATTAAATTAATTAGATTGGTAACTATCTGCATCCACAAAACAACTCCGCGTTAAATCAAAAGGATTTGTTACGTTATTTATTTGTATTTTATTTTTGCGAAAACATAATATTGTTGTATGTTTGCATACCCTAACATTTGCGCTTTCATGCTGGGTTGATAAAAAGACTATAAAACTGCTTTAATTGTTTACTATAGTGTTGTTTCCATGAAAATTCATGTTTTAAAATTGGGCAGTTCCTTGATCAAGTACCATTTTGTCGATATAGCGGAGGTAGCCGATCTCAAAGTAAAAAGTTTACCCGATCAAATCGTGCTGCCAACCATTGAACCTGTACATTATGGAATTTGTCAATAATGATGCTTTTTAATTCTAATCTCTGAAATATGGCTCCAATTAGTTTGTATATTGTTGAAGACGAGTTGATCATTGCGCACGACCTGAAAGCCAAACTTGCAAGTCTTGGTTACGAAGTGCTTGGCATCGATTCGAAGGGGGAAAATGCAATTGAAAACATTGCAAACCTTCAGGAAACCAACCTGGAACCCGACATTGTAATCATGGATGTCCGGCTGGCCGGAAAAATGGACGGGATTGAAGCGGCCCGTATTTTAACCGAGAATTACAACTGTGGCATCATTTTCCTCACTTCGATGAACAAGAGTGAGGTCTTTGCCAAGTCATTCTCTCTTAAACCTTACGCTTATCTCTTCAAACCTGTTGATATTGATCAGATCCGTGCGGCTATCGAAGTAGCTAACTACCAGCGCAACCTCGAAATTACAAATGAACGTATTATTTCGGAATTGAAAAGCGAAATCGAACAGCGCAAAAAAGTAGAAAAAGAGCGAAACCTGCGGCTGCAGGAACGGATTCGTGCCGAGCAAAAGGTAAACCAGTTGCTCAAGCAGAAACATCACATGGAACTCGACCTGATCAACCGGGAACTCGCCACTTCCTCAATCTTTATTTCACAAAAAAACAAGATCATCGGTTTGATCAAAAAAGACATCAACCGGCTGATTAAGAATGAGAAACAAATCACCAATGTTGAAATCGCAAAGGTTCTGAAAACCATCGATGAGAACATTAAATTTGATAACGACTGGTATCGCATCAAAGCCCACTTTGAAAAAATACATACGGGCTTCTTTGACCGTCTGCGCAAGAAATATCCGCAACTTACCCCCAATGATCATAAGCTTTGTGCTCTTTTGCGGATGAACCTCAACACAAAGGAAATTTCCCATATCCTGAAAATTACAGCACCAAGCACCGAAATTTCACGTATCCGCTTGCGTAAAAAACTGGAATTGCCCAAAGGGATCAACCTGACTCAGCACATTTGCGAAGTATAATAAAAAAACGCGGCACATGCCGCGTTTTTTTATTACAGAGTTTCTGCCATTTCATCACTGATTTCGAGGGTGTGGAAAACGTTTTGTACGTCATCATCCTCCTCAATGATATCAATCAGCTTCAATACTTTCCTTGTTGCATCGATGTCAAGCGAAACCGTTGTTTTGGGAATGCGCTGGAGTGAAGCGCTTTCAGGTTCGATGTGCAGTTGTTCAAGTTTTTTGATCATACTGCCGAAATCCTCCATGGCCGTAGTGATTGTAAAAATATCGTCCTCAAGCGTAATATCCTCAGCGCCGGCATCGATCAGTTCCATCTCAAAATCATCCCGGTTGAGATCGCCTTTGGGAACGATAAAAACGCCTTTACGGTCGAACAGGTAATTCAACATTCCGTTTTGCCCCAATTCACCGCCATATTTGTTGAAATAAGCGCGGACATTGGAAACAGTGCGTTGCAGGTTATCGGTAGTACATTCTACAAAAATGGCTACACCATGTTGCCCCTTTCCTTCATAGGTGGTTTCATGCAGTATGGCAGCATCCTTGTCAGCTCCTTTGCTGATCGCCCTTTGAATATTGTCCTTGGGCATTGAGGCACCTTTTGCATTGGCAATGGCTAAACGCAATCGCGGGTTACCATCAGGATCGGGACCACCTTCTTTCACTGCAATTGTAATATCCTTGATGATCTTCGAAAAAATTTTCGATCGCTTGGCATCCAATGCGCCTTTTTTTCGCTTGATGGTAGACCATTTATTGTGACCAGACATAATTTTCTTGTTTACTGAATAACATTGTAAAATTAATAAAAAAAGGTTCAGTTATTAAAAACGATTGGTAAATTTGGGGTCGCAAACTTACGAAAATCCTTTGCTTACGTGCAACGTACAACCATTTTATTTCTCTTTTTTTTATCAGCAGCTGCATTTTTGCTGTTTAGTTGCGCCAACCCGGTATCTCCGGTGGGCGGATCAAAGGACATTCAGCCTCCGGCGATAACGGGAACCACCCCTCCGGTTTTTTCTACACGGTTTAAGGACAACTCATTCCGCATTGAATTCGATGAATTCATCACGTTGAAGAACCCTGCTACGGAAGTGTATATCTCCCCCCCGTTGAAAACCCCGCTTGATACCCGCTTACGCGGCAAATCGCTGGTGGTGAAGTTTGATGACACGCTGGATTCAAATACCACTTATTCAATAACTTTTGGGAATGCCATTACCGATCTCACCGAGGGAAATATCCTGAAAGGGTTTAACTATGTACTTTCAACCGGCGACTATGTGGATACCCTCTCCCTTCAGGGTACACTCGTGAATGCATTTAACCTTAAACCTCAGAAGGATGTTTTCGTTGAGCTATACATGAACAACAACGACACCCTCCCTTTTGATTCCCTTCCATTGCATGTACCACCTTATTATATTACCAAAACCGACGAGAATGGAAATTTCATCTTCCACAATCTTCAGAATAAAAAATTCAAACTTATTGCACTTGCCGATCAAAATGGCGACCTGATCTTTAATCAGCCTTCAGAAAAAATTGCTTTCTGTGACAGCCTGGTCTCCCCCTGTTATTATGTTGTGAAGCATGCCGACACTGCGAAAAAGGATTCATCCGTGCTGACAAAACTCAAACCCATCCCGATGAAGGCCGAACTCCTTCGAAAGGCCGATTCAGTTCGCAAAGCCGATTCCATTAAACAAAATCGTTTGCTATATCCCTCTTATAACCTAGTTCTTTTCGAACAAACAGATTCTATCCAACGTTTGGTTAAATCGACCTATACCAAGGAGGGAATGGCTCTGTTCACATTTCGTTTCCCGGTGCAAAACCTGCATTTTGTTCCATTGAACTTTGATTCAACTGCGCCATGGTACATTGAAGAATACTCAAAAAAAAGAGATTCTGTTACCCTGTGGATTTCACGTTCAAACACCGATTCTTTGATTTTAAAAGTAATGACCGGCCAGAAGGTGCTGGATACGGTTACCATGGGATTGGAAAAAAAAGAAATTTCAAAGAAATCATCGAAAAATGCAATTGCCCGGCAACTCACGCTTGACAATCCTGCAAAAACGAACGGACTTAACCAGTTTAAAAACAAACTGCTGCTTACATTCTCTTATCCGCTGATCCGGTGGGATTTTTCAAAGGTCCTGTTAATTGAAGGTAAAGACACCCTCCATCCGAGTATTTATTTTACCGATAGCATCAGGCGAATCATTGAAGTCCGACACAAATGGCAAGAAGAAAAAAATTGCACCCTTATCATCCCCGATTCCGTATTTTTCGGAATCACAGACATTAGTCATGATTCTATCGTTCTGAATTTTAAAACCAGGGCAGAGCGGGATTTTGGCAATCTGATACTGTCAATGAATATGGACAATCGTCCGGGGCAATACATTGTACAACTCATGAATGAAAAAGAGACATCTGTTTTTGAGCAACAGATTGTTACCAAATCGGGAAAAATCCGTTTCGACTTCATGTCCCCGGGCAAATATACAGTCAAGGCCATTCATGACCGAAATTATAACGGGCGTTGGGATACCGGAAATTACAACAAGAATATTCAGCCGGAAGAGGTGATTTATCTGCCCAAGATCATTGAAATCAGGGCAAACTGGGATGTTGAAGAAAATTGGGATTAGTGCGTAGCACACTGATTGATACAATCAATGACATTTGCCAACACATTTGTTTTCAACGAATATAAGATCATTTTTCCATCCCGTTTCGACTCAAGCAATCCCTTGTTTTTCAATATATTAAGGTGATGCGAAGCAGATGCTTGTTCAATGCTCAGCCTTTCATAAATTTCAGTTACCGTAAGCTTTTTATTTTCAGTGAGCAATTCAATAATGGCTATGCGCATCGGATGCGCCATTGCACGCAGTTTGCTGGCAGCCAGTTCTAGTTTTTGAATGTCGAGTGCAGTTTTTTTCTTCATAGCGTGTTTAGTTTAGATATATACAACAAAGATAAAAAATATAGTATACACATGTAAATAAGTATATAAGTTTATTTTTCGAAGATATCCATGAATTCAAAACGGGTGCCGTCGAACAATCCTTTATCGCTGAGTTTAACATCCGGTATTACAAGTAGGGCCATGAATGACAAGGTCATATAGGGGGCCGACAACGAGCTTCCCATCTCCTTGGCCTTTTTATCCATCAGGTCATACTGACGGGCAGCTGCCAGGCCATCGCTGCCCGACATAATTCCGGCAAAGGGCAGTGACAGCATCATCTTCGTATCACCATCCACCAATGAAATACCCCCTTTGTCGGCAATGATCATGTTGATGGCTTCAACAATGGAAGCATCATCGGCCCCCACAGCAACGATGTTATGACTGTCGTGGGCCACACACGATGCCAGGGCTCCCCTGACTAATCCAACGTTGTTAATAAACCCAACTGCAGCAGGTGCCGTATGA
>CAIYES010000094.1 GCA_903925275.1 uncultured Bacteroidales bacterium
ATTTCAAGGTGAAAGACCTATTTTTAGACCGGTTGGACTTGGGCATGATGAGCTTTGCCAGTGATCAGCAGGCGGTAGATTATTTCAACTGGTCGTTGACTCATTTTTATCCCGAGGTTGATTTTTCCTTGCCCGAGATCAGCAACCCGACCTTTTATGATCCCCCGGCAACCAACCCGGAACTAATGGCCTACAACTATATATTCCCGGATGGCTGGCTGCGAAAGTACACTACTGACGGGCAATGCAGAACTATTCTGACCCCTTTTCTTTACCTTAAATTCGTATTGAACAAGCTGGCAGAAATTTTCGGGTACCGGCTGCAGGATGAGTTTTTTACTTCCAGCATAGAACTTTCACGCCTGGTGATCTATAATTCTGTAAGCCTGAGTGAAGTATTGTTTGGTTTGCAAAGACTGTATTACTGTCGTCTGGTGCCTGATGTGAAAATCAGTGAGTTCATCACAGGACTGGAAAAGTGGTTCAATTGCAGCTTTCATGTTGATACCCGGCAAAGGGTGATCCGAATTGTCGGCAATAAAGAAGTGTTGCTTCACTCGGAAATTGAAGAATTCTCAAAAAACATCCTTTCGCTCACTCAGGAGATCCCCGAACAGATCACCGGGTTCCGATTCCTACTTGGACCTGATGCAGGAGATATGGCATACCAGGCACAACTGGACGCTGAGAAAGGTATCACCGAAATGATCAAAGGCGCTGTTCAGCGTTTTTCTGATATTCCTCCGTATCCATTTACATTCCTGGGAGACATCTATTATATCGTGGATACTAATACCTGGTGGCAGCTTGGAGTAAATCCTATTACATTTCTTATTGAATGGCAACAACTGCCTGTCGGGCCGATGCTTACCGATAAATTCTTCTATAAGTGGGGGGATGAGAAAAATAAGTTCGAAACGATATACTCCTCACTGCCGGATAAATACATTTCAGTGAATTGCGGAAACCTGGGAGCAGATTACCAGAAAATTACACCTCGATTGTTTTGGGTGGGGATGGCTGGTGGATGGGGAACGCCGGTGCGGCTCAGGGGTTTTGCCAACAATAGCAATTTTTCATTGCGATACCCAGGTCCCAACGGCTTATTCAATCTCTATTGGAAGGACTGGGTAAACTGGATCATGGATGATCGCAAGAGTGTGAAGATCGAAAAACAAATGGATTTCATAGAGTTGAAAACCCTCGATTTTACCAAGCGATATCGGATAAACGGGATCAACTACCTGATCAGCGAAATTTCCGTCACGCTGAACAAGTCCTCGATCAAATCCGCCCAACTCAAGTGCTTCACGGCGCCCTGATAATGTCCTTTATTTTCCTATGATCTCATGGTACTATTGCACCATGATCGATATCACGGAGTCGCCCAACTTCATTTCATTTGCCGGGAATCCCGTCATTTACGAAGCCTGTTCGGATAATTACCTTATCACGCTGGGATCCCGATCTTCCTTTGAATTGGTAGTATCCGGGATTGATACTTCCATCGGTCATTCGTTCAAGCTTCAGTTTGCCGGGAAAACCCTGATTTTTCAATCAGCCGGGTTCACCGGATTTGATGGACTACTCTTTGAAATTGCATAACTCGGTGAGACCTTCAATGACTTCGCTGGTAATATCTATCAGTGTTTTCAGGAAAATTATGACATCCAGAAATATTTCAACGTAACGCTGGACCCGCCAGGGGCAAGCCAGCGGAAAATAAAACTTGCAGCAAAGCAGTCCGGAGCCGATGGC
>CAIYES010000095.1 GCA_903925275.1 uncultured Bacteroidales bacterium
AATGGATTTCGATGAATTTTGTTTCATGAGTTTTAATAATATTAATAGATATTTATTTTTTTATGTTTATTATAACTGCTGTTAACATGGTTGAATTCTTTTTAAGATTAAATTTTGATTTTTAAAATTCTGTAATGTATTAACAACTTATTAACAGGATATATTTTTTAATGTATTGTAATATAAGTTTTTATTTAGTTATGATACATTGTAACCTGTTATTTTTGTTTATAAATAAATGAATAAATGAATATTAATTTTTGTTGAAAATTAATGAAAAATCAATGGTAATCCGGTATAATATGATTTTGTCAATGTGGTTGTCAAAAAATATGGCTTTTTATAAATATTTTCACACAAAATTAACCAGTTGTTAACAATTGCATGTGAAAAAATTAAAAATTTGATTTATAGGAAGATAATATTTTGTAAAATTTGATTTTGATTCATAATGATTTGTTTATGTTTACATTTGTGAAAAAAATATTAACAATGATAGAATCTTTCGTTGATATTGCTATAGGATGCGATCATGCAGGCTTTAGTACAAAAGAATTTATTAAACAGGAATTGAATAAATCAGGTTATACCTTTTCTGATTTTGGTACTTTTTCTGAAAAATCCATGGATTATCCCGATTCGGCTCACCCGGTAGCAAAGGCAGTCCAATCAGGAACAAACAAATTTGGAATTTTAATCTGTGGCAGTGGTAACGGAGTAGCGATTGTTGCGAACAAATATACTGGAATAAGGGCTGCATTGTGTTGGAATAAAGAAATTACAATTTTGGCAAGAAAACATAATGATGCAAATATTATTGCGCTTCCTGCAAGATTTATTACGCCGGAGAATGCTGTTAAATACGCTTTGCTGTTTCTGAATACCAGGTTTGAAGGAGGAAGACATCAGATGAGGATTGAAAAAATTGATAATATTTTGTAGGGGACTTACTATGAATCATTTATACAAAAAATTTCTTGAAGATGCTGAAATTAAATCGTTTGATGCAAAACATCGTCAGCGGTTGAATTTCAATATCGGCAGGTATGACGAACAGGTGATTAAAGGGAAAGCGCAGTACAAAAATATTGAACTTGCCAAGCGGCGTGCTGCAAACATTAAACATAAAACCATTAACAATCTCGATAAATATCTGGTTGAATTTGAGAATAATTTCAGCAAACGGGGTGGCAAAGTGATCTGGGCTCCTAACGAAAAGGATGCCCAGCGTGAAATCATGCATATTATTAAAAAGGCCAAGGCTCAGGTTATTGTGAAACAAAAAACCATGGTTTCAGAAGAACTGGAGTTGAATGAACTATTTGAAAAGAACAAAAGGGAGGTTTTTGAAACAGACCTTGGTGAATATATCGTTCAATTGGCCGGGGAGAAACCTTATCACATTCTCACACCTGCCATGCATAAGTCAAAAGAAGATGTGGCAAAACTATTTCATGAGAAATTTGATTTACCTGACGACAGCAAACCTGAAAAAATAGCGCATTTTGTTCGTGAAAAGCTGCGGGGTGAATTCATACGGGCCGATGTGGGCATAACCGGTGGCAATTTCCTGATAGCTGATGTAGGTGCAGTTGCTCTTACTGAAAATGAAGGAAATGGATTGCTCTGTATGGCTTTTCCTAAAGTCCATATTGTCATTGTCGGAATTGAAAAACTAATCCCATCTATTGAAGACCTGGATCTGTTTTTACCATTGCTGGCGCAACACGGTACCGGCCAGAATATTACGGTTTATAATAATATTGTTTTTGGTCCGCAAAATGAGTTTGAACCTGATGGGCCGGAAGAGATGTATGTAATTTTATTGGATAACAGGCGCACGGAATTGTTGAAATTTAAGGAACAGCGTCGTGCTCTTTCCTGTATCCGGTGCGGAGCATGCCTGAATGGTTGTCCGGTGTACAGGAGTGTTGGTGGATATGCTTACAATACAACCTACTCCGGACCGATAGGCTCGGTAATTTCTCCGCATTACTCAGGCATGAAGGAATACAATCATCTGAGTTTTGCCTCGTCGTTGTGTGGAAAGTGCACTGAAGTTTGTCCGATTAAAATCCCTCTTCACGAGCTGCTTCTATACAACCGGAATGAAGCAGTTACAAAAAAGTACATATCTTATTCCTGGCGTACCATTGTGTCGGGTTGGAAAATGGTGATGCTTCACAGGTGGATGATTGATAAGCCGAGTTCTGGGCTGAAAAACAAAATAATACATCAGGTTGGCAGAAAAATGTGGGGTAAGCGCAGAAAAATTCCAAAAATTGCTCCGAAAAGCTTCAAGGAACTTTGGAAAGAGACACATCCTTAATTTACACAGTTGTTTTGCGGGTCAATAACCGATCTATCAGGAATAGAAAACAGGTTGAAGTGATTATAAGCAATCCAAAAGATACATATTTCGAGGTGAGGGCATCTTTTAACCCGGCAAAAAGGGATCCGAAGGATGAAATAAGGCTATGCACGAGATAGTTCTTTCCGGGCAACCAATTCAGAAAAGGGAGGTCGGAGGTAGAAAAAACCACAAATAAAATAAAAAGCAGAATAGCGTAAGGAGCCAGGGTTTGCAGGTACTGTAAAAAAGGTTTTTGAACCGGTAAAATTTCAGGAGCCTGATGAATACCTGCCATTACGCGATCGACAAAATCTTCTGACGGATGATCCAGCGGGCTTTGTTGAATTAACCTGCGTAAAAAATCATCGTTACCAAAATCATTATTTTCCATATTGTTACAAAATTATTTAATCACCTAATTCAAGGCACGGTTAAACATAACGGTAAGTTCTCCATGTAATTTTTTACGGATCCGATGCAATCTCACTTTAACATTTGATGTAGAAAGCCCGGTAATATTGCTGATATCCTCAACAGAATTCTCTCCTTTATAGAACAGTGTAATCAACAGGTTTTCATCAGCAGTTAACTGATTAAGGGCTCGTTCGATCATCTCCTTTTGGTCTTCAGGATCAATGTCATCAATACTCGTCGAAATCTCATCTTCAGTATAATTATGAATCACATAATTATCCATGGGAACCAGTGCAAGTTTCTTTTTCCGCGTTTTAGATATAGCTGCATTGTAAACGATACGATACAACCATGTCGAAAATTTGGATTTTCTTTCAAAAGTTTTTAAAGCCTGAAATACCTTTAGAAAACAATCCTGGGCAACCTCTTCTGCATCTTCCCGGTTATTCAATATTTTAAGGGCAATCGAAAAGACCAGGTTTTTATGTTTCGACACCAACATTGCATATGCTGAAACATCACCGCTCAACACACGATCAATGTAATAGTTATCATCAAGGTATTTCATTGGGGGTTTAGACGGTTTGTTTAAACCAAGGTTACACGATTCTGTACAAAGATAGGTTTATTTCCATATCAATTCTAACATTAATTTGTTGATCGTTAGGTTTTTTTGTACGTTTGTAGATTAAATAAATCATGAATATATACATAAAACGATCCGATATGAAAATGTTTAAACTTTCTGCTTTGTTTTTCCTTCTTATGGTTACAAATCAGCTATTTGCCCAATATCAGGTAGATAATCCCAACCTTGACCAGGTTCCCCGGTATCTTCGTGAAAAGAGCTCAAATCTTCCTGATGCCCCCAATAACACGTCGGCTGTTGTTACCATCGGTGATTGGGATAATTTCAGCCTTGGGGTTGATCTTGCCGAAAACAATATGGCCACGAACCCCAACCAACCAACCTGGTTTTTTACAGCCTATAATATCAATGCCCCGCATCATACTGAAAACGGTATTGATTGGTTCATAAACGCCGCCAATTTCGGTGCAAGCATGGCGGGAGACCCGGTGGTTGCCTACGACAGCCTGGGAAATTTGTTTTATGAAAATATGTATGGTTCGATATCTGGTTGTAAAGTAATAGTTTCTACAAATAACGGAGTGACCTGGGGACCGTCGGTCAACGCTATTGTAGGAAATGATAAAAACTGGATCGCATGCGACCAAACTTCAGGGCCTTATGCCAATTATGTTTACACTACTATGACCAACGGCAGCCCCCCAGGAAATTTTGCCCGCAGCATGGATCATGGAGCTACGTTTACCTCTACGTTTGCACCGAATACTCAGTCAATACCCGGGATGATGGTTTGTGTAGGACCGAAAGGAGACATCCAGGGCGGAGCCGTTCATGTTGTTACAAACGGCAACAGTTCTTTTAACTCTACCTATACCTTTTATTTATCAACCGATGGTGGTGCTACATTCACACAAAAATCGGCTCAGCAATTCTCAAATACAGTTGGTAGTCAGGTGGGAGGCAGGAATTCTGTTCAGAACATGCGTACCCGGCCATACCCCATGATTGCAGCCGATAACAGCTATGGCCCCAACCGCGGAAAAATGTATGTAGTTTATGCCTCCAATGATCCACCGGGAGCTACAGGAAAACCTGATATTTTTTGCCGCTCTTCGTCTGATGACGGGACCACCTGGAGCAGTGCCGTTAAAGTAAACGATGATCCGAACACGACCAGCAACCATCAATGGCATCCGGCCATCTGGTGCGACAAAGAAACCGGCAAACTCTATGTAATGTGGATGGATACCCGGGATACCCCAACCAGTGACAGCGCTTATATTTATGCCAGTTATTCCACAGACGGAGGAGCAACCTTTGTTCCAAATCAACGCATATCCAATGCAAAGATGAAGATTGACTGTCCCACTTGCGGTGGCACCGGAACTCCCAGGTATCAGGGGGATTATAATGGCATTGTTTCCAATAAGAAGGTATCCATGGCAGGATGGTGCGATTTCAGACAAAGTACTTTCCAAAGCATGACTGCCTATTTTCCTGATTTTGCAATGGCTCTTGACCATTCCCTCGATACCCTGTTTTCCCCGGCTGACAATAAAATTTTTCAAGTGTCCATCCCAGACATAAAACTTTACACGGATACAGTGATCCTTTCAGCGAGTATTGCACCCACTCCTACAGATGGTACCATAACCGTTGAATTTCCGTCGGGAAACACCATTACCAGCTACCCATCTGCCCTTCCGGTAAAATTAGTTCTTACAGGAAGTGTTCCGACAGGTACATATTTGGCGACTTTTATTGCCAGTGGCCCCAATGGAACCCCGGCACATAAGCGTGTTGCAACCCTAAGGGTTATGCCGGGTAATGTTTTTCTGACAACTGCAAGTGCCACCCCGGGCACAATTTGCCAGGGTCAGACTTCTCAGCTAAATGTTTCAATATTGGGCGGAACACCGCCATTTATATATTCATGGACTCCTTCTGAAACGCTCAACGATCCTGCTATCGCCAATCCGGTTGCTACACCTAATGCTACTTCAATGTACCATGTAATGGTCACGGATAACGGGTCAAACACAAGATTCGACAGCATTGAGGTCCATGTGAATACAGGCCCTGCCACCCCAGGTCCGATAACCGGTACGCAAATAGTATGCTCCGGTATTACTGCCGATTATTCAATAGTTGAAGTTATTGGTGGATTAACGTATTCCTGGAGTGTTCCGGCAGATGCCCAGATTCTTAGCGGGCAGAATACCCCGACAATCACAATCCAATGGGGTTTAACCTCAGGAAATGTATCTGTTATTGCAGGAAACGATTGTGGACCAAGCGCTCCTTCGGTGCTGGCTGTTGTGGTTAACACCGCCCCCGCGGCACTGATTCCGATAAATGGGCCAGATATGGTTTGTCTTAATACGAATGCAACTTTTTATACTGCTGTATCCGACAATCCTGCTACATTCACCTGGACTGTTCCTGCTGATGTTTCCATTATAAGTGGCCAGGGTACCGATACCATCCATGTAACTTGGGGATCTACAGCCGGAGATGTTACAGCCTTTGCATTCAACGATTGCGGTCAAAGTCCTTTGATTGCCAAGACTGTTGGGGTAAAGTTTCTTCCGGAAGCGGCTGGCACTATAGCCGGAAAAGATACTGTATGCCAGGATGAAGGAAATTATGTGTTCAGTCTTCCTTCAATTACCGGTGCTACGCAGTATATATGGACATTGCCGGCAGGTGTGACAATTACAGCCGGACAAGGAACAAACCAGATTACACTGTCGTTCAGTGCAACAGCACAATCAGGAAACATAAGTGTAAAAGGGGAAAACGACTGCGGAGATGGCATAGAATCGGTAAAGTCTTTAACAGTGCAAAACTGTACCGGAATTAGTCCTAAAACCATTGAGTCGACCATTCAAATATTTCCTAATCCAGTGAGCGAAGAATTAACATTGAGCATCTCCGGGAAAGAACGAATGCTGAACCTTGCTATTGTTGATGTAACCGGAAAAGTTCAATATTCCGAAACACTTTCAGACATTCCTGCTATCTTCACTAAGAAGCTTGATATGTCGGGATATGCCAAGGGCGTTTACTTTATAAGGTTATCGCACAATGATCGCGTTTACAGTGATAAAGTGATCGTTAAATAGCCACTTTCCCTGGAACATGTAACCAATATACTGATGTTGCGTCAAACAGAGCGAAAACGGAAAACAAACCAAAATGAAACGGAAATGAGTACTGAATTTACCACCCCGATCGTGTTCTTCGCAATGTTTTTTGCATTGGTATACGGAATGGCTTACCTGCTTATACGGAAAAAGGAACGCCTGGCTCTTATTGCAAAAGGCGTCGATGCTACCATTTTTGACTCCGCAAAAAGCCAACCATCTTCCCTTAAATGGGGGTTGCTTTTAGTGGGAATAGGCATAGGAATCCTGTTTGGCAAATTGCTGACAGTATATACATCACTTGCCGAAGAACTTGCCTTCTTTTCAATGATCTGCCTGTTTGGCGGAATCGGACTCATCATTTATCATCTTATTGCAAATAAGTTTGAAGGAGCCGAAAGATCATGACACTGCAATGAAATGAAAATTCATTGCCGACTCCCCTGATAAGCCGAAAGGTGATCAGGGGAGTTCTTTTTTAAACGGGAACTTATTCAGTTCAATATATTCTGGTCCTTCACGGTGCAGGATGCTTTCGTACAAAATTATTTCCCTGATGCCTATGGGTTCTGAAGAAATACGCTTGTATTGATCAATGATGTGTTGGAAAAGAATTTTATCTTTCAGGAATTTTATCCTTCCCAGCGTAAGATGCGGTACCAGGTTTTGACGATCATTATCATAACCAACGGCTGCTAAATCGGTATGAATATTTTTCATCAGAAATGATATTTGCCCAAAAGGTTCTATTCCCACCCAAATCACTTTTGGAGCATAAATACTTCCAAAGATCCCTAATCCAGTCAATTGTAGCGTGAGGTGCGACGATGTTTCCGCCCGATCATTCAGAATTGAACAGATACCGGGAATTTTCCGCTCATCTGTCTCCCCGAAAAATTTAAGGGTAATATGGATATTTTGTTCTGCCACCCAATTGATTTTTTCATGATGTAAAGCTGCCTTCAACTTGCGGTAGGATGAAAGGAAAGTTTCATCAGGATAAATTTTTAAAGCTGCAAATAGACGTTTCATATTAAAAAGTTGTTAATTTTGCATCCTGTTAGGGGGATTAGCTCAGTTGGCTAGAGCGTTAGACTGGCAGTCTAAAGGTCAGGGGTTCGACTCCCCTATTCTCCACAAGAACACCTCCTATTGGCTTGTTTATCAGCTATTTCGGAGGTGTTTTATTTTTTCCAGTTTTTAAAGGGATTTAGCGATAAATAAGCATTGTAATAGCACTCATCCGCAGTTACTTCTTCTCCAACCCATGCGGGCTTTTCAAATAAATCATCCTCGCGGTCAAGCTCTATTTCAGCCATAATCAATCCTTCATTGGCTCCATGGAATTCGTCGACTTCCCATACAAGTTTCCCGGCCGGAATGCGGAAACGGACTTTTTCAACCATTGTTGTGGTAAAAAGCAGGAGTATATCCCTGGCTTCATCAGTTGGTATGAGATATTCAAACTCAGGATGGGAAAAGGTTTCTGATTTTCCCTTTATTGTCAGGAAACCCTTATCTCCGGCAACCCTGACCCTTACTATTTTATCCTCATCGATGCTTAAATAACCCTGTATATAGCTTATCCCCGGTGGTTTAGCTGTAAGAAGCCACATTTCATGATCAACAAGGTACTTGCGCTCTATTTCAAAATTTTTCATGACTGATGTGTAAATCTGCGGAAATGTACAAATAAATTCATGATTCAATCATAAAAATAGTCTTCCAATTTCCAGGTAAACACGGTAATGAGTTCATCATCATTGATCACTGATTAGTGGTGCTCCCTGATGGACAGAACAACATGTTTTACTTTGTCTTCTTCACTCACCTGCATGAGTACCGATGAATTGTTGCTGGGCCATACATGATTGTTAAGCCTGGGTTCGTCCTTTTTATTTTTTGCCTACCTTGTCAATGACTTGAAAATCGCCGATAGTGCATTTTAACAACTCGGTCAATTGCTCCAGAACACTGACGTTGCTGGTACAATAAATCATTTTTATAGGGCTTTTTTTAAATGAAATACCCATAAGACTAAAGTTCATGCAAACCATGAATGATAATTATGGGTATTCCATGTGACCATAAAAATAAAAATTATTAACACATGAAACATACAAAGCCGGAATCGGGAACATCTTGAAAAACTTTGAAACCAGCAACTAATCAGGAAAGTCCAGATTACCCCAATGATTGATTAAGGCAAGGTGAAAAGGATGATGAAAGGATCTTTGAATAATTACAATTTTTTTCATTCTTTGTAAAACTATATGAAAGATTGGTGTTTGCCATGTTATTAAAACCATTAACTTTGTCCTGTTAATATATTAACAATTGAATGATGAGATATTTATAGTAATCATGTTCGTTCAACCCGTGATTTTCGAGTGTAAATATTCCATGTAATCATCAACAAACAATTATATATGAAATACCCATTAAGAATAAAGTTCATGCAAACCGTGAATGATAATTATGGGTATTCCATGTGGCCCGAAAAAATAAATATTATCACATGAAATTGCCATAATCACAACGTAAATGCAAACCGTACATGATAATTTTTGGCTATTCCATGTGACCCGAAAAAAATAAATTTTATCTCATGAAACCTACTCATATCGAACATATTGGCATAGCAGTTAATAGTCTGGAGGAAAGTATTCCTTTCTATGAAACTTTGTTGGGGTCGAAATGTTATAATGTCGAAGAAGTTAAAGATCAGCGGGTTAAGACAGCTTTTTTCCTGATTGGTCAAACAAAAATCGAATTGCTGGAATCTACCGATCCGGAAGGACCAATTGGAAAATTCCTTGAAAAAAAGGGAGAAGGTATACACCACATGGCATTCGCAGTCGATAATGCTTCGGATGCACTTGCAGCCGCTGCATCGCAAGGAATTACATTGATTGACAAGGTTTCCCGGAAGGGAGCTGAAGGGATGAACATAGGTTTTCTTCATCCCCGATCAACGCATGGTGTACTGATCGAATTTTGCAATAAATAATATGGACGTTAATGCAGAGCCGCATCGCGATGCGGCTCTACATTAACGCCGCATCGCAATGCGTCTCTACAATAACGTTTCCTAATACCAACAAACATGGCTAACGAAAATAAAATATCCGAATTACTTGCGAAACGCGAGAAGGCAAAACTTGGTGGTGGTGAAGAACGTATAAAATCGCAACACAAAAAGGGAAAATATACTGCCCGTGAACGTGTTGAAAAACTTCTGGATGAAGGAAGTTTTGAAGAATACGATATGTTTGTCAGTCATCGGTGCACCAATTTCGGACTGGAAAATGAATCATACCTGGGCGATGGAGTGGTAACGGGGCGTGGGACCATTGATGGCCGGGTTGTTTTTGTTTTTTCACAGGATTTCACAGTGTTTGGGGGCTCGTTATCTGAGACATTTGCCCGTAAAATATGCAAGATCATGGATCAGGCCATGAAAGTCGGTGCTCCGGTTATTGGAATCAATGACAGTGGTGGCGCCAGAATTCAGGAAGGGGTAAACTCTTTGGCCGGATATGCTGAAATATTCATGCGCAACATCGCAGCGTCCGGTGTGGTGCCGCAAATATCTGCAATCTTCGGACCATGTGCCGGAGGAGCCGTCTACTCCCCTGCCCTCACTGATTTCGTGGTGATGAGCGAAAAAACAAGTTACATGTTTGTGACCGGGCCGAAAGTGACAAAGACCGTAACAGGTGAAGATATTACCACCGAAGATCTCGGAGGTGCTACAGTACATGCAACAAAATCGGGGGTGGCTCATTTTCGTGTGGAAAACGAAGATGAAGGACTGATGATGATCAGGAAACTTATCTCCTATTTACCTCAAAACAACCTTGAAGATCCCCCGCAAACCGAATGTACCGATCCGATCGACCGGGTTGAAGACCTCCTGAATGAGGTTGTTCCTGCCAACCCTAACCAACCTTATGATGTAAAAGATGTTATTTATTTAATGGTCGACGATCGCGAGTTTCTTGAAATTCACCAGCATTATGCCAAGAACATCGTGGTTGGGTTTGCTAAATTCAATGGAATTTCCTGTGGAATTGTTGCTAATCAGCCTAATTACCTGGCCGGGGTACTTGATATTGAAGCGTCACGCAAAGCTGCACGGTTTGTTCGCTTCTGCGATGCATTCAACATTCCTATCATAACGTTGGTAGATGTTCCCGGCTTTCTGCCTGGCAGTAATCAGGAATATGGCGGAATCATTATCCATGGAGCCAAACTTCTCTTTGCATATGGTGAGGCAACCGTGCCGAAAATCACAGTTACACTTCGTAAATCCTATGGTGGAGCACACGATGTAATGGGATGTAAACAACTGCGTGCCGATATCAATTATGCCTGGCCATCAGCTGAAATTGCTGTAATGGGCCCGAAAGGCGCCATCGAAATTCTGGAAGGAAAAAAAATCAGCGAAATTGAAAATCCGGCAGAACGTAACCAATACATTGCTGAAAAAGAAAATGACTATAAAGAGATGTTTGCCAATCCTTATAATGCTGCAAAATATGGCTACATCGATGATGTGATCGAACCGCGTAATACCCGATTCCGCATAATTCGTGCCCTGCAAACACTGCAGACAAAAAAAGATAGCCTCCCGCCGAAGAAACACGGAAATATTCCTCTTTAATTAAAAAAGGCTGATCTATGGAACCGTTAAACATTACATTTGACCCATCGTTGATCGATCATTATTCCTTGGTCATTACCTTTGCCGGTTATCTCATCGTGCTTGGTGCATTGGCCATCATGGCTTATTTTTTCACGCGATTGCACACATTGCAGGATTTCCTGAAAAAACGCAAACTTGGTAAACCCGGTGATAATGAACAGGAACAGAAAACCAAGGTAGTAATGACTGGTGAAGAAAATGCTGCCATTGCTGCTGCCCTTTATTTGTTTTTTTCAGAATTGCATGATGAGGAGAAATATGTGATGACCATCCGTAAAGTTTCGAAAACATACTCCCCCTGGAGCTCAAAGATCTATGGAATCCTGAACACAATGAAACACTGGTAAACCATGAAGAAATTCAATTTTATTATCAACGGCAATTCTTACGAAGTAGAGGTACTTGGTTTTGAAGAAAATATTGCCAGGATGGAGGTCAACGGAACGCTCTACAATGTGGAGGTTCAGAAGGAACTGAAAATGACTAAAACACCCACACTTGTCAGGGCAGAACCCCCAAAGCCAACGCGCAAGGAGTCAAAAATTCAGAGAACGCCTACACAAACGACCAACATCGCCATTAAAGCACCACTCCCCGGTACCATTATTTCAGTGCTCGTTCAACCTGGGGAAAAAGTGGCCATGGGACAAAAACTCTTGACCATGGAAGCGATGAAAATGGAAAACAACGTCCTTGCCGAAAAGAGTGGCATTGTAAAGGTTGTCCTTGTAAAACCAGGACAGACTGTTGCCCAGAATGAAGTTTTAGTTGAAATCGAATAACCCATGAATACGCTGCAAACATTACTCGGGCTTTGGGAAGATACCGGCTTTTATAATGCCACCTGGGAAAACATCATCATGATCCTGGTGGGCATTATCCTGGTTTTTTTAGCAATCAGGTACAGCTACAAACCACTGCTGCTCATACCTCTCGGAATGGGTGTTATTTTAGGGAATATTCCATTTCTTCACGGAGCAGCTTACCATCCCGGGATTTACCAGGAGGGCAGTGTGCTCAACTATCTTTTTTTCGGGGTGCTGAAAGGGATTTACCCGGCTTTGATCTTCCTTGGTCTGGGCGCCATGACCGATCTGTCTCCGCTTATATCAAATCCTAAGCTTATGCTGCTTGGAGCTGCTGCCCAGGTTGGTATATTTGTGACCTTCCTTGGAGCCATGGTTTTAGGCTTCCCCATGGCAGAATCTGCCGCAATTGCCATCATCGGCGGGGCTGATGGAAATACCGCTATTTTCCTTACCTCCCAGCTTGCCAATGGATTGCATGCAACCGGAAATGGCATGGTGATTCAAAACCTCATAGGTCCGATTGCCATTGCTGCCTATATCTATATGTCGCTGGTTTCAGTTATTCAGCCGCCTATCATGAAGCTGCTCACTACAAAAAAAGAGCGGTTGATACGCATGAAACCCCCAAGAACTGTAAGTAAGTTTGAGAAAATTTTATTCCCGCTGCTTGGTTTGCTTTTAAGCGCGTTTGTTGCCCCTGCTTCGCTGCCCCTGCTCGGAATGTTTTTCTTTGGAAATATTTTAAAGGAATCAGGCCTGACCAAACAACTGGCCAATACAGCAAGTACCATTCTTATTGATATTGTTGTGATCCTGATCGGATTAACCGTTGGGGCTTCAACACAAGCTGATGTTTTTTTAAAATGGCAATCAATTCTTATCTTTGTTCTCGGCGCCTTTGCCTTCATGGTGGCAACCGCCGGAGGGATAATGTTTGCAAAAGTCATGAACCTCTTCCTTAAAAAGGAGAATCGGATAAATCCGCTCATTGGTGCATCGGGTGTTGCGGCAGTGCCCGACAGTGCGCGGATTGCTCATGAAATGGGACTCAGGGAAGATCCGACAAACCATCTGATTGGTCATGCAATGGCGCCAAATATTGCCGGACTGATTGGCAGTGCAATTGCTGCCGGCTTGTTATTGGGTTTCTTATTATAAAACGATGCTGATAATTGGAATTGCCGGTGGGTCCGGTTCAGGAAAGTCGACAGTTGTAAAACAGGTGATCAAACATCTGCCAAAAGAGGCAGTTACGGTAATTCCGCAGGATGCCTATTATAAGGATAATGGCCATAAATCGGCCGAAGATCGGGCTAAAATTAATTTTGATCATCCCAGTTCCATCGAATGGAACCTGCTAATCAGGCACCTCGAAATCCTGAAATCCAGCACATCCATTGAAATGCCATTGTATTCGTATGTTACATGTGCCCGTTCAAAAGAAACTGTAACTGTCAATCCCTCAAAAGTCATCATCGTCGAAGGAATTCTTATATTGTCCAATCCCCGCCTTCGAAAAAAGTTGGACATTAAAGTATTTGTCGATGCCGATGGCGACGACCGCCTGATGCGCATTATATGGCGCGATATCGAAGAACGGGGACGATCTTTTCAGCAGGTTCTTGAACATTATGAGAACTTTGTTAAACCAATGCACCTGCAATTCATTGAGCCTACCAAACGTTATGCTGACATCATTGTCCCGCAGGGTGGACAAAATAAGGTTGCCATCGACATTCTCTCCTCCCGGATTAAATCGCACATTAACCGCGATGCTGATGACGGAAAAATAACCCAACCAAATAATAAGCAGCCATAGCCAATGGTTGTGTAAATATCCCACAAACTGTGGGGATGGGATCAGATTGTCATGGATGGATGAGAAAGTTTCTGTTGAAGTGGGCCATTGAGAACTTGGTTTCATCGCCCATGGATATTCGCAGAAAAATTCGTAAGTTTGAATTCTCAAATCAATAGGAATTATGGAAACAAAAAATGCCCTTGAAATCCTTAAAATGGCAATTCTCATGGAAAAGAGAGGTTTTGCCTTTTATGCAAAAGTCGCTGAACAAACGCCCGATCAAGAGATAAAACATATCTTCCTGACCATGGCTGATGAGGAAACCAAACATGTGAAATTTCTCTCAGAACAATACATCAGCTATGAGAAAAACAATACCTTCAAAAAAGTGCAACTGCCTGATCTGGCAAATGAAGGCTTTGCTACACTGATTCTCACCGAAGATATGAAACAAAAGATTTCTGCTGCCGGATTTGAAGCCGCTGCCATTTCAGCCGCCATCGATTTTGAGAAAAAAGCCGTGGAAGTCTATTCAAATCAAGCTGAATTATCAACTGACCCCAATGAAAAAGCGCTTTACCGCTGGCTTGCTGAGTGGGAAGGCGGGCACCTGAAGATCCTCAGTGATATGGACAATGAACTGAAGGAGAAAATCTGGAACGATAATCAATTCTGGCCCTTCTAACCTACATTCCAGTTCTCATTGCTTCAACAGGATCAAGTTTTGAAGCTGAATATGCTGGTAAGATACCTGAAATCAGTCCGATAATAGCTGAAACACCAATCCCGAGAAAAATATTTCCCTGGGTCAGGATTAAAGTAAATTCAGTTGTATAGGAAACGATAAGGGTAAGTAGCAGGATAATCAATAAACCGAATATTCCCCCGATCAGGGAAAGAAAAATGGCTTCAAAAAGGAATTGCAGCAGGATAAAGTAATTCTTGGCTCCAAGCGCTTTCTGAATACCGATGATGCTGGTACGTTCTTTTACCGATACAAACATAATGTTGGCGATTCCGAATCCTCCCACCAGCAGGGAAAACCCACCGATTATCCATCCTACCATGGCAATTACCCGGAATAAACTGTCAAACCCCTTTGAAATGATATCTGTTTCATTGATGGCAAAATTATCTTCAGCCGACGGTTTTTGTTTCCTGATCGATCGCATAAGGCCAGTAAGTTCATCGCGCAATTCGTCATTTGAAACCATTGGTTTTGCTTTTACAACGATGGTTGAACCCATGTCCCTTAGATCAACAACAGTTTTAAAATAATTGATCGGCAGATAAACAACCTTATCATTTGAATTGCCAAAAAAATCTTCTCCCTCTTTTGTAATTACCCCGATCACTTCAATATTCCGTCCGAAAATCTTTATTTTCTTACCAATAGGATCACCTTCCCTGAAAAGATCCGTTGCCATATCAGCACCGATAATGGCAATATTCTTCCCACTGGCTGATTCAGTGAGGGAAAAATAACGGCCTTCGGCCAATTCAAATTTCCAGACCTTGTCGAAATCCTGCGAAACACCCATCACTCCTATGTTTTCAACATAATTATTCTGGTATTTGACAGTCTTGTTCACCTGTACCATGTAAGCTATTGCATCGGCCAGATTTGATCGCTTCTCAACCTCACGCATGTCGTCAAGTGAGGCCTCCGGCCGTTGCCAATATTTCCACCAGGGATAATCACCCCCCATGGACCAGGGCCATTTTTGAATATAAAGAACATTGCTCCCCAACGAGGCTATGCTCTTGCGAATGGAACTTTCCATCGAATCAAAAACGGTAAAGACCGATATAACACAAAAAATGCCGATGGTTATGCCAAGAAGGGAAAGGATTGTACGAACCTTATTTACTATAATTTCTTGAAAAGCAAATAAATAGCTTTCGCGAACTAATCGTAATATTAAAATCATGGATGAATAGATTTCATTATTTTTGAACAGTAAAGGTAATATTTAATCCCGTATGGTCGATTGCATTGTCTGATCCGGTATTTTTTGGTAACATTGCAAAGGGGCTCAAAAATTTGAAATTAGACGCAGGTATTCAGTTCTTGTTACATAATTTTATAAGATGACCGATCAAATCAAAATTAAATCCGCACTTATTTCCGTCTTTGACAAAGAGGGGATCGAAGAACTTGCACGCAAACTTGAATCCTTCGGAATCCAGATAATCTCGACAGGAGGAACTTACGACTTTCTGAAATCCAAAGGAATATACGCTACTTCTGTTGAGTCAATTACCTCATATCCATCAATTTTGGGAGGGCGTGTAAAAACATTGCATCCAAAGGTTTTTGGAGGCATATTATGGCGCCGCGACCAGCTTGCAGATGTTGGCGATGTTGAGAAGTATGAACTTCCATCTGTTGATCTGGTTATCGTTGATCTTTATCCTTTTGAAAAGACCATAGCCTCTACCGTCAACGAGGAGGAAATTATTGAACAAATCGACATTGGAGGCATTAGCCTGATAAGGGCGGCGGCCAAAAATTATGCCCACGTTGTGGTTGTTCCGTCCACCGGGTTTTATCCCTTGCTTCTCGACATACTGGAAAAAAACAATGGTTTTACGAACCTGAATGATCGCCGGTTATTTGCAGCTCAGGCTTTTAACATTTCATCCCATTACGATACCTTGATTTTTAATTATTTCAACCGTAAAGAGCATATCCGGGTTTTCAAACAAAGCATCCTTTCATCCTGTCCCATGCGATATGGCGAAAACCCACATCAGGAAGCTACTTTCTTTGGTGATCCTGATAGTGTTTTTATTAAATTGCATGGAAAGGAATTATCATACAATAACTTTGTTGATGTTGATGCAGCCATTAACCTGATCGGGGAATTCACCGAACCAACAGTCGCAATCATCAAACACACCAATCCTTGTGGAGTTGCCAGCCGCTCCTCAATAAAGCTGGCATATCTTGATGCCCTTGCATGTGATCCTGTTTCAGCCTTTGGAGGCATTATTATAGCCAATGGAATTATCGGGATGGATACTGCTGAAGAATTGAACAAACTCTTCTTCGAAATATTAATTGCAAACGATTTTGAAAATGATGCACTTGATCGGTTAAAATCCAAGAAAAATAGAATAATTTTGCGTAAAAATTCATTTGCGTTTTCATCCCGGCAATTTAAGTCAATCCTGAATGGTGTACTTGAACAGGAGAAGGATCTTAAATCAGAGCAAGAAACAGATTTTCAATATGTTAGCAAGAAAAGACCAACATCTCAGGAAACAGATGCGTTGATTTTTGCAAATAAAATTGTTAAGCACTTGAAATCCAACACTATCGTGCTGATAAATAACCGTCAGCTCATAGGATGTGGAATGGGCCAGACTTCAAGGGTGGATGCACTTCGCCAGGCGATTATCAAAGCAAATGCCTTTGGATTTGATACCGAAGGATCAGTGATGGCTTCTGATGCATTTTTTCCTTTCGCCGATTGTGTCGAGATTGCAAATGAAGCTGGTATTAAAACGGTCATTCAACCCGGTGGATCTATCCGCGATATTGATTCGGTTAATTATTGCGACGAACATGATATGTCCATGGTTTTTACCGGAATACGTCATTTTAAACATTGAAAGATTGTATAAAGATAGCATGATTGACAAGTGACAAATGACAAGTGACAAATGACAAGTGACGAATGACATTTGGATGTCGAATTTATAAAGTAGTAATCAGGGTATCAAAACTATAATCGAAAATAGAAAAAGATAAGTTCACAGGTCACTTGTCATTTGTCATTCGTCATTTTTTTTATTTAGTTTGAAAGGCTCTAAAATTTATATACATGGGATTATTTACAAAAGAAATAGCCATCGACTTGGGTACGGCCAATACCATTATTATTTATAACGATAAAGTAGTTGTTGATGAACCTTCCATAGTTGCCATTGAACGGAGTACCGGAAAAATCATTGCGGTTGGGAAGAAGGCCCAGATGATGCATGGCAAAACCCACGAAAATATCAAAACTATCCGTCCATTGCGAGGAGGTGTTATTGCCGATTTTCAGGCTGCCGAACACATGATTCGGGCTATGATCAAGATGATTGATCTTCGCAAATCCTGGTTCCCTCCTGCGCTCAAAATGGTTATTTGTATTCCATCAGGAATTACCGAAGTTGAGGAACGCGCTGTAAAAGACTCTGCCGAACAAGCCGGAGCAAAAGAGGTTCGCCTTATTCATGAACCTATGGCTGCTGCCATCGGGATCGGTATCGATGTTCTGGAACCGATCGGCAATATGGTTATCGACATCGGCGGCGGCACCAGCGAAATTGCTGTAATCGCCCTGGGTGGTATTGTTAACAATAAATCGATCCGCATTGCAGGGGATGAATTCAATGCCGACATCGAAGAATACATGCGCAAACAACACAATATAAACGTAGGCGAACGTACGGCAGAACGAATCAAAATAGAGGTCGGTGCAGCACTGGCGGATATAGATAACCCTCCTCCCGACTATGCCGTACACGGACGTGACCTGCTCACAGGTATTCCTAAAGAGGTTATTGTTAATCATGCTGAAATTGCGCACTGTCTTGATAAATCGGTAGCGAAAATTGAAGCTGCTGTATTGAATGCACTTGAAATGACACCCCCTGAACTTGCTTCTGATATATTCGAAACAGGCATTTATCTTACAGGAGGTGGCGCACTGCTGCGGGGTCTTGATAAACGGATCCACCTGAAGACCAAACTGAAAGTTCATGTTGCCGAGGATCCCCTGCGGGCGGTTGCACGCG
This sequence comes from uncultured Bacteroidales bacterium, assembly GCA_903925275.1. Taxonomy (GTDB): domain Bacteria; phylum Bacteroidota; class Bacteroidia; order Bacteroidales; family FEN-979; genus CAIVAT01. The sequence goes on from CAIYES010000095.1 coordinate 18,612, forward strand.
GAACAGGCATCGCATTGAAAAACTTTGATAAGTTTACCTTCCTCATCAAGTAAGAGGTACCATGCGGAATCTTTTTTTCTTTCTCCGGAATCACTATTTCTATTTTCTTTTTTTAGTGTTGGAGACCTTTTCGCTGACTCTGCTTTTTAACTACAATGAATTTCAGGGAAGTTCCCTCTATTCAGTTTCAAATTCCGTATCGGGATATGTAAACAGCATGTTCAACGGGATTTCAGAGTACTTTTCGCTCCGGAAAACAAACAGGGTTCTTATTGATGAGATGGCTAAGTTGCATTCCCGCATACCGGAAGCTTTTTACACGACCGATGTTAATATTTTTTACAAAAAAGATTCCATCGTAAAATTGGAGTACAAATATATCAGCGCAAAAGTGATTAGCAATTCCACAAACAAACGAAATAATTTCCTGATGATCAACAAGGGCGCAATTCATGGCATTGAAAATCATATGGGCGTGATTATTGGCAATAAAATCGTTGGTCAGGTGGTTAGCGTTTCTCCTCATTTCAGCTGGATCATGTCAATGCTGAATAAAGACAGCCGAATATCCGGAAAATTCAAAAAGAACAACCAATTGGTGAATGTTGAATGGAACGGAGGCAGTTATCATATAGGACAGGTAAAGGAAATTCCAAAACATGTTGTGATAGTTAATGGTGATACAATTATAACCAGCGGGAATTCTGACATTTTTCCTGAAGGGCTTTTGATTGGTACCATCTCTGATTTTACAAAGGTTCAGGATGAAAATTTCAATAACGGAGAGATTTTTTTTTCAACCGATTTTAACAGTCTCGGATATGTAGAGGTGGTTGTTGATTTGATGCGAAAAGAAAAAGACGATTTAAAGGCATCCTTTAAAACTCAGCAATGACTTCAAGAACCCTCTTTTTTAACGTCATCCGGTTTTTCTTCCTGGTTTTTCTTCAGGTGTTAATATTAAATAATATTAATTTGGGGGGATATATCAATCCATACTTTTACATTTATTTTATTCTGTTATTGCCGTTTGGTGCGCCCCGGTGGCTGTTGCTAATTAGTGCATTTATCCTGGGATTAAGTATTGATATTTTCACCAACACCATCGGGCTGAATGCCGCCGCCTGTGTTGTCATGGCCTTTTTTCGTCCGTTTGTGATCTCGGCCATCTCCACCGGTCCCGAATCGCTGATCGGTGATACACCGTCACTCAGAAATCAGGGAATTAAATGGTTTCTATATTATTCAATTATCCTGGTTTTAATTCATCATTCGGTCCTGTTCTATCTTGAGATATTTCGATTCAGCGAGTTTACAGTGACCTTTATTCGCGTGCTGCTAAGCAGTGCCTTCACCATGGTACTTGTACTGATAAGCGAATATTTATTGTATCCCCGGGGGAAATAAAAAACCCGTTCCTTAAAGAAACGGGTGAAGAGGTTTCGAGCGGAGTCGAACCGCTGTGGACGGTTTTGCAGACCGCTGCCTAGCCACTCGGCCACGAAACCATTTTTTCAATTGGAGGGCAAAGTTACAAAAAGTTTTGAATTTATTAGCAAATCATTTCTTCCATTGGGTTTTGAAGCTTACTTGTTGCATCTTTCCGCCTATCGGAGGATTGATCTTGGCAATCTTAAGCTTGATCGAATCAATAGCAGGGAAATCTTTGTGAACAGCAGTCAGAATTCGCTTTGCTACGTGTTCAAGCAAATGTGATTTCTCATCCATTTCCTTTTTTACACATTGGTAAAGTCCTACATAATCTACGGTATCCCTCAGATGATCTGAAGCCTCAGAAATCGTGGTATCGGTTTTGATTTTTAAGTCAACTATGAATTTCGTCCCGATAATCTGTTCTTCTTTAAAACAACCATGAAATGCGAAGAACTCCATTCCTTCAAGTAGAATAGTACCCATAATTCGATTTTTCAACCGTCTAAATTACCAAATTCCTGTTAACTAAGCCAAACGTTTTTTAAATTGTAGTAAGTTTGCAGATTAATCCGCCTGCAGCAATGAGGCTGACAAAAAGAATTTTCGATACACCGATGGTCAGTGTAATTAATATTATGGTTTTATGGAAGAATTAAAAATCCAGGATGAAGAAAAGGAACCCCGGTCTCTGAATTTCATTGAAGAAATTATCGAGGATGATATAAGGAATGGTGTCAATGAAGGCCGGGTTCATACCCGTTTTCCTCCCGAGCCGAATGGATATTTGCATATTGGTCATGCCAAATCGATCTGCCTGAATTTTGGGCTGGCAAAAAAGTACCAGGGAAAAACGAATCTGCGGTTCGACGACACCAACCCGGTCAAAGAAGATACTGAATATGTCGATTCCATAATGGAAGATGTAAAATGGCTGGGTTTTGACTGGGAGGATCGACTGTTTTATGCTTCCGATTATTTTGAACAGATCTTTGAGTATGCCATGATTCTTATCCGCAAAGAAAAGGCCTATGTGTGTGATATGACGGCAGAAGAAATGAGCGAAACCCGCGGCACACCTACGAGACCAGGAAAAGAAAGTCCGTTCAGAACCCGGTCAGTGGAGGAAAACCTTGACTTGTTTACCCGAATGCGTCATGGTGAATTTCCTGATGGTACAAGGGTACTGAGAGCCAGAATCGACATGGCTTCTCCAAATATGCAGATGCGCGATCCGGTACTTTACCGCATTCTCCATGCACACCACCACCGTACAGGCGACCAATGGTGCATTTATCCGATGTATGATTTTGCCCACGGACAGTCAGATTCAATCGAAAGAATTACGCATTCAATTTGTACTCTTGAATTTGAGGTTCACAGACCCCTCTATGATTGGTTTATCCGGGAAATCGGGATCTATGTGCCCAGACAAATTGAATTTGCCCGGCTTAATATGACTTATACTGTGATGAGTAAGCGGAAATTGTTGGAATTGGTACAGGAAGGATATGTAAACGGATGGGATGATCCGCGGATGCCAACGATCTGCGGCCTGCGTCGACGGGGATTTACCCCGGAATCGATCCGTAATTTTACCGAGATCATCGGTGTTGCCAAACGTGACAATGTCATCGATGTAAGTCTGCTCGAATTCTGTATCCGGGAAAATCTTAACAAGCATGCAAACCGATTGATGGCAGTTTTGAATCCTGTCAAAATTATTATAGATAACTATCCTGATGATCAAGAGGAAGAGTTGGAATCGGTAAATAATCCAGAAGATGAATCGCAAGGAAAACGTAAAATTCCTTTTTCAAAAACCCTGTTCATAGAACGGGAGGATTTTATGGAAGAACCACCCAATAAATTTTTCCGCCTCGCTCCTGGCCGTGAAGTGCGGTTGAAGGCTGCCTATATCATCAAGTGTGAAAATGTTGTGAAGGACCCTATAACAGGTATTATTAATGAAATCCATTGCACCTATGACCCCATGACAAAAAGCGGCATGCCCGACAGTAGCCGTAAAGTTAAAGGCACATTGCATTGGGTATCTGAAAAACAAGCAGTCAAAATCGAAGTCAGGCTCTATGACCGGCTTTTTATCAAAGAAAACCCCGATGATATCGAGGGCGACAAAACATTTAAAGATTATCTGAACCCAGATTCCCTGAAAGTTATAACGGCGTTTGCTGAACCGGAGGTTATTAATGCGAAAATTTATGAAAAATACCAGTTTGAACGTATTGGCTATTTTTCTGTAGATAAGGATTCAACCCCACAAAATCTAGTATTTAATCGGGTTGTCCCATTAAAAGATTCCTGGACAAAAGCGGAAAAAGTTAAATAAAACGTGACAGCTTTGCAAAAAATGTATTAATTTTGCAGTCTGATTGTCCGATGGTGTAACTGGCAACACAAATGATTCTGGATCATTAGAGTCTAGGTTCGACCCCTAGTCGGACAACAAAAATCCCTGTTTTGCAATTGCATGCAGGGATTTTTTTTAGTATAGCGTTGAAGCATTATTTATTGTTTTGATCAGGTTGACGTTCCTTGGCTGAAAAGCTCATCAAAAGGCTAGACATGAAAGTCATTTCACAATCAGGATCAGGGATCCGGAATAAGGTTACCGGGAAGAAAAAAACCGGGACAAATACCCCCGGTTTCCAAAAAAGGACAAACACGCAGAAAGGATTTAATTTTTCGCGCGATTACCTGCTGGCCGGAACCATCGCATTATTTACGCTTCTGCTTTACCTGCATTCGCTGCAGAACGGATTTGTTGACTGGGATGATCCTGATTATCTTCGCGATAATCTGGTTGTGCATCAGCTAGGCTGGAAACAATTGGTAGCAATTTTTTCCTCATTCTACAGTGGAAACTATCACCCTCTTACCACACTTTCCTTTTCACTTGAATATGCTGTAAGCGGTTACCAGTCTGCTGCAATTTATCATTTCGATAATCTTTGTTTGCACCTGGTCAATGTCCTTCTTGTCTTTTGGTTTATCCGTAAGATAACTGATAACGCACTGATTGCTCCTTTCGTTGCATTCTTGTTCGGTATCCATCCCATGCACGTTGAATCTGTTGCGTGGATTTCTGAACGAAAGGACCTTTTGTATAGTGCCTTTTTTCTGGCTGGTTTGATCAGTTATTGTTATTTTTTAAAAGGCCAGGGACATGGAACAGCACTGAGAAATAGAAAATTTTATCTGCTTGCTTTACTTTTTTTTCTTTTTTCGCTTTTAGCGAAATCGGCGGCAGCTGTTTTGCCTTTGGTTTTGTTGCTGATCGATTTTTTACAAAACCGAAGTTTTTCCAAACAACAAATTATTGAGAAGATACCTTTCTTCGCCCTTGCGCTGCTATTTGGTATCCTGGCCATACTCTCTCAGGAGTCGGCCATTCAACATGGCGTTGAATTGTCGTTATCTCCAATTGGCCGGTTTTTCACAGTAAACGTTGCTATTGTACGATACATGGCGATGCTATTTTATCCTGCCGGATTGTCAGCCTACCACCCCTACCCTATTTTACAAGGAGTGAACCATGGAATTGTAAATTATCTCCCACTGTTGTTCAATGTGCTCGTTATAGGTGTTGTAATCTATTCATTAAAATATTCGCGGAAATGGGTTTTTGGATTTTTTTTCTTCATTGTCAACATAATCCTTGTTTTACAAATAATCCCTGTTGGTGGCGCTTTTATAGCAGAACGTTATTCCTACATGGCTTATATAGGCCTTTTTTACATTATCGCCTGCCTTTTTGCAATTGCTGAAGAGAAGTTCGGAAAAGTTCTTGCTTTACGGATATTTTTATGGCTTATTTTTTTCCTGTTTTCAACGTTATTTTCTATTACCAGTTATCAGCGTATCCGTGTCTGGAATAATTCTTTGGCGCTTTTTGATGATGTTGTTAGAAAGTATCCGGACAATTTTTTGGCATACAATCTAAGGGCTTCTGCCCGGAAAGATAAGGATGTTGTAGGTGCAATTGAGGATTATTCGAAGTCTGTAGCCCTGAATCCAAAAAATCCAAGAGCGTTTAACAACCGGGGAAATATTTATTCGGCTAGTGGAAAATACCGGGAAGCACTTGAGGATTATAATGCCGCGCTAAAATTTGATTCAACACTTACGGAAGCATTCAACAATAGAGGAGCAATAAAAGCCATTTTTGGCGATCTGAACGGAGCACTTTCAGATATTAATAAAGCAATAATGCTAAAACCGGAATCAAAAGATGCCTACAGGAACAGGGGACTGGTACGGTTACAATTGCATGACCTTTCCCTGGCCAGAGATGACTGGAGAAAGGCAGCAGCGTTGGGAGATGAACTTTCAGTAAAATTGCTGAATCGTTATAAGTAAATAGATAAAAACGTTTTCCGGGGCAGATTAGGCTTATCAGGAAGGTTTCGCTAAAATTTTTTATTTTGTCTGCAGATGGGCTAAGCTCTCAAGTCCAAGCCTTATCCTTGTCAGGAACTCTTCCTTCCCCAAAACATCCGCCAGATCCATCATCCCTGGACCCTGATTTGAACCAACCATCAGAAGACGCAGAGGATTCATTAGTAGCCCTGTCTTGATTCCTGTTCTCTGGGTATATTCCTGAATCAGCGTATGAAAAGTATCTTTGTTTAAAACAGTGAGCGTTTCTATTTCGTTTGCAATTTCCGTAACCAAACTGTTCGTTCCGGATTGCCAGATTTTTTGGTAAACCTGGGAATCAAAATGAACTGGACGCATAAAGAAATACCAGGAATTACTCCATAAATCAGGAACCAGAAACGCACGCTCTTTTACTAGGTGGATAACTTTACTCAGCATTTCAGGTAATGGTAAAACACCATTTTTATCGAGCCATGGTTTTAGAAGGAGAGAAAGTTCCTCATCGGTTTTTCTTTGCAGATATTGATGATTGAACCACTTTGCTTTTTCTGGATCAAACTTTGAACCGTGTTTGCCGACTCTTTCCAAAGAAAATTGTTGAATTAGATCATTCATTGAAAAAAGCTCTTGTTCTGTTCCTGGATTCCAGCCAAGATGTGCAAGTATATTGATAACAGCCTCAGGTAAATAGCCTGATTCGCGGTAACCGGAAAATATTTCTCCGGTTTTTGGGTCGGTCCAGGCCGTCGGAAATACTGGAAATCCCATTCTGTCACCATCCCGTTTGCTTAATTTTCCGTTTCCATCAGGTTTCAATATTAAGGGAAGATGCGCAAACTGAGGCATGATATCTTCCCATCCGAAAAAACGATACAGGAGTACATGAAGAGGTGCAGAAGGAAGCCATTCTTCCCCACGAATTACATGTGTAATCTTCATCAGATAATCATCCACCACATTTGCTAAATGGTAGGTTGGTAAGCCGTCGGATTTAAAAAGAACTTTATCATCAAGATTTGAGGTGTTTACTACTACCTCTCCCCTGATCAGGTCGTGCACGACAACTGTTTCATTTTCAGGTATTTTTATCCGTATTACATAGGGAGTCTTGGAATCAAGCAAAGACTTGAATGTTTCTTCTGAAAGTGCAAGAGAATTCTGTAAATATTGCCGTGTTTGAAAATTATATTGAAAGAGTGTCCCCCCGGCAGATTTCGATTTTTCACGGAGGGATTCCAATTCGGATTCAGTATCAAATGCGTAATACGCATGACCTGTGGCAATGAGTTGGTGTATATATTCTTTGTAAAATTCGGAGCGCTCTGACTGGCGGTAAGGTGCGAAGGGACCCCCCTTTTGCGGGCTCTCATCGAATTCAAGGCCGCACCAGCCTAAAGAGTCCACGATATATTTTTCTGCCCCTGTGATAAACCTGTTCTGATCGGTATCTTCAATGCGTAGAATCAGCGTTCCGCCTTGCTTCCGTGCAAATAGAAAATTATAAAGAGCTGTCCTGACTCCTCCAATATGAAGTGGACCTGTCGGACTTGGTGCGAACCTCACACGAATATTTTCTTTTTTCATTTTTAAAGTATTCTATGCAAAATTAAGCTATTAAGTACTCCAAAAATATCATGTGGCGCTATTTAGTACTTTTGCAATAGGATACTAAATTTTTTTACCGACGTTATCAATTTATTAATAGTTTAACTTGTATAGCGCAAGTAATTTTTTTTAGAATTTACCTCCAATTTATTTTATCAATATTTTCTGGATATTGCTATAATGGATATTTTGAAATGAAAACGAAATAGGACTGTATAAAATGACCAGTGACCACCTACTTATTATAAAGCTTGATGACTTTATTAGGAAATATTATAAAAACCGTCTGATCAGAGGAATAGTAGGATTTTTTACTGTTATTCCGGCATTTTATATATTTCTGGTAATACTGGAATATTTCTTCCATTTTAATCAATTTTTGAGAACAGTTTTGTTTTTTTCATTTTCGGGATTTTCAATCTTTTTGTTTGTTAGAGTGGTATTGGTGCCACTTTTGCAGCTATATAAAATCGGGAAAATTATTACACATGACAAAGCTGCGCAAATAGTTGGACAACATTTTTCAGATATTCAGGACAAACTCCTAAATACATTGCAGTTGATAAAGCAAAAGGGAATGGTTGACCCTTACTCTGATTTGCTTACAGCTAGTATTGAACAGAAAACAAAAAGCAATGAAAGTTTTCAGATTCAGTGTCGCTATCGATTTCAGAAAAAACTTACGGTATCTGCGCTTTGCAATACTTCCAATTTCACTTATTCTGTTTATTATAATAATAGCGCCAAATATTATTTCTGAACCTACCAGTCGTATTGTTCATTTTAACCATGTTTTTGTTGTACCCCCGCCATTTAAAATCGAATTTCTGAATAAAAGCTGGACAACCCTGCAGCAAGAGGATTTTGAACTGAAAATTAAAGTAACAGGAGAAGAAATTCCATCTGAAATTTATGTAAAAACAAAGGATTTTGCTGTAAAAATGTGCAAGGGTCAAAGATTTGCATTTTCACATCTGTTCAAATCACTTCAGAAAAATGTATATTTTAAGTTAGTGGCAGGCGACTATCAGTCGGAGGAATATGAAATTATCGTAAACCCCAAGCCCATCATTCTTAATTTTGACGTTTTTTTAAAATATCCAATATATATTAATAAGGTTGATGAAAAAGTTGAAAATCTTGGAGATTTTACTATTCCGGAAGGTACAGTGATGACATGGAATTTTCATACCAAGGATGTTAGCTCTCTTAGGTTAAGGTTTGATAGTGTTGACATTTTATTATCAAACGCTATCAATCAAAAATTTTCCTATTCCCAAAAGATCTCAAAATCTTTAAATTATTGTATTTCACCAATAAATGTAAACGTATCTATTCCGGATTCTCTTACTTATCGGATAAGTGTTATACCTGATGGATATCCGTCAGTGTTTATTAATGAATCTGCAGACTCAACAATTATTTCAAGCATTTTCTTTAAAGGTACGATTAAGGATGATTACGGTTTTTCCAAACTAACTTTTAATTATGGACTTTTTTCAAAGGAAGATTCAATAGTTTCGCCATACAAGGCTGAAAGTGTTATGATTGATAATTCGATAAATAATCAGGTGTTTTACTTTTCTGCTGATTTAACTAAACTTATGGTTATAAATGGTCAGCATATGAATTATTACTTTGAAGTCTGGGATAATGATGGAATACATGGACCAAAATCGGCAAGATCTGAAATGAAAACTATTTCAACACCAACGATTGATGAAATTTCCATACTTACATCAGAGAATGAACAATCAATTAACAAGTTTCTTGAAAAGAGCATTTCTACTTCGAAAGGGATGACGAAAACAATGGAAAATTTGAGTAAACAGTTAATCGACAAAAACACTTTATCCTGGCAAGAAAAAATGAAAATCGAGGATTTGATAAAAGCAAATCGGGATATAGAAGATAAAGTGCAGCAAATCAGAAAGAAAAATGAAAATAATATACTAAACGAAGAGAAATTCCTGAAAACGAGTGAACGCATCATAGAAAAACAAAAGCAATTAACTGACTTAATGGAGCAGTTGCTTTCAGAAGAGATGAAAAAAATGGTAAAAGAGATGAAAGATCTTTTGAATCAGATTGATAAAACAAAACTGGGCAACATGCTGGAGAAGATGAAGTTATTAAATGAAGATCTTGAAAATCAATTAGACAGAAACCTGGCTCTGATGAAGCAAATCGAATTCGAAAGAATATTAGAGGAATTGGTTAAAGATATTCGAAGTAATGCTGATAACCTGGAATCGCTTGCAAAGGAAACAGATAATCAACGTAAGGATAAGGAGGTACTACTACAAAATCAGGAGTCAATTAAAAAGATAGCAGACACCCTGGCAAAGAAAGCAACCTCACTGGAAAAACAAGGAAAGGAACTGGAAACACCCACTGATATAGGAAATAATAAAAATCTGGAGGATAGTATTGGAAGGAATCTCGCTGAAAGTAAGCAAAAATTAGGAGAAGACAGAAAAAAGGAGGCTGCGGAGGCACAAAGGAAAGCAGCAAAGCAAATGAAGGAAATGGCGCAGCAAATGGAAGATTCCCAGGAGGAAAGTGAGGATGATCAGTTAGGAGAGGACGCTTCAAATATTAGAATGATAGTAGAAAATTTGTTGCGCCTTTCATTTGAGCAGGAAGATCTGATTGCAAATACACGTGTCGTCACAAACACCGATCCAAAGTACAATGAGATTATTTTGAAACAAAAGGAACTGAGTGAGAAATTGGTGGCTGTAGAAGATTCATTATATGCAATTGCCAAACGGCAAATTATGATTAAACCAATTGTTTCTAAAGAAATATCAGCAGTAAATCAAAACATCGAATTATCACTTGAGGCTATGAAGATCCATAATATAAATATGGCGGTAGCAAAACAACAATACGCTATGACCTCCTTAAATAATCTGGCCATCTTGCTTAATGAGTCACTTGAACAGATGAATGAGCAAAAATCGATGAATATGAAAACTAAAGGAGGAAAGAAATCTTGTCAAAAGCCTACAACAAAAGGGGGAAAAATGTCGGCCAAAGACATGAAGGATTTACAGCAAAAGATTGGAAAACAACTTGAAAAGTTAAAGTCCGGGATAGAAGAAGCGAAGAAACAAGGGCTGGGAAAAATGCAGGATAAAAGTGGTATGAATAAAGAAATTGCTAAGCTGGCAGCTCAACAGGAAGCCTTGCGTAATCAATTACAAAGTTATCAGGATCAAATGAGTACAAAAAATGCCCAGAATCAGAGTAATTTGAACGAGGTTTCTAAAGAGATGGAACAAATGGAGAGAGATTTAATAAATAAGAATATTACCCGGGAAACATTTCTACGGCAACAAAATATTGTAACCCGTTTATTAGAGTCTGAAAACGCCGAGCAAACAAGGGATCAGGAAGAAAAAAGAGAGGCAACAGAAGCAAAAAATCAAAAAATTGGTAACCCTGGACAAAATTTTCAGTATAACAAGATGAAGAAAACGAGTTTAGACAACATTCAATTGGTTTTACCGGTCTTAAATTCGTTTTATAAACGTAAAGTTAACAGTTATAGTGTTAAAATTGGACAATGATATGAAACACGATGTCAGAGATCTGGTAATAACCGGACATAAAGAAATTACCAAGATTGAAAAATTTGTCGAGGAAATTTGTGACTTTTATAATGTAAACAATGACTATTTTGGGAATATTTTATTGGCTACAACTGAAGCAGCTGAAATTTTATTTTCCCTCAATGAATCTTTTGAAATCGATAAGCTGGGAATTAGTTTCGAACGAACCAGAAAAGGCATGGTTTTCAAAATTAAACTTGTTAATGATTCAAAATTGGAAGTTATTGAAGAAGATTTGCTTGAAAGAGAAATCAGACGTCATAAATTGTCAAAAGAGATATTTATTATAAAAGCATTAACAGATGAAATTACCATATCTGTTAATGCGAAAAGTATTATTCTGGTGTTTTATATTTCAAGCATGAATTATGAAAAATCCCTCTATAGAATAAATCAATTGAAAGAATACTGGATAAAAATGGAAAATGTAATTCAAAAAAAGTGAGTGAAAGCATAAATTTTTTCAAAGATTCCACGAAGTTCAAACTAGAAAAACGAAGAGAACTCAGGAAGTGGATCAACAATGTTGTGAATTCAGAGAAATGTAATATTGAATGGATCAACTTTGTTTTTTGCGATGATAGAATTCTGGCAGATATGAATATTAAATATTTGAATCATAATACTCTGACAGATATTCTAACTTTTTCATTTAGTAATAGTGGAGAAAATATTAGTGGAGAGATATACATAAGTGTTCAAAGAGTTAGGGAAAACGCGTCAAATTATAAAGTCACGTTTGAAAAGGAACTGCACAGAGTGATGATTCATGGAATTCTTCATTTATTAGGATATAAAGATTCTACAAAAACCGAAAAAGATATCATGAGACAGAAGGAAAATTTTTATTTGTCTTATCTATTTCAATAGATCGTGCAAAATATCCTTCTTACAATAGTTTTATAATGCCCAGGGTTTTTTAATGTTTTAGCGATATCATTTATTTTATTTTTAGGCTATTATAGAATTTAGAGTTCTTATGGAATTATTTATAATACCGTTTTAGATTTGCCAGGATATCAAAGTACAAAGTCATTGTTTCACGTGAAACATTAAAAATCTGATGAGGAAATATGACATTATTGTGGTAGGAGCAGGTCATGCAGGTTGTGAAGCGGCAGCAGCTGCGGCAAATCTGGGATCTAAGGTTTTGTTGATAACCATGAATATGTCGAACATGGCTCAAATGTCTTGTAACCCATCAATGGGAGGAATAGCAAAAGGGCAGATAGTGCGTGAAATTGATGCTTTGGGAGGATATTCCGGAATTGTAACTGACCGAACAATGATTCAGTTCAGAATGCTAAATCGTTCGAAGGGACCGGCAATGTGGAGCCCACGGGCTCAAAATGACAGGGTTTTATTTTCTGTCGAATGGCGCAACATGTTGGAGTGTACCGAGGGGGTAGATTTTTGGCAAGATACAGCAACAGAGATTTTGGTAAAGAAGGATAAAGTTGTTGGCATAAAAACAGGATTAGGTTTAGTTTTTAATTGCAACGCCATAATTCTGGCAAATGGCACATTTTTAAATGGAATTATATATATTGGTGAGAAGCAGTTTTCTGGAGGTAGAATCGGAGAACGGGCAGTTAAAAATTTGACAGAACAGTTAATAGGTTTAGGATTTGTTTCAACTAGAATGAAAACCGGAACACCTGTCAGGGTTGATGGAAGATCACTTGATTTTAAGAAAATGACCGAACAACCCGGTGATGAATACCCGGGGAAGTTTTCCTATACGAATACTCCGAGTTTAAAAAAACAAAGAAGTTGTTTTATTACATACACAAGTAACGAGGTTCATGATATTTTGAGGACTGGTTTTGACAAATCTCCAATGTTTTCGGGAAGGATAATCGGGAAAGGACCTAGATATTGTCCTTCCATCGAGGATAAGATTGACAGGTTTGCTACAAAAGAACGTCATCAGCTTTTTATTGAACCTGAAGGTTGGAATACTGTTGAATATTATGTGAACGGGTTTTCCTCTTCTCTTCCGGAAGAAATACAATTCAAAGCGCTTAGAAAAGTTAAAGGATTTGAAAAAGCCAAATTTTTCAGACCTGGGTATGCTATAGAATATGATTATTTTCCCCCTAATCAATTACATTTTACGCTAGAAACAAAAATTATCGAAGGATTGTATTTTGCAGGGCAAATAAATGGAACAACTGGATATGAAGAGGCTGCTGCACAGGGTCTGATGGCAGGAATCAATGCTCATAACAAATTAAGGAAGGAACCTGGTTTTGTATTAAAACGATCTGATGCGTACATAGGGGTTTTAATTGACGATTTGGTCACAAAAGGAACAGAAGAACCATATAGAATGTTTACATCAAGAGCTGAATACAGGGTACTTCTAAGGCAAGACAATGCTGACCAGCGGTTAACCAAGTTCTCCTGCAATCTTGGTTTGGCTTCAGCAGAGAGGTTGAAAAATGTATTAGAAAAGTATAAGAAGATCGATAAGTTGATAAAATTCATTCAGGAGGAAAGTATCATGCCATTGCAGATTAATACCTTGCTAGCTGAAAAAATGACAGATCCGATAAACCAGAAATATAAAATGTCGTCAATTTTACTCCGGCCCCAGATATTTTTAAAGGATATTATTGGACATATTGATTCTGTCAGAGATTTTTTTATTGATAATGATTTACTCCAAGATGAGATAATTGAAGAAGCGGAGATTAAAATTAAGTACGAGAGCTATATTATAAAAGAACAGGCATTAGCGGATAAAATGTCACACCTTGAATATCTTTCTTTGGCAGGTGTCACGGACTATTCAAAAATTACCTCTTTGTCGTATGAAGCCCGGGAAAAACTATCAAAAGTTAAACCAGAAACAATCGGACAAGCATCCAGGATCAGCGGTGTTTCGCCAGCGGACATATCCGTGCTTATTGTCTACATTGGTCGATGATGTTCCACGTGAAATATAATCAAAATGGAGGAAATAATTTTTTGCTGTCCCGTTTGTGGTAAAAAAGAATTCTCTGATTACTTGGAGGTTCAGGATCATTTTTTATCAAAGGAACATTTTTTAATTCAGAAATGCAATTTTTGTGGATTCAGATTTATAAATCCACGACCTGCCAAATCAGAAATTGGACGATATTATCAGTCGGATGAATACATTTCTCATGGAGTAAAAAAAAATGATTTTTTAAGTAGAATATACGGCCTAGCTCGTTTTTTTTCTATTAAAAACAAGTTCATGGTTGTAAAAAAATATGGTCATTCGGGAAAACTTCTCGATGTTGGCTGCGGTACTGGTGAATTTCTTTCATATTGCCATAAAAACGGTTGGGAAGTTTCAGGTGTGGAGCCTAATGAAAAAGCAAGGAAATATGCTCAAACCAAGAATAATATTTCAGTGACCGACCAGCTAAGTTTATTGAATGACCATTCGGGCTTATTTAGTTGTATTACAATGTGGCATGTATTGGAACATGTTCATGATCTGGATGAGACCCTGGAAACAGTAAAAAATCTTTTAACTCCGGATGGAGTTTTCGTTGCAGCTGTTCCCAACAGCAATTCTTGGGATGCATTGAAGTATCAGGGTTATTGGGCTGCTTATGATGTTCCACGACATCTGTATCATTTTACCGAAGTTACCATGCATACTTTGGCTGCAAGGAAAGGGTTTGAGGTATTGGAAACCATCCCTCAAAAACTCGATGCTTATTATGTTTCAATGTTAAGTGAAAAGTACCTTACCGGTAGAGCAAATTATCTTAAATCTCTTATTTATGGAATTTGGTCAAATTGCAAGGCGAAAAAGAAAGGCATGGGGTATTCGAGCATTATTTTTATCCTTTCATTAAAAAGAAGGTGATTTTAAGCCCCAGGATTAACCAAGGACGCAGATGGAGGAATTGTATTGCCCTGGACTGGAAACGCGTTTATAGAGGCTCTGGACGGCCCATGCTTATTGTGTTATAAATCACGAACATAGTGAATCAGGGATCAAAGGACGAAAAAAAATTGAAAGTCACATTTCTTTTATGTACAATCTTCTTGTTTTTTGCCATACTTGGCTCGAAAATATATTTCGAGAAACAAAATGATCTCAATTATATTTATTCAGGATTTCAGAAAAGCATAAATGAAACAGAAAATGAAGTAAAAAATTCCATAGATATTTTTAGAAATAAATTTGACACAAATACCAATGAGGGTACTTTCTGGAAAGCCCGCTTTCAGAACTTATTAATTGGTAGTGACAACAAGATTTCATTTTTTGTTTTCAAAAAGGATTCATTGATCTTCTGGAGTGATAATAAAATTATCCTGCCTGATGATTTCAAAACTTATTTACCGGCCTGCGATTTTGCCATAAAACTAAAAACTGGTTGGTATGGGTTTCATTGTAGACAAGCGGGCTCTTTTTTATTCATAGGCTGTTACCTGATACTACATCAATATCCTTTTCAGAATGAGTATTTAAAAAACAGATTTTCACCACGGTTCAATTTTCCGGAAATCAATTCTTTGACAAAAGAGCCCGGGCCATACGCTATTCGTTCAATTAATCATACTTATCTGTTTAGTCTGAACTTTAGCAAGAACATGGGAAAAACCATGGTTGATTCTGATTTCTACAATGGACATATTCAACAAGGGTGGCCATTTGTTTTTTACTTTGTGCTCTTTATGCTGACATTCCTTTGTTTGCTACGTTTCATTTATCTGCTTTATAAAGGAATAGACTGGTTTGCTAATCGGAAGCCACTTCTAATAATTTCATTTTGTATCGATGTGTTGCTGTTGCGGATCATACAGTTTTACTTTCGTTTTCCCGCTGAACTTTACAGCTCGGAACTCTTCGGTCCTTTCTGGTATTCCTCGTCTGTTTTTTTGCCTTCATTAGGGGATTTTTGCATAAATGTATTTCTTCTTTTTGCAATAGCTCTGGTGTTTTTCAAAAACGGAGACATCAAACCTGTAACAAGCAAAGTACACCCCGGAAGACAAGTTTTTGAAAAAGTGTTTACCATTTTCATTGTCCTGCTTTTCTTTCAAACCATGGCATACTTTATCAACGATTTGATAATTAATTCTTCATTGCCACTGAATTTGCAAAATGTTTCAGGACTGCAACCAGAGAGCGGATATGGTTTGTTAATTGTTTCAGCGATTTTATTTTCATTCTGGATGATTTCAGCAAGCGTGTTTAACAATATTTTTCAAGAGGCAGAACGGAAGAAATGGCTGATTCTCCTGGCCGCTTGCATTGCAATAGGTTTGAATGGATTGTTTTTTGAGGTGATGAGATGGAAGATTAATTATCTGATAATTCTGTTTTATATCATTTATTTTTTGGCATATTGGTACATCAAAACCAGAAAAGGAATGATGTTCTCGATACAGAGCTTGTTATTCTTTCTTTGTTTTTATGCTGTTTTTGCAACATTTATCTTAAACAGTGCCAACCATCTGAAAGAAAATGAAAAATTGAATCTGTTAGCCGTAAAACTTGCAACACATCGAAATCCTGTAACAGAGGTACTGTATGAGCAACTGGACCGCAAACTCAGGGCAGATTCTCTGCTTAGGAACAACTTTCAACTTTGTTTTACCTGTAGAAGGCTGAGTCCCGATAGTCTGATAACTTATCTGAAAGATCAGTATTTTAAGGATTTTTGGCGGAAATATAATATTCAGATTACTTTATGTGATTCAATGAAGGATTTACGTATTCAGCCACAGGGTTATCTTATTAACTGTAACAACTATTTTAATGGTATCATAAGAAATTATGGAGAAGAAACTGTCTTGCAAAACCTGATTTTTCTCGACTATGGATTTGGAAAGGAATATTACCTGGCAATTTTAACCGGGAAAGATTTTGGCATTGCAGGGGGAGGCAAACAAAAAATCTTTATTGAAATTAATATAAAAAACGCTTATCCCGATCCGGGTTACCCGGGATTACTTACTGACAATACACGTATGGACCTTCCGAATCTGTCGGATTATTCGTATGGCGTATTTCAGAATGGGAGGTTGATTCATTCAGTAGGTGCTTACAGTTATAACATTGAACTGGATCAATATAAAGAGTATTCTAAGGCAAAGCCTGCCTTTTCAGAAGAAGAGATAACTCATTATCAATATCCTATCAACAATTCAACGTTGTTACTGATAAGTAAAAAGGAGGATACTTTATTAACATTTATCACACCATTTTCGTACCTTTTCATTTTGTTTGCTGTTCTTGTATTATTGTTCGCTGGAATTCTCAATTTTCCAAAAAATCTTAATCGCACACCATATAGTCTCCGGAATCGGCTTCATATCTCACTCACCGGAATATTAATTATTGCTTTGCTTGCAATAGGTATTGTTCAGGTAATCAATATTATCGACATCAATTCTAAGAAGAATACCGATAATTTACGTGAACGGGCATATTCAGTTTTGGTAGAGGTTCAACACAAATATAGTGCGGTGAGGGAACTCCGGGATATTCCTAAAAACGAATTGGAGGATTTCCTGATCAAGTTATCGAACGTATTCTTTACTGACCTTAATTTTTATGATGTAAGTGGCTTATTAATAGCAACCAGTCGTCCGCAGATATTTGAAGAAGGCTTGGTTTCAGAAAGGATGGATCCGGAAGCCTATCAAAAATTGATTGTTGATAATAAATCGATCTTTATTCATAAGGAATTAATTGGCAACATGCAATTCAGTTCAGCATACCTGCCGTTTTATAACGATCAGAACACCCTGCTCGGATATATCAATTTGCCATATTTTTTAAAGCAGGATGAGTTAAAAAAAGAAATTTCATCGTTCCTGGTCACTTTTGTAAATATTTATATTTTACTTATTTTATTTGGTGTTTTTATCACCATAATTATCTCCAATTATATTACTGCTCCATTGGCATTGCTGGCCGAAAAAATGTCGAAGCTAAGGCTTGGAAGTGTCAATGAAAAGATATACTGGAAGCAGCATGACGAAATAGGTCAATTGGTTACCGAATATAACCGTATGATTGACGAACTTGGAAACAGTGCTGCCATGCTCGCACAATCGGAGCGCGAAAGCGCCTGGAGGGAGATGGCCAGGCAGGTGGCGCATGAAATAAAAAATCCGCTTACACCGATGAAACTCAGTGCTCAGTATTTGCAAAGAGCCTGGCATGATAAGGCTCCTGACTGGGATCAGCGATTAGAAAAGTTCACGGCTATCATGGTTCAACAGATCGATACATTATCGGCAATTGCTTCTGATTTCTCAGAATTTGCCAAAATGCCCTCTGTTATCACTGAACAGGTTGATCTTGATGAGGTTATAAGATTTGTGCTTTTCTTATATAAGGATATCCCCGGGATCAGTGTCGAATTTCAATCCGATCTAGATATATCGTCAGTTTATGCCGACCGTTCGCAGCTAATCCGCGTTTTCACTAATTTGTTAAATAATGCGGTTCAGGCAATTGGAGATAGGAAAGGAGGAATAATAAAGATTTTGTTATCAAAGATTAATAATCAAATTATTGTGAAGATTTCCGACAACGGGGTTGGAATACCGGTTGCCCGGGCGGAAAAAATATTCCAGCCTGATTTTTCGACAAAAACCGGGGGTATGGGACTAGGTCTTGCCATCGTAAAAGGCATTGTTGAAGGAATGAAGGGAGAGATCTCATTTACTTCGGAAGAGCAAAAAGGGACTACATTTGTCATTAAAATTCCAGTCGATGTCGGGTATAAACAATAGAATCCTAATCAAACAGGCTGCATTCATATTTGTTTTTATCAGTATGAGTGTTTTATGTGGAACAGGTTGCAAAAACAGCGATAACAAAGAGTTGTACCATAAATTTCCAAATAGAAACTGGGCAAGGTTCAATATCCTGCGTTTTGAAATTCCAGTAATAAATGTAGAAAAATTGTATAATGTATATTTATTTGCTTGCTTTTCGCCCGAATTTCAATACGAAAAGCTTGAATTCAATATGGTTATGAATACTTCGGCAGGCGAAGAGCGGATAAACAAATACGAGATGAACGTCAGATCAAAATCAGGGACTTTTCTTGTGAATTGTAAAAATGATTCCTGCCAGGGAATCATCTTGTTGAAGAGAGAACTTAACCTGGCAAAATCAGGTATCCTGAGCATTGAGATTGAAAATCTTACACCCCGGTTAAAGACCGAAGGAATAATAGGGGTTGGTATCCGGATGGTTCCATCAGGAAAGTAATTTTATTGCTTGTATTTTATCTTCATGGATTTGTTGAACCAACTCATCCAGATTTTTGAATTTTTTTTCATCCCGGATGCGATCAATGAAATAAACCACGAGGGTTTTGCCATACAAATCGGCAGAAAAATCAAATAAGTTTATCTCAACAGTCATTGTTTTCCCATCAATGGTAGGGCGGATTCCGGCATTGGCCATGCCGTTATAAACAATGTGGTTTATTTCAGCCTTTACAGCATACACGCCATGTGCCAGTAAAAATGGTTTATGTTTCAGCAATTCAAGGTTGGCCGTCGGGAATCCCAATGTTCGTCCAAGGTGGTTGCCATGTACAACCAGGGCATGAATCAGATAAACAGATCCCATTAATTCGTTGGCTTTACGGATGTTTCCTTTAGCGAGTGCATCAAGGACTTGCGAAGAATTAAGGTCGAGGCTCATGATGAAGCAAAGCTCCAATGGTTAATAAACAGGTGGTTTCTCTTTTTTACTTAAACGTTTAATCATAACCAGTTCATAAACGGCATACGCATAATGAGCCCATACACCGGCCAACATGATGAGCAGGGTAATTATCATCCACAATGGCGCAATCGGCGTCCAGAGTTCCCTGGAGGGCACTTCTGCCTTATAATATTGCTTATGAACACCCCAGTTTATCACATTTTGGCCCTGGACATTGCCAAATTTATCGCTTTCTTCAATTTTTGCGATAACAGTAAGATTTCCCAGCGTATCTCCAACAATTTCTTTTGGAAATTCAAGGGTTCCAGATCCACTTTCGTCCAGTGCTATTTCACCGATTTTCAACAAGCTGAAAAGTCTGGGAATATATATTAGTAGTGTTTCTTTGGGGATAGCTACATCTTCGCCTTTTTCATTTTTCTGGGTTGCAGTTATTTTTAATACCCGGAGAGAGTCCTCAATGGTGAAAAACAGCCGGATTTTTGCTGGCTTGGCTGAAAAGGAGGCTTCGGCAGTGGGGTATTTGTTTGTGCCAGTGAATTTTGCAGTATAGGCCACCATGCCATCTTTTTCGATTGGCAATCCTGCTGCAGGGCATTTGAAAATGGCATTTCCCTCCTGATCGGTTGCAGCCTTTCCCAAGGATCTGCTCACTTTTCCGTCAGATGCAGAAAAATCAATAAAAGCATTTTTCAGGAAAAACGAAGCATCTCCCTTATTAATACTCAGGGTTGCAATGAGTAAAACAGAATCAGAGCCACACAGGTAATTAAGTGAAAGGCG
The DNA here is from genome assembly GCA_903925275.1 of uncultured Bacteroidales bacterium. GTDB lineage: Bacteria > Bacteroidota > Bacteroidia > Bacteroidales > FEN-979 > CAIVAT01. The sequence goes on from CAIYES010000095.1 coordinate 39,141, forward strand.
TGATTCAACCGGTTTAATAGTTGAGTCCGGCTTTTCTGCCGTGTTTGAATATGATGGCTTTACAGCCAAGGCAGAAGTAAGCAAAAAAACAATTAATAACGCGATAACTCTTTTCATGGGGTTATTTGAATAAAACCGGTAATTAATTAAATGAGAACATCTTCCTTTTTTCCCTCACCTTCCAATCCGGAAACAGGAACAATGGTAATAAATTTTGAAGCCAGGGTGAAAAGAAGACAAAATACAGCAACCCCTGCTGCCGTAAGGCTCCATTCGACCCATGTTGCAGTATAGTTAAGCCATTCGGGACGTGCATCCTGTATCGGCAGATATGGAGATTCAAGTGTTGGAACGACAATAATATAACGGTTTAGCCAGAGTGCAATTATAACTACAATTGCTGTGAGCGTAATATTGGTGATAGTTCTAAGTTTAGCAATTCCAATTACCAGCAAGGGCAAAAGCACGCCAACGTAATTTGAAATGATGAATGGCCAGTAGAATTCTTTGAAAAGCAATTGGATAAGCAATTCATCATTTTTTTCGGAACCATACCATTTTGTAAGGTAGTCGCTGAAAGTAAAGTAGCCGAAAAATGCAGCAAGAACAAGCATGATAACTCCAACAGCGACAAAATGTTTTTTCGTAATATATTCTTCGAGATGGTAAACTTTTCTGAAAACCCACATGCACAAAATAAGTACTGCACTTCCGGAATAGACTGCAGCAATGACGAAATAAGGTCCGAATATGGTGCTGTGCCAGCCAGGTTGCAGGGTAACGCTGAAAATCCAAGCCAACACAGAGTAAACGATGATAGCGATTGAAATAACCATCGCTGCCATAATATCTGTTGCCCTGTTTAAACGTTGTTGTTGTTCGGGGGTTCCCGTATAGCCAAGAGCAAGTGCTTTATAGATTTTTTTTCTCCAATTCGGAAGTTGAAGAAGTTCGTAATCTCTCAGTGTGGCCAGGTCGCGCAGTACTGCAAGATAGAGGAAGATAAAACACCCGAATATATCGGTAGAGATCGCGATAACGTCCCAGGTGATAGGTGATTGGATTCTTCCGAAGAGCACCAGGTAAGGCAATCTATCAAGTCGTCCGATGCATAGCAGGATAAAACATGGGCCGATCAACAACGAGATGACTGTAATAAATTCGGCCATCCTGATTATCGGTTTACGCCAAGCGGTTTTAAACAGGTGAAGGGTTCCTGAGATGAGTGCCCCCGCATAACTGACCCCCATAAAGAAAATAAAATTCACAATATAGACTCCCCAAACCACATTGTCGCGCATTCCCGTAACTTCATGGCCATAAATAACCTGATTAAGAAAGGCAAAGACACCCAATCCTATCACCATAAGCAGAAAAAGGATCCAGGCGTATCCCTGAATACTGGTTCGCTCGAGTTGGGGGGCGAACTCTTTTAACGGGTTTTTTTGTTGTAGTTCCATGGTTAAGGTTTATTTTTTTTACTGTATGGAGTATCCTTGTACCTTTCTTTAATTGCGGGATCCAAGTCGCCAAAGCCGCGTTCCACTTCGAATTGCCGTTCGACAGGAGGCAAGTAATAAACGCAGGGGCGGGTTCCCAGTGTTTCAAGATAACGGTATCCGGCCCGGTCGCTGATAAGTTTGCTGAACTGATATGTTTCGGTTCCATTGGTAACCGTATCCTCATCAACATCGCCAAAGTAGATAACGCCCATGGGACAGGCAGAAACACAATATGGAACTTTTCCTACCCGGATCAGATCGGGACAGAAATCACATTTCGAGACAGTCCCCTCTCTTCCCGGACTACCGGCCTCTGGTGAATAGGGCTCTTTATCTTCATCAAATTCAGCATAATGTTTCCATGCAAAAACACGGGTAGAATAAGGGCAGCCAGTCATACAAAACTTACAGCCGATGCAGCGTTCGTTGTCGATGAGTACGATTCCGTCGCTGCGCTTATAGGTTGCGCCAACCGGGCAAACGCTTACACACAGGGGGTTGTCACAATGGAAACAGGGTTTCGGGAACCAGTATGGAGAGGTTTTTTCAGAATCCTGCAAGAGGTATACCTTCATGAATTCCTGACTTTTTGGAAGATGATGGCCTTTCTGGCAAGCTTCCACGCATTTACGTGCATTCTTGCATTTTCCAAGATCGATAACCATCACGAATTTTCGACCGGGGATGCCTTTATGGGATTCCTCGGTTGAAACACGGGGAAGTTTAAGCAACCCTTTATCGACTTCCATGATTTCGCCATTGGTTGTAAGAACTTTTACCTTTTCTCCGGTTTCTGCAGCCGTTGCGTCAACATAAGCTGCAATAAGCCCACCACCCAGGGCAACCCCGGCGCCTGCAATTATTCCTTTTTTCAGGAACTGACGACGGGAGTTTTTTTGGCAATTATTCGATGTTTCTTCCACGTGATTAAAGTTTAATGAGATTCATGATATCCATTAATCATGCTTTTAAAATTGCTTGTCGGGTTTTTTCCGATGGTGCAAAAATAGACATGAACACACATGATGATGCTGACAGTAAAACCGGCGACAATGTGAAGCAGGTCAGTAAGATCCAGCCCGCTGAAACCAAAAAAGCTTTTAACTGTAATTTCCGGATACAGAAGTCCCCAGCCTGAAAGAATTACAAACGGAATAAATCCATACATCAAAACAACGTAGGTAACCTGCTGCAATGGATTGAACTTGGTTTCTGTGCTCACCGGAAAAGGTGCATCTTCTTTTTTGAAAATACCAATGGTATAGTAAATGAATTGTTTTTGAAGACGTACTATAAAGCCTTTAACAGGAATTACATAATAGGTTCCGTTGGATGTAAAGAGATTGCCAATAAAAAATACGCCATAGCTAATTGTAAGAATAATTCCGGCAATATTGTGAACGGAAACAGCAGCATTAAATTTTACAACTGTTCCCGGATTTGAAAACTGGATACTTAAACCGGTCAATATTAAAACAAGGCAGAGGAACGCATTCGTCATGTGCCAGATTCTGATCCAGACAGGATACAGATAAAGCCGTTCGGATAGATGATTCATAGGCTAATCGGATTTTTTTATGCGCAGAGCTGCGTGTATAATTATGGCCAGAATTGTCAAGCCAAAAATGATGATGCTAAAAATATTAAGTGTATTGCTTTTGTCGGGACCGATGGTAGTAGCATCTCCCATCAACAGACCCCTGACCAGGCCCTCTTTCTGAATATTTTCACTTACCTGGTGCTTATAGAGTGAAGCATAGAGTATTGAATTTTTTGAATGGCATGATTCACATTTACGCACAGCCATTTTTTTGGGCATGATGTGATGGGCTACAACCAATGTGTCTTCGTTTTTAGCATGGCATTCAATACAACGGACATTTGTAAAATGAGATGCCTGATTTGGAAGCCATTCATGTTTTTGAAGAATGTTCGGCTTTTTTTTGTCGGTGAGCAATTGATAATTGTTGATGTCCCCGTGACAATTTAAGCAAATGAGATTATCGTATGTTATGGTTTCCTTCAGAATCTCGTTGGTACGGGCATTTATTTTATATGTATGTGCATTGTGGCACATCCAGCAGGTAAAATCTTTGCTATGTGTTTCGGAATGGACACTGGCCTGAAATTCCGATTCAATCTGTTCAAATTTGAACTTGGCATATTTTTCATCGCCGCCGTGGCAATCGATGCAGTTGGCCTTTGCTTCCATGCGCAGGTTTCCTGCATGCGGGAAAGTTCCATAATCTTCGGAATGGCAGTCAGTGCATTTAAATTCACGATGGTTTGATGTATAAAAGATATCGCGGTTTAATATCAATTCTGCATACATCCTTTTAGTTACAGTGTTTTTCGATTCAGCATTTTCGTAGGAGTACTTTGACTGGCCGTGACATTTGAGGCAGTTTTCGTTTTCCGCAGCATTCTTAAATTTTGAAAGATCAATTTTGGAAGGAGTTATCTGTTCGGTTTGAACTTTTTCATCGGGTGTTGAATCAGAAGTTTTTACTAAGGTGAAGGCAAGTGTAAAAACCATCAGCAATACCAAAACTACCCATGCCGGTCGTATATTTGTTTTATAAAACATAGTAATAAATGAAGAAAGTTATTGACCTGAAAAGATAAAAAAATAAAAGGGTGTTAACAGAAAAGTCCCGTTAACACCCTTTTTGTAAATCATCGCAGAAACAAAATGCAGTTACTTTTTCAATGTACGCATAAAGGCAACCAATGCCCAGCGATCGCCGATGGCAGGAATTTTTGTTTCATACTTGGGCATTTCATCGCGCCCTTTATCTGTACGGTAAAGGAGTTCTCCGTCGGTGGAACTCTGGAAAGCGGCAGCGGAGAAATCACCCGGGAAAGTTTTCAGAGAGGCGGCTTTCGGACCATCACCTAAACCTTTGCTTCCGTGGCATGATTTGCAATGTTTTGCCCATAGATCTTTGCCTGTAGCAACATCAGTATTTGCAGGCGCTTTCATGGCTTTGTCCTTATCTGGTACCGGCCATGGTTTTGCTTTTGCCTGTGTCTGTGCCTGCGCGAGGTTACCAAACAGGAAAACCACAGCAATAACTGCAGCTACCAATAATGATGCGATTTTTTGTGTTGTTTTCATAGTTATTAGTTTTATTTGTTAGAAATTATGTTTGGTTGAAGATTAAAAGGTCCACAACCGGGTTATATTGAATCCAAGAAGAATAGCTCCGTTATAAGGATTATTGCGATTATACATTACATTTTCTTGCGGAACGAGCCCATTTGCTGCGCTCAGGAATATCTGAAATGCATGGGTACTGGTAGAAATTTCAACACCAAGACCGAAATTTGGCCATGGGGCAGTATTCAGGTAAGTCATGAGCGGTTGAGAATAACTTAACATTATGGAAGCCTGTGGGCTGATTTTGACTTTTCCGATACCTGAAATGTTGATGTTATCGTTTTTCATACCATTGGCATGGTTATAATTCATTTCGGTAAAATCAACAAGGTTATAATGTACCCATGAGATCCCCAATTGGGCTGAAAACTCTTTACAGAACCTGCGGGCAAACAGCATTTCGGCAAAATAGGAAAACCGGTAAGAGGCTTTAAAGGTGTGATCAAAAAGTGAGCCCAAGTCGGACTTATTGGCTCCGTTGAGCCCTGTCGCCTGATTATAGGTTATATAGTTTAAAGCATAATTCGTGTCGTTTTGTATGACCTGGTTTGCGATGCTTCTTTGGAATGCAGTATCTTTAACAATGGAGTTGAAATCAAGGTCCGATGATAACTTATTATTTCCAAGAAAAGACTTATTCCTTGCATCGAGCGCAACATTCCCATAAAATGTGATGGTAAGCGGGAAACCGCCTTTCCGCTGGCGTGCAATGATATATTTGACGCTGAAATCCTGGAGCATCTTTAACTTTGTGGTTCCGAAACCAACCTGCAGGTCTTTTGTAATGGTGAAATTCAATCCGATGCGGATATTGGAACCGCCCCAGATGCCATAGAGATCGGACCAGTGTTGCTGGATCGTGCCAAAATCATGTTGGATAACTGCCTCAAGGGTTTTCGCAGGGGGAAGGCAAACGGTTCGGTCTGCAATGAAATATCCGCTTTCAAAAGGTGCTTTTTCCAATGGTTTCCGGGTTGGTTGTTCCGGAATCGAATCCTGTGCAATAACCATTCCAAAACTGCTCAGCATGAAGATGAACCCTAAAAATAATCGTTTCATTTTACCCATCGTATATGTATGCATTTCGATTAATTATTAATGTGAACAATCAATTAATTATTTTTTGCTCCCTGGCTGATCCATTTGTAAACAGAATCGGCATTTGCCTTTGTGCAATAACCTGACATACTACCCCCCGTAGACATTTTCCGGTAAAGAATGCTATTCCCCGGGGCTGCTACAATAACCATATCCGCCGTATTCATCAAGGCAAGATAGGATTTTCCTTCAACTAAAACGGGAGCAACCTGACCAACCCCATGACAACGAATACAATCTGCGGTAAAAATGGGTTGTATTTCTCCCGCAAAGCTGATTTGACCGGGTACAGGAGGTGGTGGTGCGGGTGTTGGCGGATCAGGCAGAATGGAATCCTTTGAACAGGAAGAAAGGATAAAAATCACAGACAGAATTGTGATCACTTTTTTCAACGTTCTAATTTGCATAATTACTTTTTTTAGGTTTGATCGATTAATGATTCACGAATAAATGTTTTACTAAAACAATTAATGGGTGATTGTTTGTTGTTTGAAAAAAAGGCTTCAGAGAACCTGAAGCCTTTTTTCTGATTTTAAGGCGTTTTTTAGAGACCAGCAGCGTTCAATGCTGCAATAGTATTGGTCATAAGAGCTGTTACGTAGGCGGTGTTATGAATACCAAGACTGTACTCTCTTAAGCAGAATTGGAAATTGATAAGGGCTCCCACCTGAACATTCAATAATTTTGGGAATTTAGGTTGTGCACTACCACTCATTTTCCAATATCCAGCAGGATTTGATGCTGCATCATAGATATCAAGGTACCCGTCATAATTGTTGGTGGTTAAACCCCACCAGAGATTTGCCGAGGAGGCTTCTCTGTGCAGAATGTCATGTCCACCGCCGGCTGCGTTAATTTTATCAGCCAGCTGATTCAGCAATGTTTGAACAGATGCTCTTGTATTGACCCATTTGGCGGAAGTTTTATCCAGTGGCTCATCAATATGACAGCCAGTAACATTACAACCGTTAAAATTCCAGGTAGTACCGGAGCCCAGGGCGGATTCTTTTGCGTTTCTTACGTTGAATGAGTGACCCCCGGCAATACCGGTCATTGGATTTGCCATATGGCAATCAACGCACGAAGCATGGGTGGTATGGTATGAATTGCTGTAAGCCATGGTCCCTGCAAATTCAATAGCACCAACTCCAGCATATACAGCTCCAACGGCACCATAATGAATGTGCATTCTGTAGGATGGTTTCACTCCGTGATTTGTCACACCGGCAGTAGAATCATACTGAACAGTCAGGGGGAAGTTCTTCAGAGAGTCATAATTTAAAACTCTTCCAGACGCATCATAACCACATGTCAAAGGACGTGGCTGATGACATTTAGCGCATAAATTGCCGCTTCCGCTATCGGCGGGCAGATCAATCGTTTTAGCTCCGGCCCACATGGTCATAGAAATAGGGGCTGTGGTGGTAAGTGCAATATCTGATGCACCATATGTCGTATGTAAACTGCTGTGGCAGGTCCAGCAACCGATTTCACCAAATGTGCTGGCAGCGTCGGGAAAATATTGGTTTACCCATTTTCCTCCAGTAAAAAGAAAAGCAGAGGAAGTATTGTTTTGGCATACATAAACAAATGCTTTTTGTTCATGGCAAGGAGTACAGGCAGTATTTCCTGCTTCTTCGAATGCTGTCGCACCCCATGAGTGTTTTGCCATTTGAAATTCCACTGCAATCCTGTCAACCATCGTGGCAGTATGACATATTTTGCAGGTTTCATTGGCATCTTTACCATTTGTTCCGTTTATTCCGTTTGTTCCGTCTTTACCATTAATACCAGCGACTCCCTGGGGGCCTTCTTTGGTACAGGCAGTGAATAAAAAAGCCGCAGCCGCGATCATCAATCCGGCAGCAAAAAATAATTTGTGTAAATTTTTCATATTCTTACAGTTTTTGTTAATAAATACGTTTGTGGTCGCAGCAGACAACTTGTGCAAATTGTTTCGGGAACAAAAATATCGAAGTTTGTGAATCAACCTGTTGATAAGTTAGTGAGATTTGTTAATAATGTAACTGATATATCTCAACACTTCATTGACATATATCAATCCGTAGATAAATAAATGAGTAAAAAAATGAAAAAAGCAGATTAAACCGGATCAAGGGAGGGCAACAAATGCCCTGATTGTTAATCTATTATCAGCCGGTTTCGCTGATCTGACGCAACTGTTTCGGATTGAGGATCTCTAAGGCGTTTCCAGCAAGTGTTAAAATTCCTTCTTCTTTAAATTCCTTTAATATCCGGATCGCGCTTTCTTTCGACATGCCGGAGAGGTCGGCCAGGTCCTGTCGCGAGATGGTCAGTTCAAACGGATTCTGGCAATAAATTTTATCAGAAAGGTAAAAGAGTACATCGGCAATCCGGCCGTGCATTTGTTTTTGTGTGAGGCTTATTACCTGGTCAAAGTTAAAAATGGACTGCAGCGACACCCGTTTAATAAATTCTTCGGCAAAATCAGCATTTTCCCGGATCAATTTTTTAAAGATGTTGACATCAACAAGGCATGCCTGACAATCCTCAACGGCAGAAGCTGAATAATAGTGGCGGTTATCGACATAGATTCCCGGACCGAAAATATAATCTACCGGTTTAATCAGCGCAAGGATTAGGTTCTTTCCATATCCCTCAATATATATTTTAGCAAGGCCGGAGGTAACGCATACAAAGTAGGGAGAAGGTGTGCCTTGTTTGAAAATGATTTCGCCAGCCTTATAACTTACCTTGAACCGGCTGCTGTTAATCAAAGAAATTTCGAAGGGACTCAGGTTTTTAAATATGGAAGCTTTACAGTTGCAATCGGCGCAATTGGAAGAATGATGTAATTTATTTACCATCAGATTTGACTGCTTGAATCATTGTTTTTGAAAAGCAGACAAATTTAATACATAAATTGATATAAAACAATTTTTCCGGCTCTTTTGATCAACGTAAAACTTGAGATAAATCAACCTCCGGCCAATCCATTGGCGTATAAATAGGTTGCAATCTGTACAGCATTGGTGGCTGCACCTTTCCGGAGATTATCTGCAACAATGAAGAGATTCAGGGAGTTGGGCTGTGATTCGTCACGTCGAATCCTGCCGACGAATACCTCGTCTTTGCCCTTGGCCCCGATCGGCATCGGGTAAATGTTATTTTTAATATCATCCTGAACGATTATTCCGGGTGCAGCGCCAAGCAGGGCAAAAATGTCGCGGATTTCATAATCCCGGCAAAATTCCAGGTTAATGGCTTCGGAATGACCGCCCAGAACAGGAACCCTGACAATCGTGGCCGTAATCCTGATTGAATAATCATCAAGAATTTTTTGGGTTTCGTTTACCAGTTTCATCTCTTCTGAGGTATAACCATTTTCCTGAAAAACACCTCCATGAGGAAACAGGTTCAGATCGATCGGGTATGGATATGCCATTTCTCCCATAATACCCTTGCGTTCATTTTCGAGCTGTTGTATGGCTTTTGCTCCCGTTCCGGTTACCGACTGATAAGTTGACGCAACGATGCGTTTGATTCCATATTTCGCATGAAGTGGCGCCATAACGAGTACCAATTGAATTGTTGAGCAATTGGGATTGGCGATGATCTTGTGATCTTTAGTCAGAATTGAAGCGTTTATTTCAGGGACAATTAAAGGAATTGACTGATCCATACGCCAGGCGGAGGAATTATCTATAACCGTTATTCCTGCAGCAGCATAGCGGGGAGCCCATTCCCTTGATGCAGCAGCGCCGGCAGAAAAGATTGCAATGTCGGGCTTTGCTCCAATTGCCTGTTCGTGGGTGTGAATAAAATAACTGTTGTGGTTGAAAGTAAGTGGAAGCCCTGCTGATTTCATTGAAGCGACAGGGATGAATAATTCGGGATAAAGCTTATGTTCATCAAGAACTTTAAGAATCTCGCGTCCCACCAAACCTGTAACACCGACAATTGCCAGCTTCATGTTGTATTTTTTGGCAAAGGTACAGGAAAAATGGTGAAATGGTGAAATGGTGAAATGGTGAAATGGTGAGATGGTGAGATGGTGAGATGGTGAAATGGTGAAATGGTGAGATGGTGAAATGGTGAAATGGTGAGATGGTGAAATGGTGAAAAAAATCCGGAATGGGAAGATTGGCGGGGAGTTTTTATCAACACAGGTATTACTTTTCGGTAATTTCCGGATTAAGCAGAAAAACCGCATATGAAAACTTTTTATTCCAGCATTGTCAATATTGTCTGCATTGCCTGCATTGTCTGCATTTCCTGCATTGTCTGCATTTCCAGCATTTCCCAGGCCCAGGTGACGGATGATTTTTCGGATGGAAATTTTTCCAGGAACCCGCAATGGCTAGGGGATACCATGCAGTTTGAGGTCAATACGGCCGGCCAGCTTCATTTAAAAGGTCAAAGCAGCGATACATCCCTATTAATGACAAGAAGTGAATCCAGCTCAACCACTGAATGGCGTTTTTGGATAAAATTATCGTTCAACACCTCCTCAAATAATTATGCACGAATCTATCTCGCGTCAGACACTATAAATGTATTTTCCGCGATGAATGGCTATTTTCTTCAGACGGGTGGTGGGGATGACAGCATCTTTATCATAAAACAGTCGGGCATGGTTCAGGAAAAGATATACCGTGTTCAATTTTATAAAACGTTTCATTCAACAAATACGTTTCGGATGAAAATCACACGTGATGAAGCAGGGGGCTGGGAGGTAATGATTGATACAACCGGGGGATTTAATTATTATCAGGACGGTAGGTTTTCAGACAATTCACTCTTTCCGGCACGATGGATTGGCGTTTGTTGCCGCTATACATCCAGTAATGCAACGAAATTTTATTTTGATGATTTTTATATAGGGCCGATCATTTATGATACCATTGCACCTTCAGTTATCTCTCAGGAATTTCAGGCAGAGAAAGTTATTAGGGTTGCTTTCTCAGAGACGATAGAAAGAAGAAACGCAGAGACTCCTGAGAATTATCAACTCGGCCCGGATGTCGGATCTCCTGATTCTGTCATTATGGATGTGCAGGAGCCTGCCGTAGCTTTGTTTCTTCATGAACCAATGAAAGAAGGCATTTATGGTTCATTGCATATTCAGGGGGTTACTGATTTGGCTGGAAACCTGATGAAAGATACCGTGGTTCCGGTATGCTGGTATCGGCCGAAAGTTTTTGACATCCTTATACATGAGATCATGGCAGACCCGGATCCTCCTGTTGAATTGCCGGATGGTGAATTTGTAGAGTTGTTTAACCGCACAGATTTCCCAATAAATCTAAAGGGTTGGAGCTTCAGTTATGGAAGCTATATCAAGATATTCCCCTCAACGGTCATTTCACCAAAGGGATATTTGCTAATTGTAAAAGATTCATCCTATTTAAGTTACGCAGTATGTGCGGTTTTATTCACATCTTCCACTTCCTTATCAAATGAAGGAACTGCCCTGATACTGAAAGATCAGTGGAATCATGTTATTCACACTGTTTCATACACCCCGGAATGGTACAAAGGTTTATTTAAAGGAGAAGGCGGATGGTCGCTGGAGATGATAGATCCGGGAAATCCATGTGGTTGTGGAGAAAACTGGGGCGCATCGCAGGCAAAATCCGGAGGAACACCCGGGAGTCCAAATTCTATTGGCAAATCCAACCCTGATCTGAAAAGTCCGGTTCCCATGAGAGCCGTGATATCTGATTCGTCATCCTTGGAAGTTTACTTTTCAGAAGCAATGGACAGCACTTCATTGCTTTCACCGGCAGGCTGGATTATAGGTTCCCCGGATGGGGCGATCCACCCCGTTAGGGCTGAACCGGTTTCTCCCGGGTTTATTTCAACAAAACTATTGTTCAGCAAAGCTTTTGAACCAGGGATATCTTACACGCTCAATGTTTCGGGTGATTTTAAAGATTGTACGGGTAACTATTGCGACACTACCCGAACAGTCAGGTTTGCGATTCCGGATTCCGTGACCCTTCATGACATCGTCATCAACGAAATTTTATCCAATCCAGCCAGTGGAGGAGCAAGATTTGTTGAGTTAATCAACCGTTCAGAAAAAATTATTGATCTGCAAACCCTGGTATTGGCGAACCGTGACACTGTAACTGGATTTCTTCCGGGTTCAACACCGCTTTTCCCTTCCGGATATTTATTGTTCCCCGGAGATTATATCGCGCTGACTTCAAGCTCTGATGAAATCCGGGACCGGTATCATTCACCTTTCCCGGAAGCCATCGTTTCGATGCAGGGATTTCCAGTGTTCGGAGACGACACAGGAACTGTGATCCTAGCCAGAAAAGATAATTTAATGGTCATTGACAGGATTCACTATGATCCGGATATGCATTATCCATTGCTGGCAACTTCAGAAGGAGTGTCGTTGGAGCGGACCAATCCGGACATGCCCTCCGAAAGCAAAGACAATTGGCATTCGTGTGCTGAAACGGCAGGATTTGCTACTCCTGGTTTCATAAATTCGCACTTTGTCATTCATGAAACAACGGATAGGGAAATTGTTATCGAACCGTGTGTTTTTTCACCCGACAATGATGGGCATGATGATTTATTGTCCATCATCGTCCGTGAAAATGACCCAGACTGTACGGTCAGCATTGAAATTTATGATTCGAAAGGACGAATAATCAACCAATTAGTCAATAACGTGTTAACTGGCAGCGAGGGAATTTTCATCTGGGATGGGATGACCTCTAACAAGAACAAGGCACCGCTTGGCTTTTATGTTTTCCTGATTGAAATAACAAGGCCGGATGGTACGGTGAAGCACTATAAAGGGACTGCCGTGCTGGGGGGAAGACTCTGACATTCAGAGCATGGCTGTAGCAATACACGCAATACTAATCTTTACCCGGGGGATTTCCGATAAAGCCTGAATGCAGGCCTCCAGTGTAGCCCCGGTGGTAATCACATCATCGACAAGCAACAGGTGTCGTCCTTCGAATTTTTCAGGATTGCGGACAGCAAAGATTTCATGGACATTCTCATATCTTTTAAAACGGGATTTTCGGGTTTGTGTTTCTGTGGCTTTGGTGCGGGAAAGTAAAAATCTGTCAACAGGAACAATCATAGACCTGGCAAGTCCGATGGCAAACTGTTCACTTTGGTTATATCCGCGTTGCATGTATTTTTTCTTGTGCAGCGGAACCGGGATGATGAAATCGACCGTGTTAAAAGGAGTTAAATTGCGCAATGTCTGGCCATATTGTGCACCAAGGTAAATCCCGATGTCTTTTCTCCCTTTGTATTTTAGTAGATGCACCATTTGCTGAACCCTGTTCCCTTTGTTAAAAAACAGAAAAGCTGTTCCACCTTCGATTTGTGCTCTTCCCCAGAAGAGACGGGTTACAGGATTTTCCTTTTCGAGATGAAAATTTGTTTTCGGGAGGTGGTATTCACAGAATTTGCAGAGCACCTCCTCATGTTTCCAGAGGCTGTTGCCGCAACCGGCACAGATTCTGGGAAAAATCAGTGAAATGAAATCGTCGAACCAGAGCATAGAATTGTTTTTGCTTAATCGGGCGAAATGGAAAAGGTGATACATAATTGAAAAAAAACACGTAGGTTTGATCAAAATTTATCAGGAAATGACATTCAATCCTTTGCTTGAGGTACGCGATCTGTCAATCGGTTTTACAGCCGACAACCAGGAGCTGATGGTGGTGGATCACATATCTTTTCAGTTAAAGGAAGCTGAAACCCTTGCCGTAGTGGGGGAGTCGGGCTCCGGGAAAACCGTTACGGCATTGGCAATACTCAGGTTGATCCCAACACCTCCGGGTAGAATTTCAAGCGGGGAAATTTTATTCAGAAATGGGAATAGCGGGGTAACCGATATCCTGCGCATCGGGGAGGGTGAAGTTCAAAAACTCAGGGGATTCAGGATTTCAATGATTTTCCAGGAACCCATGACCTCGTTGAATCCCGTATTTACCTGCGGTGACCAGGTTACGGAAAGTCTTCGAATTCATCTGGGATTTACGAAAAAACAGTCCCGTGAAAAAGTACTGGATTTATTCAGTGAAGTTAAGCTCCCAAGGCCGGAGGCCGTGTTTAATAATTATCCGCACCAGCTTTCGGGCGGCCAGAAGCAACGTGTCATGATCGCCATGGCCATTGCATGTAATCCTGCAATTCTGATTGCTGACGAACCAACCACGGCACTGGATGTGACGGTCCAGAAAACAATTCTTGAGCTGTTAAAAAACCTGCAGTCAACCCGGAAAATGAGCATCCTGTTTATTACCCATGACCTCGGGCTTGTTGCCGGATTCGCCGACAGGGTTTTAGTTATGCATGGAGGTAAGCTTGTTGAACAAGGTAATGTTACCGATATTTTTCAATCGCCTCAGCATGCCTACACCCGTGGATTGCTGGCTTGCCGCCCCCCGCTTGATTCCAGGCCATCCCGTTTGCCCACCATTGAAAAATATCTTAATGACAATCGGGAGGTGGCAGTACCGATCGTAACCCCGGATGAGCGAAAAAGTGAACATGAACGGCTTTTTGCTCAGAAACCCATCTTACTCATTGAAAAACTGAGTAAACATTTTGGATCTTTTCCTGCATTGGAAAAGGCAAGTTTTAATGTATATCCAGGTGAAACCCTTGGAATTGTGGGCGAATCCGGAAGTGGAAAAACCACACTTGCCCGCGTGGTACTTGAACTTCTTCCTGCTTCCGAAGGAAAGGTGTTTTATCGGGACTGCGATATTACAAGGCTGACCTCCCATAAACTTAAAGCACTTCGCAAAGACTTGCAGATCATATTCCAGGATCCTTATTCTTCGTTAAATCCAAGGATCTCTGCCGGTTCAGCAATTCTTGAGCCGATGAAGGTTCATAAATTGCATCGGAATGACACAACCCGAAAGGAAAGGGTGATGGAGCTCCTGCAAAAAGTTGGTCTGAAACCTGAACATTTTTCCCGTTATCCGCATGAGTTTTCGGGCGGCCAGCGGCAACGGATCTGCATTGCCAGGGCATTGGCTGTCGAACCACGGCTGATCATCTGCGACGAATCGGTTTCAGCGTTAGATGTTTCCATCCAGGCCCAGGTATTGAACCTGCTGAATGATCTGAAAAAAGATTATGGGCTGACCTACATTTTTATCTCCCATGATCTGTCGGTTGTTAAATTCATGTCGGACCGTTTGATTGTTATGAAGAATGGAAAAATCGAAGAGATTGGAGAGGCCGACCAGGTTTATGCAAATCCACAATCGGAATATACAAGAGCGTTGCTGGAGGCGGTCAGGTAATGAAATGGTGAAATAGTGAAATGGTGAAATGGTTTTTCGATAATAAATATTTTATGGGAAAGAAGAAGAGTTTAAGTGGCAGTGAAAAAAACACCTTTGTAAAATCGGTGCTGGATGTGTTTCAGAACAATCCATACAGCAGCTTCAATTACAAACAGGTTGCATCGAGGCTTGGGATTCAGGATCGTGCAAGCAAGGATCTGATCAGCCTGATCATCGGACAGTTATTCAAGAACCAGGAACTTGCCATGAGCAAGCGTGGGAAATACCAGATCAATACCGAAAGTCCGCGCTATGAAAAGGAGGTAAAAACCTCCCTCACCGGAACGGTCGACATGAAACAAACCGGGAAAGCTTACGTGATCCCGGAAGATAAATCGGAAGATGTGTTTGTTGCTGCGACAAACACGAACCATGCCCTTCACGGCGATAAGGTGAAGGTGTTCATTTTTCCCCGGCGGAAGGGACATAAACTGGAAGGTGAGATAGCAGAGATCATCAAACGGAATAAGAAACAATTTGTCGGGACAATTGAAACCTCCAAGAATTTTGCATTTCTCAGGCCTGATAATGCGACCATGCCGGTAGATATTTTCATTCCCATTTCAAAACTTAACGGAGCAAAGAACGGCCAAAAAGTTGTAGCAGTGATCACCGAATGGCCGGCCCAGTCGGCCAACCCATTCGGAGAGGTAAAAGAGGTGCTGGGGAAGCCGGGCGACAATCGTGTAGAAATGCAGTCGATACTGGCAGAAATAGATTTTCCGTTGTCTTTTTCAGCCCAGGCAGAAAAGGAAGCCTCTTCGTTTCCGGATGCCATTCCGCCTGCTGAGATCAGCACACGCAAGGATTTCAGACAGATATTTACCATTACCATTGACCCCGAGGATGCAAAGGATTTTGACGATGCCATTTCGCTGAAGCAGTTGGACAAGGGACATTGGGAGATTGGAGTGCACATCGCTGATGTATCCTATTATGTGCAACCGGGATCGGCCATTGAGGAGGAGGCGATTGAGCGGGGAACCTCGGTTTATATGGTTGGTCGCACGATCCCGATGCTTCCTGAACGGTTATCAAATGGATTGTGTTCCCTGAAACAGGGCGAAGACCGGTTGTGCTTTTCGGCGGTTTTTGAAATGGATGAAACGGGTAAGATCCATGCCGAATGGTTTGGCAAGACGGTGATCAATTCGAACCGCCGTTTTGCGTATGAGGAGGTTCAGGAGATCATTGAAACCGGGAAAGGGGAATTTTCGACGGAGATCGCTGTTCTGAATAAGGTAGCCTTAAAGCTGCGTGAAGAAAGGTTCAGGAAGGGTTCGTTTAATTTTGAAACCCAGGAGGTCAGGTTCAAACTTGATGAACTCGGCCGGCCGTTGAGCATCTATCTGCGGGAAATGAAGGATGCCAATAAGCTGATCGAAGATTTCATGTTGCTGGCAAACCGCAAGGTTGCTGAATTTATCGGAAAGAAAAGGGAAAATCAGACGGTGAAAACCTTTGTGTACAGGGTTCACGATACTCCGAATCCCGAAAAACTCGATACGTTCACCCAGTTTGTGGAGCGGCTTGGGTACAAAATGAAAATAAGTTCAAAAAAATCGCTTGCCGATTCATTTAACAAGTTGTTCAGCGATATCAAGGGCACCGGTACCGAAACCATGATCGAAACCATCGCCATCCGGACCATGTCGAAGGCCTATTATTCAACCAACAACATAGGTCATTACGGTCTGGCTTTTCAGTATTATTCACATTTCACCTCACCCATCCGCCGTTATCCCGACCTGATGGTACACCGGTTGTTGTTCAACTACATGAACAATGCCCCGTCGGTTTCGAAAGAGGTGTATGAGCCAATGTGCGAGCATGCTTCGGAAATGGAACGCAGGGCCGTTGATGCCGAAAGAATGTCGGTTAAATACAAACAAGCTGAATACATGCTTGATAAAATCGGGCAGGAATTTGATGCACTTATCTCAGGTGTAAGCAAATGGGGCATTTTTGCCGAGATCATCGGGACAAAATGTGAAGGGATGATTAGGCTTCGAGATCTGGAGGATGACTATTATTATCTTGATGAAGAAAACTACCAGATCATCGGGCAGCGCCATGGCTACCGTTTTAAGCTTGGCGACAAATTGAAAATACGGGTCAAACGCATCGATCTTGCCCGGAAGCAGATGGATTACGAGTGGGTTCCCTGATTTTGTGGAAATTCCTTTTAGGATTATCTTATCGTTATCAAAAGAGACCTGAGATCAGTCAGTTCCTGGCCGGTTCAGGTATGAGGTATGAACGTCCAAAGATTAACATGACAATATTCCTATTTCATGTTTGGGAAACCCCGGTGAAATCAACAAAAGAGTTGTTAATTAATTCACGTTTTTGAAAATATTTAACCCGGGAACCGATCTTATATCAACTCATTTTTTGTGAATCGCTTTGAAAAAGAGGATTGTATCCCTGGTTCTTCTCCAGGCTGTGGATAAAAAATCCATTGTGTAAAAGATAACAACTTGACAACCGGATATTTATATTGTATATTGCCCTGGTTTTGTTCAAAAATGTTCCAAACTATTACCTAACCCAGTTTCGACTGGAAACCCGGTAACTACTTTGCCTGTCACTTTTTTCTATATATTGTTTAATCGCTATGGGTATAATTCCCCGCCTTGTGCAGCAGGGAAATACAATTAAATATAAACCGGATAAAACTGCAACCATTTAAAGATGAGAACAATTTTCAGGCTTTTTGTAGTGCTTGGATTTATTTTTGCTATTCCAGGTCTTTCTGTTTTCAGTCAGGTTAGCATCAAAACCGATGGCAGTCCATGCGACCCTTCAGCCATGCTGGATGTGAATGCAAAAGACCGGGGGTTACTCCTCCCGCGTATGTCGGTTGCTGCACGCAACCTGATTCTATCTCCCGCAACCGGCCTGCTAATCTACAATACGACTTCGAACCAATTCAATTATTACAATGGCAGTCACTGGTTCCAGTTGGAAACAACCTTTATCATTTTAAAAACCGCAGGAAGCCCAAGCACAGGCAGCAACGGTGTTGCCATTGGCACTTCACTGGGAACACAGGCGGAAAGTACGGCGATGCTCGACATCAATGATCCGGCCAGGGGTATGCTGATCCCGAGAATTTCAACCTCAGCCCGCGACCTTATCCCATCGCCTGCCAATGGTTTGATCATTTACAACACATCTTCAAATCTCCTCAATTATTACAACAATACCCGTTGGGTTACCGTGTGTGCCAGTTCAACGGGGATAACGGGTGCCAGCGGAAGCCAGGCCTCCGTCGGGATAGCTATCAAATCAGACAATTCAAACGCGGATCCATCCGCAATACTGGATGTATCGGCTACCGACAAGGGGGTGCTGATCCCACGACTTACGAATGCCCAGCGTGATGCTATTCTTCCTGTTACCGGACTGGTCATCTATAATACCATAACCAACAATATTGAATTTTACAATGGCTCAGGCTGGTACCAGTTTGTCACAAACCTGCTCTCATCCCCATTGGCCGGTATACATGTGCCAACCGGAACAGAGATCACCTGGAACTGGAACAGCGTTGCCGGTGCCATCGGTTATAAATGGAATACGGTCGATGATTACACAACGGCGACCGACTTGGCTGCCGTCACCACGAAGACCGAAACAGGTCTCATCCCCATCACAGCCTATTCGAGATATGTATGGGCCTACAACAGTTGCGGGGTATCGGCAGCGACCACGCTGACACAGTCGACCACAGCCTGGGCGTGCGGCTCTTCATTCACCATTGATCATGTAGCCGGCGATGTGGCACCTGTCACAAAAACCGTTACCTACGGTACAGTTCCGAATATTGCGGGTAGTCCTGAAAAATGCTGGATTACCAGAAACCTGGGTGCCGACCAGCAGCCAACGGCCGTTGATGACGCATCCGAAGCATCGGCAGGCTGGTACTGGCAGTTTAACCGGAAACAGGGTAACAAGGTTGATCAGGATGGCTTCACCCGCAAGCCCGCTGCCACCTGGACCACGAATATTCTTGAAAGCACTTTCTGGGAGGCCGCCAACGACCCCTGCACCCATGCTCTTGGCAGCGGGTGGCGCATTCCTACTTATACGGAATGGAACTCAGTAGTAGCGCTCTTTCCAAACCATCTTAATCCATGGATATCTGATTTGAAGCTGCATGCAGCCGGTCGTCTCATCGTAGCCGATGGTTCACTATTCCAACGAGGTCTCTTCGGTGAATACTGGTGCAGCAATGGTGACGGTCCTTTAATCCCCCCCCCAGGTGTAAATACGAGCATGACCCTCTTCTTCATCGCTGGAATTATCGAAGCGGGTTTTGGGGTTAACTTTAATGCAACCGGGGAGTCGATGCGCTGCCTCAGAGATGAAGCAAGTTTCACCACTACCCCCACCCTCACCACAACGGCTGCCGGCAATATTACTACGACAACGGCAACCGCTGGCGGCAATGTCCTCAGCGAAGGAGGGGTAGCAGGAATTGTAAAGGGTGTATGCTGGAGCACTTCACCTTTGCCCACCATTGCCGACAACCACACGACCGACGGCAGCGGAACCGGTGTGTTTACAAGCAATTTCAGCGGCCTCACGGCGAATACCCTTTATTATGCAAGGGCTTATGCTACCAATGGTTCCGGAACCGCTTACGGGAATGAGGTAAGTTTCAGGACCTTCTTCACCTGCGGTACTTCCATCACAGTTAACCATGTTGCGGGCGATGTGGCGCCGGTTAATAAAACCGTTACCTACGGCACCGTTGCAAACATTCCCGGCGAACCAGCAAAATGCTGGATCACCCGTAATCTGGGCGCCGACCAACAGGCTGCCGTTGATGACGATAACACCTCTGCCGCTGCAGGCTGGTACTGGCAGTTTAACCGCAAACAGGGGTACCAGGTTGATATGAACGGGGCCAGAACACCCAATACCAGCTGGATAACCTCAATAAATGAAAACAGTGACTGGGAGGCTGCCAAGGATCCCTGTACCCTTGAACTTGGCGCTGGCTGGCGTATCCCGGCCATGTCGGAACTGGAGAACCTGGATGCAGGCGGAGCCTGGACCAATGAGAGTTTTCCTTGGAATTCCGGGTTAAAACTGCATGAAGCCGGGATCATACATGAAAATGATATGTTATTCAACCGCGGAAAGACAGGCTTTTACTGGAGCAATACACAGAACGGCGCTTCAAAGGGATGGAACCTGTTCTCCGGCGTTGGAACATGTTCCATTGAATCCAACACCAAAGTCAGTGGTATGTCGCTGCGCTGCCTCAACGATGGCGGTGCTACCACAACCACACCTGCTGTTACAACGTTGGTTGCCAGCAATATTGCTGCTACTGCAACAACAGGCGGGGGCTATGTTTACAGTGACGGCGGAACTGCTGTAACTTCCCGTGGAATTTGCTGGAGTAACGTACCAAATCCTACTTTGGCAAACAGCCATTCAACCAACGGCAGTGGTTCGGGTTTGTTTACTGGCAGCCTCGCCGGTCTCACACCGAATACCCTGTATTATGTATGTGCATATGCTACCAATGGTAACGGCACTGCCTATGGAAATGAAATAACTGTGACAACCACTACCAGCTCAACCTGCGGTACTTCCATTACCATCAATCATATAGCAGGAACCGTAGCGCCGGTGACAAAAACAGTTACTTACGGAACTGTTACAAACATACCCGGTGAACCGGCAAAATGCTGGATTACCAGCAACCTCGGGGCGGACCACCAGGCTTTGGCAATAGATGATGCCACTGAAGCCGCGGCAGGCTGGTACTGGCAGTTTAACCGCAAACAAGGGTACAAGCATGATGGAACAACCAGAACACCCCATACCGATTGGGATGAATGGATTTTTGAAAACTTTGACTGGCAGTTTGCCAACGATCCCTGTGCCCATGAGATAGGCAGTGACTGGCGTATTCCAACGTATACCGAATGGAATAATGTTGCTGCTGGTGGAAACTGGGTAGACTGGAATGGCCCGTGGAATTCCGGTTTAAAACTCCATGCAGCAGGTTACCTGTATACTTTCAATGGTGACGGGCTGCACAACCGGGGCGAACTTGAAGATTACTGGAGCAGTTCACAGGACCCCATCTACCAAGGATGGCACCTGTTTTACCCGGGCAGTATCCAGGGCATGCCCGACGGTGGGGTGTATCATGACGGTAAAAGTTTCGGATATCCGCTTCGTTGCATCAAAGATTCGCCCAATCCGCTCATTCCAACAGTAACAACAGCCATTGTGACGGACATCACTTCAAACACCGCCTCAGGTGGAGGAAACGTCGCTTCCGATGGAGGGGCGCTGGTAACCGCAAAAGGGGTGTGCTGGAGCACCTCGTCAAATCCTACTACTGCCAGCAGTCATACGACAGATGCCAGCCTCACAGGAGTGTTTTCAAGCAGTCTCACCGGCCTTATACAGAATACGCTATATTATGTTAGGGCATATGCAACCAACAGTGCGGGCACGGCTTACGGAACCGGGGTGACATTTACCACCCTGAATTCTGTTCCTCCAACGGTTCTTACAACTGCCGTGACCTCCATCGCTCAAACCACCGCCACCGGCGGAGGAAATGTCACCGCCGATGGCGGAGCACCGGTTACAGATCGTGGTGTATGCTGGAGCGCCGCATCAAATCCAACCATCCCCGGGAACAGCCATACCAATGATGGCAGCGGTACCGGAGTGTTCACCAGCAGTCTCACAGGCCTCACAGCGAATACCCTGTACCACACAAGGGCCTATGCGACCAACAATGCAGGAACGGCTTATGGACTGGATTTGACCTTTACCACCCTGCCAAATCCGGTTATTCCAACAGTAACCACAACAGCAGCAACAGTTATAGCTCAAACCACCGCGACCAGCGGAGGAAATGTCACCGCCAATGGCGGAGCACCGGTTACAAATCGTGGCGTATGCTGGAGCACCGCATCAAATCCAACCATCCCCGGGAACAGTCATACCAACGATGGCGGTGGCACCGGAGTGTTCATCAGCAGTCTCACAGGTCTCGCTGCGAATACCCTCTATCATGTCAGAGCGTATTCAACAAACAGCGCGGGTACTGCTTATGGGACAGACCTGACGTTCACCACATTAAACGGGGTTCTTCCATCGGTAACTACAACATCGGTTACAGAAATCACCAAGACGACTGCCACCGGAGGAGGGAATGTACTTTCTGACGGCGAAGTTACGGTCACGGCCCGTGGCATATGCTGGAGTACATCATCCCCACCTTTGGTCACGAATTATCATACGACCGATGGCGGCGGAACCGGGGCATTCACAAGCAGCCTCACCGGCCTGGCCCAGAACACCCGGTATTATGTAAGGGCTTATGCAACAAACAGTATCGGTACCGCTTACGGGAATGTAGTAGATTTTTTAACACTCAATCCCTGTCCCGGAATTGAAACCATCACCATAAACCATGTTTCAGGTAATGTATCTCCGGAAAATAAAACCGTTACCTATGGAACTGTCATGGGTATCCCCGGAGAACCTTCAAAATGCTGGATTACCAGTAACCTGGGCGCCGACCACCAGGCAACCGCTGTTAATGATGCCACAGAACCTTCGGCAGGATGGTACTGGCAGTTCAACCGGAAGCAGGGATACAAAAACGCCGGATCAACCGTACCGGCATGGACGACAACCTATGTCAATGAAAATCTGAACTGGGAGGCTGCCAATGACCCGTGTTTCGTTGAACTTGGTGCCGGCTGGCGTATTCCTACCTCCAGTGAATTGGGTAATGTAAGCGGAAGCTGGACCAACTGGAACGGTCCATGGAATTCAGGTTTAAAGCTCCATGCTGCCGGGTTCCTGTTCAGCAATGGTTCACTGCAAGCCCGTGGTTCCTATGGCAATTACTGGAGCAGTGAGCAGTTCGGCAATACCAATGGCTGGTACCTGAATTTTACCAGCACAACCGTCAACCCGGGCATCGTTTCAAAAGCTTACGGCATGTCGATCCGCTGCCTGATGGATGCCACGGCCACGGTAACAACAACCGTGGTTACCAATATTGCCTCAACTACCGCCATCTCAGGCGGTAATGTTGTGAACGAAGGCTTATCTGCCGTTACTGTCAGGGGTGTTTGCTGGAGCACTACAACATCTCCCACCATCTACGGTAATAATACTGCTGATGGTAGCGGAACCGGTGTTTTTGTGAGCAACCTGGCCGGTCTTACGCCGAATACATTGTATTATTTAAGGGCCTATGCGACGAACAGTGCCGGAACGGCATATGGGAATGAAGTCAGTTTCACAACTTCCGCTGTATTTCTCTGCGGATCCTCCCTAACCATCAACCATCTGATATCAGGAGGTGTTGCTCCTGTTGATAAATCAGTAACCTATGGCACCGTGACTAATTTACCCGGCGAACCTTCAAAATGCTGGATCACAAGTAACCTGGGGGCAAGTCAGCAATCGACCGCCGTGGATGACAATACCGAGGCTTCTGCCGGCTGGTACTGGCAATTCAACCGGATGCAGGGATACATGAATGATGGTTCAACCTATCCGTCGTGGACGATAACCAGCATCAGTGAAAATGCCAACTGGGAACCCGCCAACGACCCGTGTGTCATTGAACTTGGCGCAGGTTGGAGGATACCTACATTTACCGAATGGGACAATGTGAATACATGGGGCGGCTGGGCAAACTGGGACGATGCCTGGGCCTCTGAGCTCAAACTGCATGCGGCCGGGAACCTTGCTTATTGGTACGGTGGGATATTCTACAACCGGGGTTCACAGGGCTTATACTGGAGCAGCACGCAGAATGACGATATTACCGGCTATTACCTGTTCCTCTTTTCGGGATATACCACCATGAGTACAATTGAAAAGGCATCCGGCTGCCCGGTGCGCTGCCTTAAAGAGTAATATTTGATTATCTTTATGGCGGATTAACAGGACACCTTATCCAATGCCACATTCTCCTGAAGGAGAAGGGAAATTCCTCCTCCAAACAAAGGGGGTTGTGGTGATGTTGTTTTTCAAAAGTAATAAACAACTATGAACAAGAATTTTGCAAACACGGGAAATAGCTTTTTAATTGCATTTTTTCTTTTACTGGTCTCCCATTTTTATTGCCCGGCCCAGGGAAAAGATGTTACGGTAACCATACACCTGCGAGGTGTTTATGACAGCAAAATAAGCCTTTTGGCCCTTTCTGTATCAAAAACATTTAAACCCATCGTGGAAGTACCGGGAATAAAAGATGGCGAAACCACAAAAATAACGGTCACCAGCGATCACCTGCCCGGGGAGTTTGTACTGCGGTTCGACTACAGGGACAAAGAGTCAAGTACGCCATATCCTTCGGAGAAAAATCTTTTCATCAATGCCCAAAACCTGGAACTGTGGGTCAGTCCGAAATACTGCAACAATTCCGACAGTACGCATTTCCAGGTGGGAGAACTGGAAAATGCCGCATTTGCCAGTTTTTCAAAAGAAAACAGCAAACAAAAGGACAAACTGGCCCTGCTTCAGAATTTTTTACTGAACTATGATGACACGCAATCGGCATTCTACCAGCAGGGCATTAATGAATATGAACAGCGGCGGCAAAGCTACAACCAGTGGCTGGCAGCCCGGGAACAACAGGATAAGGCACTTTTTGTAAGCAACTTGTATGATTTTCAGTATGTGCCGGAAACATCCTGGAATGGCACGGAAACCGACCGGATTGAAAGCCTGATAAAGCACTATTTTGACGGCATGGATTTTAAGGATCCCCTGCTGGTTAAAACCGCCGAGCTGAACAAATGGATGGACGGTTATGTAAACCTTTACGGCCGTCAATCAACCACCGTAGCGCTACGCGACTCCCTGTTCCCCATTGCCGGACGAGCTGCGATAGAGAAAGCTAAAAGGGGACATCCGCTGATATATGGCTGGATGGTGGATTATTTTTATAAAGGATACGAAACCAATGGGATAACCGCCGGGATGAAAATTTTGAAACCGTATCTGAATGATACGAACTGCCTCACATCAAAACGGCAGGAAATTGCACGCAGGCTGAAAGGCATGGAAACCCTGGTGCCCGGAACCAAAGCTCCTGATATTTCATTGAAAGATTCGGATGGCAATTTTTTTGAACTGAACACATTCGAAACATCGGCAAAGTATATTCTGTTGCTTTTCTGGTCGGCTGATTGCAGCCATTGTGTAAAAATGGTCGATCAGTTATATCCCTGGCATCAGCAAACAGAAACCCGGCAGAAAATTGCAGTTGTGGCAATCAGCCTGGATGAAACAGATATTGAGGTGAAAGTATGGGATAAAAAGATCAAAGGACTGTCAGGGTGGAAGCATATGCGGGGTTCAGATGGTATCCGCAGCAAAGTAGCAGCCGATTACTTTGTTTTAGCAACACCATTTATGGTTCTGATTGATGAAAAAACCAGGGAGATTATTGATACGCCAAATACGCTGGAGGAATTGATGAATGCCATGCAGAAAAAATAGTCGGGCTCACGCCAATTTCTTCCGCTCCACCAAATCGAAAAAAGTTTTGTGATAGGTTTCGCTTACCGGGATGTACTGGTCGCCGATCTTGATACGGTTCCGCTCGATCGATTCGATTTTATCCAAGGCAATAAAAAAGGATTTATGAACCCTGCAGAACTGGGGCTCATGCAACACCTCTTCTAATTTACGGGCATTCATGAGGGTCATAATCCTTCGCGTTTTTGTTACAATCCGCCAGTAATCACCCATGCCTTCGACGTATAGCACATCGTTGTTTTCAATGCGTTCCATACGGGTCTCGGTTTCACAAAGAAAAAGGATGGTTCCGCAGTCTTTGGCTTGACATTTTCCGGTTTGATTGCTCCAGTATCAAATTGCATGCGTTCGCACACCTTGTTAACTCCTTTGATGAAACGTTCAAAAGAGATGGGTTTCAGCATGTAATCCACCACATCAAGTTCAAAGCCCTGTATGGCATAACGCTCATATGCGGTGGTGAAAATCACGAAAGGACGATGTTTCAGCGCATTCAGCAACTGAATTCCGGTGAGTTCCTCCATCTGGATATCCAGGAAGATCAGGTCGATTTTGTTTGACCGAATATATTCAATGGATTCAATGGCATTGTCGAATGTTTTCAGCAGGTTGAGGAAAACCACTTTTGAACAGTAATCTTTAATGATGTCGAGCGCCAGAGGCTCATCATCAATTGCAATACAGTTGATATTCATATCCAAAGGATTAATAAAACATTATACAAATCGTTGTCTGTGCTGATTTCAAGCTGATGTTTACCGGGGTAAAGCAGGTTGAGCCGGCGCCGGATGTTTGTTAACCCGATTCCACTGGCCGGGTCTTTGATAGCGTTTGTGTTTTTTCTGATATGGTTGCTGACTTCAAACCGTATTTGTTGCAACCCGATGGAAAGATCGATCCGGATTCCCGGGACAGTAACATTCCGGCTCCCGTGCTTAAAGGCGTTTTCAACAAAAGGGATAAGCAACATGGGTGCGATGGTTCGCCCCTCCACATTCCCCGAAATATTCAACTCCACAAAATCTTTGTGCCTGATCCGGAGTTTTTCAAGTTCGATGAAACTCTTGAGGTATTCAATCTCTTTTTCCAGTAAAACCTTATCGGTGGTTGCATCGTAAAGCATATAACGCATGATTGACGACATTTTCATCACCGCTTCGGGGGCATCATCCGACTTTTTGTAAACCAGGGAATATATGTTGTTCAGGGTATTGAACAGGAAGTGCGGATTAACCTGTGACCGGAGCAACGCCAATTCGCCCGATTGTTTTTCCAGCAACAACTCGGTTTTCAATTTCTGTGTATCAAACCAACCAATAGCAAGTTGTATCAGCAATGCGTAAATGCCATAAATGATCACCAGGCGTATGGAGTTATACCACCAGCTGCTGTCAATGACTAACGAATCAGGCACTTTGATGTGTTGGTACCCGATATATTTCCAGAAGAGATATTCAATGCCAACGCGCAATGGAACAAGGATGACAATAACCGCGATCAATAAAATAATGGGATAGCGTTTATTTTTTCTGACGAAAAACAACGCGTAAGTGAAATAGAAGCTATAGAACGTTATAAAACTTGTGATGGGATAAATGGTAATTTCCTGAAACGGATCATACTCTTTTGCCGACATCATGGCAATAGCAAGAATAACCTGATTAAACATGTAAATCCAGAAGGCGACGTGGATCAGGATTTTATACTTTGTCTTCATTACATATGTTAATAAATTTTATTAACCGATTACTGGAGATCCCCATAAAATGACATATCTGATTTTTATGATAATTGTTGAATGAACATTTTATATTGTTGAAATCCAGCGACAAATTAACAACAGATACTGATAAAAACCAAACAAAATGACGTCAAATCGACCATGCAGGCTGTTTGTCCGCCCATAGGTTCATTTCTACCGATTACCATGGTCGATGTATTCACCAAAAAGTGTGTTTTTCAGGGTCTCCATAAAAAGAGCTTTAGCGTTAACCCCTGTTTTGCTGCATCTGGGCACATCCGGAAAATCAGACAACGTGTTAATTGTGCCTGTCGTGGCAGAAATCAGTAATTTATCATGGTACTTCTTGTAGTGAAGAATAACTTTTCGTAAGTTTGAAAGAGTAAAAGATCCTGATCTTCATCATGAGCAGATTGAAAACCTTCAGCTTAAGAATTAGCCGGAATTTCTGGATTTTTGTTGTAATCATGCAGCTTGCAGGCGTCGTTACCGAGGCGCAGCGGCACTACCATTTTTATTATGGGAAGGTCACAGAGCAGGGTACAAAGGCGGCGATTCCTAATGTCAATCTTTCCTTTGCCGGATTGCGTAAAGGAACAGTAACAGACGAAAAAGGAGCGTTTTCATTTTTTATTGACAGTCTGCCTGCAACCCTTATCGTGAGTCATGTCGGTTATGAAACAAAAACCATTCTGCTTGATGAAACATCTTATTCACTAACCTTGTACCTTTCTCGAAAAGCCAGCGAGCTGCAGGAAGTTGAAATCAAAGCAAATGTCCAGGAGGTGTTTTTCAAAGATGAACACTACGCGGTGCTTGATTATGAGCTCGACAGCAACCAGGTTTATTTGCTGATTTACAGGCAACGGTTATCGAATGCTGAACTGATTTGTAAAAATTTCGCAGGGGATACTGTAGCCAGTTCGATGGTTTTCTATTTCACCCCGGAAAAGTTGTTCAAAGACTGCTTAGGCATGTTGCATGTGCTAAGTCATGATTCAGGATTCCAGGTATTTCGCCAGGGGAAGGTGTTGCATATGATCCATCCGGTGAAGCTGAAGAAATTTGATGATGTACTTAAAAATTGTGTGGCAACCATGCCGGATATTTTATTTTTTCAAAGAGTAACGGATCACGGGTTAGGGGTGGAGTATTACGGCGTTAATAAAAAGACCCTGCTGAAACGCGAAATCGCCCAGATCAGGGATGAGAAAAAAGCGAAAATGCTGCGACGCAATTACGATGATGCGGCTTTGCTGGGAAGCAGCAGGCCGCCCGATTCACGGGATGATTTTGCAAACTGGAATTATGTTCACAAGATACTTTACCGGCCGATAAAAACATCCCTGGTCAGGATCGGGAGCTATATCTGTATTTTCAACACGCCCGACCGGCAAATAGAGTTTTATGACAGCATTGGAAATTTTTCCTATAAACTTGCGCTGAATATTGATAATCTGAAAGATGGCCGTTGGTCAAATGATATTTTGGTGGATGAAACAAAAGAGACGGTTTATACGACTTTTCTAAAAAACGGCATCTGCAACATGTATTCAATTGATCTGAATTCGGGGAATCTCAGGAAAAAGCTTTCCATTTCCCATGATTATCCTGAAAAAGTGCGTGTTTACGGTGAAAGTGTTTTTTACCTCTACAACATTCCGGGAAACCCGGATAACAAAATGCTTTACCGTCAGAAATTTTAATGACATTGACCGTATTATCTGGTCGTATCTCTTTCGTGACAAGGAGGATTTTTTTCCCGGGGAAGGTGAATTCAGATGCATAAGACTATTTTCAATTAGCATAAGTGTCTGCTTAAATTTCTTATTAAATCCCATTAGGGATTTTATATGGGTAGAAAAACAGGAATAGATGCATTATTTCGTCCCGTACGGGACGAGATGGTTCTCAGAACATTCGAGTTCTATCCAGATTTTGTGCCTACGGCACAGCCTTACACATAGAAATACAACAAAATAAAAAATTCAAACAGCTTATAAACAACCAGAAAAGGTCGGCGGATTTGAAAAATGTAGTCTATATTTGACACCTAAAATATAAACATTATGGAAATCATTCAAAACAACGAAAACCCTGATCAATTGCCATTACCGGAACCAACAGTTTCTGGCGTGTATGGCTACAGTTGGAATATCCTGAAACAAAAATTCCCGGATCTTCTTTTGGTGCTGTTAGTTCAGATGCTTCTTTCTGTCCCCATGGGATTTACCAGTATGTTTTTCAACATACAGTATGTTGGCACATTCACCACAGGCTTGTTTAATCTTATTTATGGCGTGATTGTATTGATGCCGGTAAGTTATGGCACTTCGTGGGTATTTCTGAAAGCGGTGAAGGGCGAGCCATTCCGCGTGCAGGACATTTTCTTCGCGTATCAGTCATTTGCGAACATCCTTTTGGCCAATATCCTTGTTTTTTTAATTGTCGGGGCGGGGGTCGCAATGTTATTGGTACCGGGTATTATTTTTGCCTGCAAACTCAGTTTCGTGCCCTACCTGGTGATGGAGGAAAAGATGGAGGCCGTGGAGGCCGTAAAGAAAAGCTGGAATATGACCAAAGGGTACACCGGGACCATTTTCCTGATGGGGGTTACAGCTTTCTTTGTTGGGCTTGGTGGTTTTATTTGTTTTTTCGTTGGTATTTTTCCTGCCTCGATCTGGATCAGCCTTTCGTTTGCAGCAATTTACATGGTTGTTGCCGCGAAAGTGAAGCCGGAAGCCGGAATATAAAAGAACAAGGCTGCGTCGGATCTTCTGAAACAGCCTCGTTTTTGCATTGGTAACAAACAAACAACTATACTTGTTTTTCCTTCTTCAATTAGTTTGATTTAACAAGTTGCATTTCAACCCTTCTATTCATTGCACGGTCTTTTTCTGAGCTATTGCTATTGAGCGGATCAGCCTTGCCCATACCATTGGTTTTTATTCGTTCCTTTGTCAGCCCAAATTTCTGAATGAGGATGTTCATAATTGCTTCAGCTCGTTTTTGGGAAAGTTTTATATTATGATTATCAGAACCGGTATTGTCGGAATATCCTGTAATAGTAAGATAAAATCCCCGGTTTTCGTTTAAAAATTGACCTGCCTGGATTATCTCCTTCATGTAATTAGCGTCAATTTTATCAGATTCAGTAGAAAAGTAAATTTTATCAAATTTAATTGCAGCAGGCTCAATTTCTTTCTTTTGTGCAAGAACCTCTTGTGGTTTAACGATTTCATCTTTTACCAGCGTAAGCTCACTGATAAGGTTGGTTGCACCTGCATATTTGTCGATGATAAAGAGTACGTAACGGATATCAACGTTGATGGTGCGTTGCATCTCGGGTTCGAACATGATGTCTCCGCTCATGGCTTCCCAGTTGCCATCGAATGCAAGTCCGATGAGCTGGCCGTTGCCATTGATGACCGGACTTCCGGAGTTACCTCCGGTGATGTCGTTGGTGGTAAGGAAGCAAACAACCATTTCGCCGTTTTCGCCATACTGACCATAATCCTTGGCCTGGAAGAGCTCTTTCAGTTTCTTTTCAACAATAAACTCATCATTTGTGGGATCTTCTTTTTGCATAACACCTTTCAGGGTGGTTACATAGTCGTAGTGAACTGCATCGGCAGGATAATAATCGAGCACACTGCCATAACTCATGCGCATCGTTGAATTTGCATCGGGGTATTTCACCAGGTTCGGGTTCATCTCACGCAAACCCGCAATGAACAAGCGGTTTGAAATGCCAAGGCTTGCTCTTTCAGTCATGTAATCGCCGGAACATTTGCCCATAGCCTCCTCCATTGATTTGGCAAGTTGCCAGCCAAGATCTTTTTTAAACACGTTCAGACTGGGTTTTTCGATGAAGGCTTTCGCTTTTTCAGGGGTTGCAAAAACAGAAGTTTCATACAGCGCATCGGCAAAGGCGGTAAAATCATTTTTATACTCTTTTTCGATGGTTGCAAAGATCGAAGGCAGGGCAGATTTAGTAACCTCCCATTTTCCCGTATTCGTTAATACGGAGTCAATTTGTGGAACATCTGCTGCATACATTCTGAGCATCTCAGCAAGCGTTTTTTTTGCTATGGCCAGGTCAAACTCCTTAAAATGTTTAGCAACAGCATCTTTTAACCCACTCTGGGCCTCTTTTACTGCAGCGTTGTTCTTCTTTTCAAGCGCAGCCTTGAGCCCGCCAAACTGGTTTGCAATTTTCACAACATCAAGTCCCATTCCTCCGAGGGTGGTATAAAAAAAGGGATTAGCGACTCTTCTTATGTTTGCATAGCTCGTTTGAAGGTTGTCAAGCACTTTTCCGTATTTTTTCTGCAAACCGGGATCTTTGCTGTACCAGGTTATGAATTCCTGTTCAATCACCTTTTTCTTATCTTCAACTTTATTTCGGACAAGCATCCTTGATTGACCAATGTAATTTTTCCAGGAATTGGCAATGTTTGCATAAGTGGCAGAATAGGCAATTTTTACAGCATTATCCTGGTCCATTCGTTCTTTCATAACCTCTAATTCTTTCCCAAAAAGTTTAATCAGGGCCGGGTAAAGCATCTGGAGGTTGTATTCGATGCCATACGAAGTAAGATAACGGGTTGTTGTGCCCGGATAGCCCCAGATCATGGCAAAATCATTTTTCTTAATGCCATTCAGGCTGATCGGCAAGTGATAAGTTGATTTAAGCGGGACATTCCTTTCCGAATACCTGGCAGGATTGCCCTCGGGATCGGTATAAACCCGCAGAATAGAAAAATCGCCGGTATGTCGCGGCCACATCCAGTTATCGGTATCGCCGCCAAATTTTCCGATGGAAGAGGGGGGGGCACCAACCAGACGCACATCCTTGTAAGTTTTGAAAACGAACATGTAAAACTCATTCCCTCCATAAAACGGTTTAACAGCTACTTCAAATTTACCTCCTTCTTCGGCTCTTTTGCGGATCCGGGAGGATATTTCTTTTATTTTACCGGCACGATCTGATTCTTTTATTGTTTCTGAAAGAAAGGGAATAATGGAATCGGTGACATTTTCGATACGCTGGAGAAATGAGGCACACATGTTTTCGTTGGATAACTCTTCGCCGAACGACTTAGCCCAGAATCCGGTGGTAAGGTAGTCGTGGTCGGTCGAACTGTGACTTTGAACTGCGCCATATCCGCAATGATGATTGGTAAAGAGAAGTCCCTGGCCGGATACCAATTCGGCGGTGCAGAAGAAACCACCACCTCCTCCACCGTTGGAGAGACCTACAATGGCATCCTTCAGGCTGTTGTGGTTGATGCTGTATAATTCTTCTGCAGTAAGGTGAAGTCCCATCTTTTGCATGTCGACATAATTCAGCCGTTCGAGCAAAATAGGTAACCACATACCCTCATCGGGAGGGTTTTCGGCATAACTGAATGATCCCGCTGAGATAAATAGTGCAAGCGCGATCAATAATAAGTTGAATTTTTTTGATACTGTTTTCATGGGGTGACATTGTTAGTTTGATTTATATCGTGATTCCTGATTTTCCCCGGATAAAAAAGTAATACAGCCCCTTTGTACAAATTTCGGATGAAATGACAAAGGGGAAGGTTATATGCAATATTAATGACATTTTCAGTGAAACCGTGTTTTTTTTGATTAATGGGGAATATTCTCGACGATCCGTTTCTTTTAGCAGGTAAAACAGGTTCGGATAGCTTTTCGTATCACCGAACCGATTCACCTTATCCCTGGACCCTTCGCCAAAAACAAGATGGGGAATTTACGCACCTGAAGGAGTGTGTGAGGTGAAGTGACCAGAAAAAACAGGGGATTTCATCCGGTTTTTCATGGCAAACGTCAAATAAAATTGACAATCCCGAAATCAATGTTCATTTTTGCAAAAAAACCGTCATGATATTCAGCAACCTTTCTCACAAGAGCAAACGGAATTTTATTTTTCAGCAGCTTTTTTTCTGGCTGATCAGTGTTGTATTGTTTACTGTAGTGCTCATTTATACCAGGGGTGATTTTAATTTCTACAGCATCGATCTGCGGCTGACGATCAACATCCTTATTACCATAGGGTTTCTGGCAATCTCGGTGTACATCAACTTATTGTGGCTGATTCCGGTATTTTTCAATAAAAGAAGATTTTTCTTGTTTTTTCTCCTTGAACTTGCCAACATTCTCCTGTTCATTCTGCTAAATTATTTTGTAACCTATTTTTTTGAAGGAGGGAATCATCCGAATTTTATAACCGAATTTGTTGCTGAATTCATTCTGATCCTGCTGTTTCTGATCGTATCAACCTTGCTGCAGGTAATGCGCGATTCAATCACATTGCAGGATGTAGAGCTGCGGATGAAGGAGGTACAAAAACAAAAGATTGAATCAGAACTCAGAGCGCTCAAAGCGCAGATAAATCCTCATTTTTTATTCAACACTCTGAACAGCCTTTATTCCCTGAGTCTCGACAAATCGGAAAAAGCGCCTGAAATGATCCTGAAGCTTTCCGACCTGATGCGGTATGTTATTTACGAGTCGAATGACGACCTGGTACCGGTATCAAAACAATTGGAATTTCTTCAAAGTTATGTTTACCTGGAACGGTTGCGTGCCGATGAAAACCTTAAAATCGAGTTCGAAGTAAAGGGCAATAATTTTGAACTTAAAATCGCTCCGCTATTGTACATTGCATTTATTGAAAATGCATTTAAACATGGATCGAAAGCGAAAAGTGACAATCCTTTTATTCATATTGCATTTGATCTGGAACACCAAGACCGGATTGGTTTCTTCATTGAAAACAGGATGGACACGTTTCATGAAAAAACACCTTCCGGCGGATTTGGGTTGTCTAATGTTAAAAAGCGGCTTGAATTGCTATATCCCGGCAGGTATATATTGAATATTCGTGAAATATCATCTGTTTATCGGGCAGAATTAACTATTTTAGTCGCATGAACATCCGGTGTTTAATAATCGATGATGAACCGCTTGCACAGCGTGTCATTGAAAAGTATACTGAGAATATTCCGTTTCTCGAGATCGTCGGGAAATGCAGCAATGCGGTTGAAGCCATTGAAGTGCTGCATAACCGGGAGGTTGATCTTTTATTCCTGGATATCAACATGCCAAGGCTTAATGGCATGGACTTTCTTAAAACCCTGAAAAACCCGCCATTGGTCATCATTACCACGGCCTATGCTGAATATGCCATCCAGGGGTATGAGCTTGATGTAGTTGATTATCTGATGAAACCGTTTGCTTTTGACCGGTTTTACAAGGCCATCCAGAAAGTCGAAGAGATGATAAAAGGGAGGGAAATACCCCAAACCGAAGCCAAAGAGGCAACCAGACAGGAAGAGACCTTCATTTTTGTCAAATCAAGTAAAAAAACCTATAAGGTCAACCTGGATGAAATCCTTTACATTGAAGCTTTGGGAGATTATGTAAAGATATACACCACAGAGAAAATGATTATCAGCTACCAGTCGCTGAAGAATATTGAATCACTCCTGCCGGCCTCCTCTTTCCCGCGGATTCATAAATCATTTATCATAGCCTTGTCGCGTATTGATCTGATCGAGGGGAATCACGTAAAGATCAAAGACCGGCAGATTCCGATCGGCACTAATTTTAAATCTGAATTTGAGAGGCTTATTAAATCTATTTAATGCAGGCCATGCAAACAATGCAGGCAATGCAGGCAATGCAAACAATGCAGGCAATGCAAACAATGCAGGCAATGCAGGCAATGCAAACAATGCAGGCAATGCAAACAATGCAGGCAATGCAGGCAATTTAAATTATGCAGGAATGTATTAATTATTGCCTATTGCCTACTGCCTACTGCCTGAATTAAGGCACCTTTAAGGAGATCCCTCTGAAAAACTCTAGGAGGGAGCCTGAGATAAAAAACACCCCGATGATCATAAACAGGAGGCCAACGATCCGGTTCATCCATAATTTTACCTGAGGATTACCGGCAATTTTGATCTTGGTGGCCAGAACGACTTTAAGAATATCAGTCATCAGAATAACGGACAAGGTCCCGATAAAAAAAAGTGCTACAGCCTTCTGATTTCCGCCATAAGTGGCATTGATGGCAAGCATCGAAGTAATCCAGAACACCCAGAGAAATGGATTGGCGAAATTCAGCACAAACCCTTTAAAAAAATAGGGCATCCGGCCGTTTTTCTTTACTTTGATCTCGCTGATTGCCTCGACCTGCTCGGTCATGGGAACCTTTTTAAAAAAGGTATATACTCCGTAAATAGTCATTACAATGCCACCGATTATTCCAAGTATCAGGTGATATTTAGGATTGGTGACGATTGCAGAGGCGCCGAAGTAGAACCCTACCACAAGGGCCAGGTCGCTGGTAAATATTCCGGCGGCAAGGAATATCCCGGTTTTTATCCCGTGCTTGATGCTTGTCTGAAGCAATGCAAACAACGCGGGCCCGATTGAAATGGCAACTGTCAGCCCCAGGATAATGCCTTCAAATAAGGGATGTAAAATCGAACTCAATTATGTTTATGTGTTTTGCAGGTTCTTATATGCTCTTCCCATCGGTCCAGCTGATTATTTTTAAGTACCCGGGGAAATTTATGTGCCCCCCCCTCTTTTCCACGGGACTTCATCCAATCGTGAAATACGTGCAAAGGTAATACTTCCGCCGATACGTTTTTAATGGCTTCTATGCGTTCAACCCTGTAATCATCATTCAGTACCTTGAGATATTCATCAAGCTTGAGTGCGGCAAGTTGGGGATCAAGCTCATCATCGGTTCCCAGATACCACTTGTGGGCAAAAAGGTTCCTGAAGCGAATACCGGTGACGGTAAATTCATTGATCTTCACATTGAGTTCATCCTGGAGCATCCGGATGGCACGGTTGATATTATCCTGCGACAAATGTTCCCCACAAAGGCTGATAAATTGCTTGGTACGGCCGGTAAGCACAATTTCACTACGTTTTTTTGACAGGAATTTTATGGTATCACCGATCAGGTATCTCCATGCTCCGGCACAGGTGGTTAGCAGCAAGGCATATTCGCGGCCCTCCTCCACCTGCCCGATGGTGAGTGTTTCGGGATTTGCCTTCATGTCGCCTTCGTTATCGAAATTGTCGTCGTTGTAAGGAATAAATTCAAAGAATATGCCATTATCCAGAATTAATTCCATTCCGGAGAAGTTGCCAGGCCGCTGAAAGGCAATGTAGCCTTCGGAAGCAAGATACGATTCGTTGTAAAGGATCGGATGGCTGAACAATTTTTCGAAACTCCTGATGTAAGGATCAAAGGAAACACCACTGTGCACATAGGCCGATAAATTTGGCCAGATATCATGGATTGTTTGAACTCCGTAAAAAGCAATAATTTTTTCCAGGATGATCTGGATCCATGCGGGAACACCAACGATAATCCCGATATCCCATGATTTTGCCTCCCTGACGATTTCATTCAGTTTGACAGACCATTCGTGTTCGCGCGAAATCCTCCGGCCTGGTTTGTAAAAGTGCTGAAACCAGAAGGGTATGTTTTTAGCGGTGATCCCGGAAAGATCTCCCTGGTAGTAGGTTCCATTATACTGCAGGTGCGTGCTTCCGCCAATCATTAAAATACCCTTTTCATAAAATTCGTCAGGAAAGTCATATTTGGTGGCGGAAACCAGTTGGCGAATGCTTGCTTTCTGCATGGCACGCAGCATATCGGGAGTTACAGGAATGTGTTTTGAGGATGCTTCAGAGGTTCCGGAGGTCAATGCGAAGTATTTCACCCTTCCCGGCCAGGTAACATAGGGCTCGCCATTCAGGCTTCGATACCACCAGTTCTTAAACATCGAGCCATAATCGTGAACCGGAACCCGGGCGGTGAATTGTTTGGGAAAGTCGTAATGCTCAAGCATCCGGTTAAATTCATAATATTCCCCGAACGCAGTATTCTGAGCTTTGACCAACAGTTTTTTAAGAACCTTTTCCTGCTCAAGAACCGGATCCATCGTTAAGATATCAATAGGCAACTGGCGGAGTTCATAAGCTTTCCGGATGATGGAACCAAGGAGAGGCATCGGGTAGGGATAAAATAAAAAATTGAGTATGTAAAGTTATTAAAAAATGCATAATTTCGGATTTTATCTGGTTATATGCCAAAACCGGTTCGTACCATCTTCATGACAATCGTAATTCTGGTTGGGTTTTCCCTTTTATTTGTTGCGGGATTTCTGGGTTTTCTAACCCTGACAGAGTTCTCTCCGGAAGGAAAATCGAATCCCGAAATCAATGGGAAAGGGAAATCCATGGATCCTTCACGGCGCGAATTCACCTTTTTTACATGGAATATCGGGTATTCGGGTCTTG
The DNA here is from genome assembly GCA_903925275.1 of uncultured Bacteroidales bacterium. Classification (GTDB taxonomy): domain Bacteria; phylum Bacteroidota; class Bacteroidia; order Bacteroidales; family FEN-979; genus CAIVAT01. The sequence continues at coordinate 76,869 of CAIYES010000095.1, forward strand.
GACAGGAAATGGATTTTTTTTATGAAGGAGGGACCCTGGTGAGACCTGAAAAGGAACAGTGCAGCCGGTATTTTGAAGGAATAAAAAGGATGGTTCAGGCCAATGACACGGCAGATTTTATTTTTTTACAGGAGGTCGATGTTCATTCAAAACGTTCCTGGTATTGCGACGAGTTTGAAACTCTTTCGGGTATTCTCCCCGATTATTTCAATGTTTTTGCACAAAATTATGGCAGTATGTTTATCCCGATTCCATTGCCGAACCCAATGGGCAGGGTAAAGGCTGGATTGGCGTGCTTTTTGAAAATGAAACAGGAAAGTGCTGAGGTACGTTATTACAAAACCGATTTATCCTGGCCGAAACGACTCGCTTTCCTAAAACGGTGTTTTGTCCTGCTGCGGTTCGGTTTGGACAATGGCAAAGACCTGGTCGTTTTAAACACGCACAATTCGGCCTACGATTCATCGGGTGTTTGGCGGAAAATAGAATTATCCGCCCTTGATTCTGCGATGAAGTCAGAATATTTGCGAGGCAATTATGTTATTGCCGGCGGCGACTGGAACATCAATCCCCGCGGGTTCAACAGTTCAACTGTTGCCTCCGGCGATGTAGTTATCTCCCTTGATCCCATGATTGAACCATCGTTTCTGCCTGGCTGGCAATTCGTTTTCGATCCGAATCAACCCAGCAACCGCAACCTGGACATGCCCTATAAAAAGGGAGTCACAAAGACAACCATTATCGATTTTTTTGTCCTTTCACCCAATGTCGAAGTCCGGTGTGTGTCAACCATCCCGACGGGATTTGCCTGTTCAGATCATCAACCGGTGGTAATGGGTGTGCGGTTGAAGTAGTTTATCCGTCTGTCCGCCATATAATTAACAACCATGAAAGTAAAAATTAAAACCCCCATCTCACTGCTCGGCCATCTGCTTGAGGAATTTCAAACAGCTTCAAAAACCACAGTGAAACAGCGAATTGTACACGGTAACGTGCGGGTGAACGGGAAAATGGTAACCAATCCGGCTGTAATGCTAAAGGAAGGAGATACCGTTGAATACGTTAAACAAGCTGTGAAGGTGAATAAGGTCAAGCCTCCCTACCAGGTGCTTTTTGAGGATGAGGCCATCCTTGTTGCCGTAAAGCCGGCGGGATTGCTTACCATTGGCGACCGGGGCCTCGGCGGCACCTCCTTTTACCAGTTGATGCAGGCTTATGTCAAGGAAAACTCTAAAGGGAAAGAGCGGTTATTCGTTGTTCACCGGCTCGACCGGGAGGTTTCCGGAATACTTCTTTTTGCCAAGAGCGAGAAGTTGCAGGAAGAGATCAAGAACCACTGGATGGATACGAAGAAATTGTATTATGCCCTGGTGGAGGGACAACCGGCGGAGGATAAGGGGACCATCCGCAGCTGGCTGGTTGAAGGACATGATCAGAAAGTTTATTCGGTAAAAATGGAGGAGGGTGCAAAACTCGGGATCACCCACTACCGGGTGATGGACCGCACACCCGATTACGCTTTGTTGGAGGTTGAACTTGAAACCGGTCGCAAGAATCAGATCCGTGTTCATCTTTCGGAGATGAATTGTCCGGTGGTAGGCGACCGTCGATATGGTGCAGATGCACGGTACGAGCGCCGGATAAGGCTTCATGCATTTTATCTTTCCATTCGTCATCCTGTTACCGGCAACCTCATCGACTTTAAAAGCAAAATGCCCAAGGGATTTTTGGAGTTGAAGCCCGGGGATGAAAAGTATAAGTAGCTCAGGCTGGTGTGGGACGGAAATTCCGTTGCCGCATGGCTTCGTATATCACAATGGCCGCAGAAGCAGAGACATTCATGGAGTCAATCTTTCCCATCATTGGAATTTTAATGAGATTGTCGGCACCTTCAAGCCAGGTGCTGCTCAACCCGTTCGCTTCCGAACCCATAATAATGGCCGCCGGCTGGTTGAAGTCGGTTTCATGATAAAAACGGGTTGCAGTGAGCGCCGTTCCGAATATTTTTATACCCGCAGCACGCATCCAGGCGATGGCTTCTTCGGATGATGAGGTTACCACCGGCATGGTAAAGATGCATCCGATACTCGACCGGATGGCATTGGGATTGTAGATGTCGGTTTGCGGATCACATATAATCACCGCATCGAGGTTGGCAGCATCGGCGGTGCGGAGAAGGGCTCCCAGGTTGCCGGGTTTTTCAACGGTTTCAAGAACCAACAGGAGCGGCTGTTTACTTAACTGAAGTTCACTGAGGGCAAGTCTGCGCGGCTCGGCCAGGGCAATCAAACCGCCACTATCCTTGCGGTAGGCCAGGCGGTTGAAGACTTCTATGGATACTTCCGTCATGTTAACCAGGGAATTGGCAGGCACCAATGATTTCAGGTCGGAATCTGAAACCAGATCCGGGGAGTATAAAAGATCGGTGAGAAGAAACCCGCTGGAGATGGCAAACCGTATTTCGCGCCAGCCTTCAATTACAATCCTGTTTTGCTCTTTTCGAACACGGGGTTTCTCGCCGAGCAGCAGCACATTTTTTATCAGCGGGTTTTGTAAACTTGAAATGACTTTGGCCATAGATTTTAGAGACGTTTTATTTTTCGGAAACAGGCACAAAAAAACAAACAAACATCAGTTTTTTACAATTTTGACCATTTGGTTTTCCAGTGAACTACTGATTTTCGCAACATAGATGCCTGTAGCCCAGTCATGCATGTTGAGCATCAGGTGGTAAAGATTTCCTTCCGGTACGATTGCCCCGGAATAAACGGTTTTACCTGAAATATCTGAAATTTTAACCTGGATCTGTTCTTTACCCGAACTGCTTCCCGTAAGGTAAGTTATATCATTTGAAGGATTGGGGAACACCTGGAAAGGAAACAGCTTCACCCCTGGAGAAATTGCGGTTGTTGTGCATGATTTTTGAAAAGTGATTCGGGTGGAACTATTTAACGAATCATTGAAAGCGGTCCAGGCACCGGGTTGGTTTTTCAGGTAATGATCGAGGTAAAGCTTTGTAAAATCAAGGGTTGTGGCATGTTGCTGCTCGCGGGTGATCGTAAAGGGCGGGCACCCGATCTCCCCCAAAGAACACAGGAAGTTGGCATCGGCAAAATAGCAATGTCCGCCACCCTTGATATTGATAAAAACTTTACAATCGCCGGCAAGCGAATCGTACATAGGGATCTGATTTAATCCGGGAGGGGTTATGCAATCTTTATCGGCTGCAATTACCAGCGTTGGGATGGTGATGTTCCGGGCAGCGCTGATGGCGGAAGGAACGGTTTCGGCAGCCGCCCAGGTAACCATGGATGTGGGTACTGTATTGTTTTTACATCCCAGGAACGAGGCTCCCCCACCCATGGAGTGCCCCATGATGGCTGAAGTGCTGTCGATATGCTGGTAGAACGGTGAAGCGGGGCTCAATCCTTCCAATTTCATCTGCACAACCAGAAATGCAAGATCGGCGCCATATTCAGCATGATTGGGGGATAGCGAAGTTTCGGTTTTCGGAAAAACCAGAATATACCCGGCCGGTACCATGGAATTTTTAAAATAGACATAGGAATCATAAGCCATCTGAAACCCATGCCCAAAAACTATAACCGGAAACAAACCCGCTGAAATTGATGTGTTTTCACCTGCAGTCATGGCAGGGTAGTATAGTTCCGAGGGTAAAGAACGGTTTCCCCTGGCTGGATCGGTATAGGTGATTGACCGGTGCCCGATCGGATAGTTTTGAGACCAGCACCACATCGATAATCCGCAAAGCACTGTTAATAAATAAACAACTTTCATCGTATTTGTTTCAAAATGATCCTTGGATATTCCCGGAATAAACAGTTTATGAATTGATCTGCAATGATTTTCATCAAAAGTAAGTTATTTCTGTTATTTGATGTCTGATTAAAAAAATGTATGTACATTTGCGTATTCAAATGCCTGAATAAACCATGTCAAAAATTTTTGCCCTTTCAGAAGCCTCTTCGATCGCAATTCACAGCATGGTTTTGATTGCCCGTTCAGGAAACGGAATCAATGCGGTAAAGATCGCCGAAATTACAGGATTTTCAAAGAACCACATTGCAAAAGTTTTACAGCGCCTGGTTAAGAATGATATGCTTAAATCGGTGAGGGGACCTTCAGGCGGGTTTTCGATGAAAATGGAACCAAAAAACATTAGTCTGCTTGATATTTATCAATCAATTGAAGGGAACCTTGACATCGGCGAATGTCCGTTGTCCTATGAACTATGTGGTTTTGACCGCTGCCTGATGGGTTCGGTGGTAAATAAACTAACAGCAGAATTTAAAAAATTTCTGGAGGAACAGACGTTACAGTCGTACCTCTGATTTTTTTTAAACCCAAAGAAGCAATCATATACCTAAATACACCTATGATTTATGAAGCGGAAAATTATCCGGATTGATGAAGAAAAATGTAACGGATGCGGTTTATGCATTCCCAACTGCCATGAAGGAGCCATGCAGCTCATCGACGGTAAGGCCAGGCTGATCAGCGATTTATTCTGCGATGGTCTTGGTGCCTGCATAGGCCATTGCCCGGAAGGCGCAATTGAAATCGTTGAACGGGAGGCAGTTCCGTATGATGAGCGAAAGGTAATGGAAATGATGGTACCGAAAGGAAGAAATACCATTTTGGCGCATCTTGAACATTTGCGCGATCATAACGAACAGGAATTTTTAACACAGGCAATTGATTATTTAAAAGAAAACAACATTATGATGAGTCCCGAAAAAAAAGAACAGAATTCGCACGGTGAATGCGGATGTCCGGGTTCGATGGCCAGGGATTTCCGCGCCGAAAATGTCACACCTGAAACCACTGTGATACCAGTAATTGCATCGGAATTACGCCAATGGCCGGTACAGTTGCACCTGCTTAATCCCCAGGCATCGTATTTTAAAAATGCCGATGTGGTGCTGGCCGCCGATTGTGCTGCCTTTGCAATGGGCAATTTTCATGAACGGTTCCTGAAAGGCAAATCCATTGCCATTGCCTGCCCGAAACTTGACAGCAACAAGGAATCGTATATTCAAAAATTATCAGCCATGATCGTTGACTCAAGAATCAACTCACTCACCGTGGTGATGATGGAAGTGCCCTGTTGCGGCGGTCTTTTACAGATGGCTCAGACTGCCCGAAGCAATTCAGGACGGAACATCCCGATCAAGCAGGCCATTGTAAGCATAAAGGGAGAAGTGATTGAAGAGGAATGGACATAAAAATACCGCAAAATTAAAAACTATGGAAAAAAGCATTTTTGAACACTCCAACGTTTTCCGGTTCCCCGAAAAGGTGGAATATTCATCCGAGGGAATCATCAGTAAACGGGTGATTGATCGCCCTGTGGGTACAGTTACCCTGTTCTCATTTGACCAGGGGCAGCGCCTGAGCACCCATTCCGCTCCTTACGATGCCATGTTGCAGGTAATTGAAGGGAAAGCGGAAGTAATCATCAATGAGGTACAGTTTTTTCTAAACGCCGGGGAAGCCATCATCATGCCCGCAGGAATTCCACATGCCGTTATCGCGACTGAGAAATTCAAGATGGTGCTGACCATGATTAAAGGATAAAAGCAAAATATCACGAAATAGGGAATTTTTCCGGAAATATGATGAATCATTTATTTGATTAAGCACAATCATGCCAGTGATGGATTTGGTCAGCAATCAGCTACGAAGTGGCGTAACATAATTAAACGTGGGTGAAGCCCACGGTTGTTGCAAATCACGCCCAACTTTAGCCCTGAAAGGGCGGCATATTGCTGCTACT